>CAMKFK010000056.1 GCA_946411835.1 uncultured Clostridia bacterium
GGTTTCATCTATTTTGCTATGATTGTAGATGCAATTTAGTGTGAACAGATTCTAAAGCCGATACGCATATTCATTTATACATCAACAGTTTAGATATTTGTTCTGCACGTTCTTCGTCAATGACGAGCGTGGCACTGATGTCTTCGTCGTCGCCTGTATTTACATAGGGCTGCGTGATAGGTATAACAATCATACTTTCGTCCTCAATACCATTTTCTTCTAATACCATTTTTGCTTCAAGAATGGATAAGGATTTTTGCTCTAATGCCTGAATCTCTGAATCAGTTTTCATACGGTTTGTGCCGCTCATCATTCCGCAGCGATAAGCTCCGTCTTCGGTCTCCCACACATATACTTCAATACCCTTAAAGGAAGAGAGTTCAAAGTACTCGGGGCATTGTTCTTTTAACAATTCAATTTTCCTTTCATTTTGCATTTCAGTATGATCTGATGTTTCGATTTCAGCCGATTCCAATTGCTCCTCTGAATTGAATGCGCCTACAGATTCTGCATTTGAGTGTCCACACCCTATAAGTGATATAAGTACAATCAAAAGCAGAAACAAAAGTATCCGTCTTTTCATTATGGACGCCCCCTTTTATATGACGGTATGCACCAATATAAGTTCCGATTATCATGATACCATGCAGGCAGATACCCGGAACAACGATCTGATGATCGTTGTTCCGGGTACGCTTCTTTTTCAGACGGAGCAGCTTACGCGGGATTATCCTTGGGAATCACATTGTTGAGAATGATGGCCAGGATAGCGGCGGGGACGATGCCGGAGCCTCCGAAGACGTACTTCAACCACTGCGGCATGAAGCCCTGCGCCGCAGTCGCAGAGCCAAGACCGAAGCCGAGACCAAGCGAGATGGCCACGATGGTGGCGTTGCGGCCGGTCAGGGGTTCCTTCGTAATCAGATTGACGCCGGAGATCACGATGTTGGCGAACATCACGATGGCCGCGCCACCCAGAACGGGCTGCGGCATGATGTTGATGATGGCGCCGATCTTGGGGAACAGACCCGCCAGCACCAGGATACCCGCGCCCATGGCGATGGCAAAGCGGTTAACGACCTTGGTCATACCGACCAGACCCACATTCTGGCTGAACGAGGTGTTCGGCAGAACGCCGAAGCAAGCTGCAACGGACGAGCCAAAGCCGTCCGCGACCACGGAGCCGGAGAGCTCCTTGTCGGTGGCTTCGCGGTTCAGGCCGCCCTCAACCACGCCGGTGGTGTCGCCGATGGTCTCCACCGCAGTGACGATGAACATAATGCACATCGGGATAATGGCGTCCATGCGGAAGCGCGGCGCAACCGGCATTATGCTGGGCAGCGCAAACCAGGAAGCGGCGCCGACCTTCGACCACTGGGTTACATAAGCGTAGGTGTAAGTTGCACCGTCCGCCTCAAACGTGTTGGGCAGGACCCAGCCCATGACCAGCGAGACAAAATATCCCGCGACGATGCCCAGCAGCACCGAGGCAATCGAGGGAAAGCCCTTGAACGCATGCTTGAAGACCAGAATCGCGATTAAGGTAACCGTACCAAGGAAGAGGTTCCACATATGTCCGAAGTCCTTAACGCCGGCTCCGCCGCCGCCAAAGAAGTTGATACCGACAGGAATCAGGCTCAGGCCGATGGCCATGACGACGGTGCCGGTGACGACCGCAGGGAAGAATCTGCGCAGCGGCTTGATGAGGAAGCCGAGACCCATCTCGAACACGCCGCCGATGATGCACGCGCCCATGATCGCACCGTAGGCATAGATGCCGGCGTTGGCGTCGGTCGTTATGGTGCCGGCGGCGACGCCGGCCAACATACTGCCGGCAATGGCATTGTTGACGCCGATGAAGCCGGAGGAAGTACCCATGACAATCGGCAGCCTGCCTCCGATGGGTCCGATGGGGTAGAGCTGGACAAAGGTAATCAGACCTGCAACCAGCATTGCGTTCTGAAGCAGGGATACGCGCAGATCGCCGAAACCGTTTCCGTCGATCAGCCCGCAGGTGCCCATGATGATGAGAAGCGGAGACAGGTTGCCGACGAACATTGCCAAAACGTGCTGCAACCCCAGAGGAATCGCCTGCCGCAACGGGATCCGCCCATCAAGCTCATACGGACTGGTGTACGTTGGTTTGTTTGCCATTGTTAGCGCCTTCCTTTCCGTTATCTTTTAGGGATTGTTCCCATTCACAGTCAGTATACCATAATATGGTTTTGCGCGCAAGCAAATTGTTATAAACCGAATCGCATCCTAGAAGATGATCCCCGGGCGTGGTTCCATGTTTTTCTTGTAATTTTTTCTATGTTTTTCAAGGAAATTGCGAGAAAATGCGCGTCAAAAAAACGAGCGCCTTATTGCTTACCCGCGATGAAACAGCCTGCTCAGCACATAATCCAATCGCCGGATTCTTCAATCAATCGCTCGATCTCGTCCGGTCGGCAGAAATCGTCCTCGGCAAAGCAGTGTGAAAGAGCGTTGATGAGAATGTCCTCACCGCAGACGATCAGGTGCTTCAACCGCTCAGGCGCGGGGCGGACGTCCGCCTGGGACCGCCCCTGTGTTTTTTTCTTTCTTTTCACATTGTATCATTGAAAAACGTCGCTTGTTGTGATATAGTAAAATAGATACTGTGTGTGGACCGTGCGGGCCCATCGCGGCAACGCACGTCCGGAGGCTCCTCATGGTTTTTGCTTCAACGGTTTTTCTGTTCTTTTTCTTCCCGCTTTCCCTGCTGCTGTATTACAACCCGCTGTGCAAAACGCGGCGCTACCGCAATGCGGTGCTGCTGGCGGCCAGTCTGGTGTTTTATGCTTGGGGCGAGCCGGTGTTCGTGTGGCTGATGCTGCTCTCGATCGTGTGGAACCACGTCTGCGGCCTGCGCATCGCCGCGTGCGAGGATCACCGCACGCGCAAGGCATGGCTCACGGCGGCGATCGGCTTCGACCTGACGCTGATGTTTGTCTTCAAATACCTCGCCTTCGTCTTTGAGAACATCGGCCTGCTGCTCGGAAGCGGCAGCTTCCCCAGCCTGCACATCGAGCTGCCCGTCGGCATCTCGTTCTTCACCTTCCAGATCATGTCCTACGTGTTCGACGTGTACTACGGCAAGGTGGAGGCGCAGCGAAGCGTCTGGCAGCTGGCGCTCTACATCTCCATGTTCCCCCAGCTCATCGCCGGTCCCATCGTGCGCTACGGCACGGTGGTGGGCGAGATCGAACAGCGGCGGGAGACCCTCGGCGACATCTCGCGCGGCGTGACGCGCGTGGTCTGCGGGCTGGCGAAGAAGGTGCTGCTGGCGAACTACGTCGCGCTCATCGCGGACAACATCTTTTCCCTCGCGGGCACGGAGCTGGCGGTGACCACGGCGTGGCTGGGCGCGGTGGCGTACAGCTTTCAGGTCTACTTTGACTTCTCCGGCTACAGCGACATGGCCATCGGCATGGGGCTGATGTTCGGCTTCCACTTCGAGGAGAACTTCAACTACTCCTTCACCTGCGACAGCATTACCGACTTCTGGCGGCGACAACACATCTCGCTGTCCAAGTGGTTCCGGGACTACGTCTATTTCCCGCTGGGCGGCAGCCGCGTGTCGAGACGGCTGTGGATACGGAACCTCTTCGTCGTGTGGCTGCTCACCGGCATCTGGCACGGCGCGAACTGGATGTTCTGCATCTGGGGCATGTACTACTTTGTGCTGCTGTTGTTTGAAAAGCTCACGGGCTTCCCCGGTCAGCTCACCGGCCGGGCGCGCGTGCTGCGCCGCGTGTACGCGCTGGCGCTGACCGCCGTGGGCATGGTCATCTTCCGGGCGGATACAATCCCTCACACGGCGCTGTTCATCGCCAATATGTTCGGCATCCGCGCCTCCGCGCTGACGGACGTGTTCTTCCCCCAGTATTTTGCCAGCGGCAAATGGGTGCTCTTCGCCTGCGCGCTGTTCAGCACGCCCGTGCTGCCCTGGCTGCACCGGCAGTTCACGTGCGGCAAGCCGATCCGGTACCCCCGCGCGGTGCTGTGCTACGATCTGCTCCGCTCGCTCGCGCTGCTGACGCTGTTCGGCGTGTGCATTGCCGTCTGCGCCAAGAGCGCCTATAACCCGTTTATCTACTACCACTTTTGAGAAAGAGAGACCCTGTTCATGCTGAATCATCTCCGAAAGCTCATTTATCACATTGCCACCTTTATTGTCGTCGCGGTGATGTGCGTGGCGATGCTGGTCGTCATCAACGAAATGCTGACTCCCGCCGAGGCGTCCTCTGTCGAGGAGCCCGCCGCTGAGGAGGATCGCCTTGTCCCCGGCGAACCCGTTCTGGAGCGGCTTGCCGCCCCGGAGAAGACCGATCCGCTGTCCCTGACGCAGGCGGAGCGCGACGCGCTGCGCGACCGTGACGGCTGCGTCTGGGGCATCCACATTGACTGGTCGGAGCGCTATCCCGAACAGGAGCCGCTCTCCGCCGAGCAGTCGGCGTTCGACCACTTTGCGGCGTGGGTGGACGCGCTCAAGCAGAGCACGGAGCCCTATGAGTCGCAGGTCCAGGCGGCGGAGCAGTTCGTGAGCGACTACACGACCGACCGCGCGCCCTTCTATCAGAGCATGGTGGAAACCGCGAGCCGCTATGACATCAGCCTCGGCTGGAAGCTCGCCGACCTGAACAGCTACAACCCCATCATCATGGCGGAGGACAACTACTTCATCACCTGCGTCCCCCGTCAGGACGAGGAGGAGCGCGCCGCCGAGATCGTGGCGCTGGACCGGTACTGCGCCGCGCGCGGCATGGAGCACCTCTACGTCACGACGCCGAACGACGCCTGCCGCGAGGACACGGCCATTTCCGGCATCATGGACTTTTACAACCAGAACGCCGACCGGCTGCAGCGGCTGCTGCGGCTGGCGGACGTGGACACGATCGACCTGCGCGACGCGCTGCACGAGGCGGGCATGGACCACCACGCGAGCTTCTTCCACACCGACCACCACTGGCTGCCGGAGACGGGGCGCTGGGCGGCGAGTGTGATCGCCGATTACCTCAACGAGCACTACGGCTTCTCCGTCGATCCGCTGTACTTCGCGCCGATCCGCTGGCGCAGCGAGGTATACGAGGGCGCGTTCCTGGGCTCGCAGGGCAAAAAGGTGACGCTGGCGCAGGCGATTCCGGAGGATTTTTCCCTGCTCTACCCCTACTTCCCCACGCGCTTCCACATCGAAATCCCCTCGCTGGACGTGGACAAAAGCGGCAGCTTCGGCTCCGCCTTCTACCGCATGAACGTGGTCCGCTTTCAGGAGGAGTACCATCAGAGCCTCTACTCCGCCTACTTCTACGGCGACCAGGCGCTGACGCGCGTCCACAACGAAATGGTGAACGACGGCAAGCGCGTGCTGGTGCTGGGCCACTCCTTCGACAACTGCGTGCTGCCCTTCCTCGCGCTGGGCGTGGAGTATCTGGACTCCATCGACCTGCGTGAATTCAACGGGAGCCTCGAAACCTTTCTCGACGAGAACCACTACGATGTGGTCATCGAGATCTACACAGAATAATCCTCTTTCTTTTTTCTCATCATATGCTATACTGAGCAAAGCGGGAAACGGTATGAAAGGGGGGCTGCGCTTGTCCGATTATCTGGAGCGGCACCGCGCGGCGAAGGGCGCCGCGCTGCTTCTGCGCCGCTATTTTGACCATCACGTCGGGCGCGACAGCGCGGCGCTGACCTATTATCTGCTCTTCGCGCTGTTCCCGCTGCTGATTTTCCTGAACAACCTGCTCGCCCTTTGGGCGCTGGACCTGGAGAGTCTGCTGCGGGAATTTTCCGCCGTCGTCCCCCGTGACATCCTGGACCTGACGGATCAGTACCTGCGCTACCTCTCCCGCACGTCCAGCCGCGCGCTGCTGTGGTTCAGCCTGGTGTTCACAATCTACTTCCCCTACCGCGCGGTGAACGCGCTGTTCCAGTCCGTGCGCAAGGCGTATGACGCGGGCGCGCCGCAGCATTTTCTGCGCTACCAGTTCCGCGCGCTGCTCTACACGGTCCTGCTGATCGTGACGATTTTTCTGTCCATCGCGGTCTCCTCGGTGGGCGGGCGCGCGCTGGAATTTGTGTCGAATTATATCCGCCTCAGCGGCGGCGCCGTCTATCTGTGGACGCGGCTGCGCTTCGTGTTTCTCGGCGCGGTGCTCTTCGCGATGATCGCGCTGCTCTACGCGCTCTCGCTGGACGAGCGGCGCTTCAAAAGCGGCATTTGGCCGGGGGTGCTGGCGTCGCTCGCGGCGTGGGTGGGGCTGTCCATGCTCTTCTCGCTCTACGTGGAGCGCGCGGCGCGCTACTCTTTGATTTACGGCTCCATCGGCACGATCATCGTGCTGCTGCTCTGGCTCTATCTCTCCGCCACCACGCTCATCATGGGCGCCGAGTTCAACAGCGTGGTGCTGGAAACCCGGAAAACACGGAACGGCGGTTCCGCATAAGAAGGAGAACCAAATGAAAATTCTCATTGTCGGCCTCGGCAAGGTGGGCTACGCCATCGCCCAGCAGCTCGAGGGCGAGCACCACGACCTCACCCTTGTGGACGCGAGCACGGAGGCGCTCTCCCACGCGGAAAACTCCATCGACGCGATGTTCGTCACCGGCAACGGCGCGGGCGTCAGCACGCTGATCGAGGCGGGCGTCCGCGACGCCGACCTTGTCATCGCCGTGACGGAAAACGACGAGGTCAACCTCATCTGCTGCCTGATGGCGAAGAAGCTCGGCGCGAAGCGCACCATCGCGCGCGTCCGCAACCCGGAATACTTCCGCGAGGCGTCGATCCTGCGGCGCGAGATCGGGCTGGACTACACGATCAACCCCGAATACGCCGCCGCGCAGGAAATTGCGCGCATTCTGCGCGTGCCCGCCGCGTTCAGCGTCGAAAGCCTCGCGCGCGGGCTGGTGGAGCTCATCGGCTTCCAGCTCAGCGAGGGCGGCATGATGGCGGGCGTCTCGCTGACGAATTACAACCGCCGCCACCCGGGCAACGTGCTCGTCTGCGCCGCCAAGCGCGGCGACGAGGTCATCGTCCCGAACGGCGGCTTTGTGCCCAAGCCCGGCGACCTGCTCTACGTCATCGGCTCCCCCAGCGAGACGACGCGGGTGCTCAAGAACGCCGGGCGCGAGCTCGCGCCCGTGCGCCGCGTGTCCATCATCGGCGGCGGACGCATCGCGCTCTACCTCGCGTGGGCGCTGGCAGGCACCGACGCGAAGCTGACCATCGTGGAGCGCGATTACGAGCGCTGCGAGGTGCTGGCGGAGAAGCTGCCCAAGGCGACCATCCTCCACGGCGACGGCACCGACCACGAGCTGCTGGACACCGAGGGCATCTTCGAGTGCGACGCCTTTATTCCCCTGACCGGGCGCGACGAGGAGAACCTGCTCATGGCGCTCACCGCCCAGCACGCGGGCGTGAAGAAGGTGCTGCCCAAGATGTCCCGCCCGAATTATATGGCGCTGCTGCGCCAGCTCGGTCTGGAAACGGTCATCAGCCCGAAGGACATCACGGCGAACTTCATCTCCCGCTTCGTGCGCGGCTTCGCCAATTCACAGGGCAGCGCGGTGGAGAGCCTGCACAAAATCCTCGACGGCGCGATGGAGGCCGTGGAGTTCACCGCCTCCTCCGCCACCCACTTCCTCGACACGCCGCTCAAGAGCCTGCACTTCCGGCGCGGCATCCTCGTCGCCGCCATCGTGCACGAGGGCAAGGTGACCATCCCCAACGGCGGCTCCGAGATTCACGCGGGCGACCGCGTGATCGTCGTGGCGCGCTCGCTGTTCCTCCAGGACCTCAACGACATTTTGGAGCAGTAAGCCATGAACCATGCTGTGATTGCCCGCGTGATCGGGCTGATCCTCGAGATTGAGGCGGTCTGTATGCTGCCGAGCTTCGCCATCGCGCTCGTCACGTCGGGTCCGGATTCCTCCGCCTTTGCCTTTTCGATCTCGCTGTGCGCCGTCGTCGGCTTTCTGCTCCTGCGCCTCCCGCAGAGGAGCAAGCGCTTTCAGACGCGCGACGGTTTTGTCGCCGTGGCGCTGTGCTGGATCGTGCTGGGGCTGACCGGCGCGATCCCCTATACCCTGTCCGGCTTTTCCTATGTGGACGCGGTGTTTGAAACCGTCTCCGGCTTCACGACCACCGGCGCGACCATTGTCGCCGCGCCCTCGGCGCTGCCGCGCGGCCTGCAATTCTGGCGCGCGCTGACGCAGTGGATGGGCGGCATGGGCGTGCTGGTCATGGTGCTGGCGCTGCTGCCGTCTCTGGGCGAGGGCAGCGTCAACCTGATGAAGGCGGAGAGCCCCGGCCCCATCAGCTCCAAGCTCCTGCCCAAAACCAGCGAAACCGCCAAGTCTCTCTACCTCATCTACATCGCGCTCACGCTTTCGGAGACGGTCATCCTGCGTCTCGCGGGGATGCCGCTGTTCGACAGCCTCACCACCTCGTTCACCACGATCTCCACCGGCGGCTTCTCCATCCGGGACGCCAGCATCGCCTACTACCAGAGCGAGCTCATCAACTGGATCATCGTGCTGTTCATGTTCGTCTCCGGCGTGAACTTCGGCGTGCTGTTTCAGGTGCAGCGCCGGCAGTGGAAGGAGGCGCTGCGCAGCGAGGAGCTGCGCTGGTACACGCTCATCACCCTCGGCGCCATCGGCTGCATCGCCGCCGACCTGATCCTCAAGGCGGGAAAGGGCGTGTACGAAAGCCTGTCCCAGTCCGCGTTCCAGGTCGTCACGCTGATGACGACCACGGGCTACGCCACGGCGGACTTCGACCTCTGGCCCTACTTCTCCAGGATGCTGCTGATCCTTGTGATGTTCGTCGGCGGCTGCGCCGGGTCCACGGCGGGCGGCGTCAAGGTCAGCCGCCTCGTCATCCTGCTCAAGAACCTCAAGCGCGAGCTGCGCCGCATCCTCCACACCCGCGAGGTGCGCCCCCTGACGCTGGAGGGCGCGCGCGTGGCGGAGGGGACGGTGTCCTCGGTGAGCGTGTTCTTCTTCGCCTACATCCTCATCACGCTGCTGTGCACCGCCGTCGTCTCGCTGGAGGAGCCGGACTTCACCACCGCCTTTACGGCGGCGCTGACCACGATCTCCAACGTCGGCCCCGGCTTCTCCCTCGTCGGCCCCACCTGCAACTTCAGCTTCATGACCGCCCTGAGCAAGGTCGCGCTGACCGTCACCATGCTGCTCGGGCGCCTGGAGATCATGCCGCTGCTGGTGCTGCTCTTCCCCGGTGTCTGGAAGCGGAAATAAAATGAAATGTGCCGTTTGAAGCGGCGCATTTTTTTCGGAAATCCGGGCAAGCTAGGACCGGCAAAAGCCAAATCTGAACGTCGGAGGATATCCAACATGACCGAGCATACGAAGCGCGGCAGCGCCTGCACTCCCAACACCGCCATCCATTGCAGCGTGACCGACTGCGCGCACCACTGCGAGAACGCCCAGTACTGCGGGCTGAACGCCATTCAGGTGGGCACCCACGAGAGCAACCCCAGCATGGACCAGTGTACCGACTGTCAGAGCTTTGAGAAGCTCAGCTGACGCGAAATCGCCGCCCTCGGGCGGCGATTTCGGCAAGTATCGCGTCGCGGGCGCGCTGGCGGGGACGGTCAACGGCCTGTTCGGCGGGGGCGGCGGCATCCCGCTCGTCGTGCTGCTGACGCGCTGGGCGCACGTGGCGGAGAAGACCGCCTTCGCCACCTGCGTGGCGGTGATCCTCCCGATCTGCGCGGTCTCGGCGGCGGTGGGCCTTCTGCGCGCGGGCTTTCCCCTCGTCCGCGCGCTGCCCTACCTGCTCGGCGGACTGGCGGGCGGCTTTCTCGGCGGGCGGCTGTTTCGGGACGTGCCCGCCGTCTGGCTGCGGCGCGTCTTCGCGCTGTTCCTGCTCTACGGCGCGTGGCGGTACCTGACATGAGGGAGTGGCTGCTCCCCTTCGTCCTCGGCATGGGGACGGGCGTCCTGTCCGCGTGGGGCGTGGGCGGCGGGACGCTGCTGCTGCTGTGCATGACGCTCTTCCTCGGTGTGGAGCAGCGCGAGGCGCAGGCAATCAACCTGCTCTACTTCCTGCCCACCGCCGCCGCCTCCCTGTACCGGCACCGCAAAAACGGCTACCTCGACCGCGACGTTCTCCGCGCCGCCGCGCCCGTCGGCGTCGTCTGCGCGCTGGGCGCGGCGCTGCTGTCCGCGTTCCTCGACACGGCGCTGCTGCGCAAGCCCTTCGCCCTCTTCCTGCTTTACGCGGGCGTCACCGCCCTCTTCCCCGCGAAAAAGCCTCACGCCGATTGAAGCGTGAGGCTTTTCGTTATTTGTCGAGAAAATAAACCGTGCTGGGGCGGCGTCCGAACTGCATGCATTGGCGGATCGTGTCCATGTACAGGTCGACGCTCTTGCCGAAGACGCCCGTGTCCTCCGCGCTGCCCATGCCGTAGGTATAGACGCCGTCGTTGCTGGTGATGAACATCTTCGTGCCCAGCGGGATGACCCGGCGGTCCACCGCGACGACGCCGACCTTCACGCGCGTCCCCGTCGCCGTGATGGTGCCGACGGTGCGCTGTTCGGAGCTGTAGGCGGTGCAGGTGACGGTCATCTTGCCGGTGAAATGGAGGGAGTCGCCGGATTTCATCAGCAGATAGCCGCTCCCGTCCTCCTTCGTGACGACGGAGGCGATGGTGTCGCCCGGCTGCGCCTCCTTGACCAGCGTGCCGGTGCTGACCACCTCGTCCACGGCCGCGCGCACGTTCTCGCCAATCCTCTGGCGGGAGGACAGCCTGCCGTCGGCATAGATGACCTCGACGGTCACCTCGCGCACGCCGTTCTCGCCCGCGCGGGTGACGGCGGTCGTGCCCTTGGGCAGGGTATAATCCGTCTGATACGTCGTGCCGTAGGCAATCGCCTCCGAAGCCGTCTCATAATAAGTGTGGTCGGCGGCAACCGCGAGCACAACGTCTTCCCCGGACAGGTCGACGAAGACCATCTCCAGCGGGCTGAGCGCCACGCCCTCGCGCTGCAGCAGCGCGCTGACGCTCTCGTTCGCGCGGCTGGTGGCGTAGATCTCGCTCTCGCCCCGGCGGATGACGACCTTGCGCCCCTCCTCCATCGTCACGTCGCCGCTGTCCACCGTCACGCCCTGTACGACGATACGGCTCTCGTCCGCGCGCTCGGTTCCGCCCGTGAGGAAGGTGCTGATGCCGTCGCTGACAAAGTAGAGGGTGCTCGCCGTCATGTTGGGCGCAAGGCTGACCGCAACAGAGGCGGCAAGCAGCAGCGCGAACGCCGTCTTCCAGCATCGGCGCAGCGCGCGCCCCTGCTTGTGCGGATGTTGTTCTATCATAATCAAATCTCCTTTATTCCTTCGGCGGCGGACGCAGCGTCGCCGTCGTCCGCCCAAAAAGTAACAGCCTTGTCATCCGAGGTTACAAATTGTAACCTTTCGGGATGTAGCGCAGTATAGCGCAGGACGCCGGATTTGTCAAGTTCCATTTTCGCCGTTATGTCAACCAAAATGGGCGATTTGCAGAACATTTCACTCAAATTCGTCACAAATTCTGCGCATTCCGGCTTGTATCCGCTTGTTTCACGGCGTCCTTTTGTGCAGCTTGTACAAGATTTGCATAATTACCAGTTTTTCTCATTCGTCCCTTGACATTTTGATAGCTTTGTGATATCAATTAGATATCATGGAGGCGATTATTATGAAAGAAACCATTCTGACCACGCGGAAAAACGGCATGGCGGTGCTGCTGCTCGTGATCGCGGCGTATCTGGTCGCGCTGGCGCAGCTGGTGTTCGGCGGGATGCTGGGCGGGCCGTTCGGCGGCGTCGCCGTCATTCTCTCCATGCTCTGGCTCGTCTGCGGCTGGGTCCTGCTGCTGGGGCTGAAGGTCCTCAAGCCGCAGGAGGCGCTGGTGCTGACGCTGTTCGGCAAGTACATCGGCACGCTCCGGGGCGAGGGCTTTTATTTCGTCAACCCCTTCTGCACGGCGGTGAACCCGGCGGCGAAGACGAAGCTCAACCAGAGCGGCGACGTGGACGGCGGCAAGCCCAGTCCCCTGACCGTCGCCCTGACCGGCTCGGCGGCGGCGCACCAGGCGGAGACGGCGAGCCGGAAGATTTCGCTCAAGATCATGACGCTCAACAACAGCCGCCAGAAGGTCAACGACTGCCTCGGCAACCCCGTGGAGATCGGCATCGCGGTCATGTGGCGCGTGACGGACACGGCGAAGGCGGTGTTCAACGTGGACAACTACAAGGAGTATCTCTCCCTGCAATGCGACAGCGCGCTGCGCAACATCGTGCGCATCTACCCCTACGACGTAGCGCAGAACGTGGACACGACCGGCGACGGCGTGGCGGACGAGGGCAGCCTGCGCGGGTCGAGCGAGGTCGTGGCGCGGCGCATTCGCGACGAGATCCAGAACAAGGTCGCGGAGGCGGGGCTTGAGATCATCGAGGCGCGCATCACCTACCTCGCCTACGCGCCGGAGATCGCGGCAGTCATGCTCCAGCGCCAGCAGGCGAGCGCCATCATCGACGCGCGCAAGATGATCG
>CAMKFK010000057.1 GCA_946411835.1 uncultured Clostridia bacterium
GTCGCAGGCGCCCCGGCGCGTCCACATCTGCCCGCGGTGCGGGCAGTTTCGAGCAGCGGAACAGGGCGTTCCAAAAAGGGTGCGTTTTGCGGCGTTGACGTCACAAGACGGCGATAAGCCCGAAATCAAGGGGAAAACGTAGGCGTTCCACAGGTAATTGGAGGTGAAAACGACCATGGTAAAAGGAAAAGAAAAAATTGCGCTTTGGATGGAGCCGGACGCGCGGGCTCTGGTCGATGCGCACTACCGCGCCGACAACTGCGCCAGCCGGAGCGAGTACATCGAAAAGGCAATACGCTTCTACACGGGCTACCTGAACGCGCGTGACGCGGGCGCGTATCTGCCGCGCGTGCTGGCGGATGTGCTGGAGGGGAAGCTCCTGCTCTTCGGCGACCGCATCGGCAAGACGCTGTTCAAGCTGGCGCTACAAGACGCAGTCATGGCGAACCTGCTCGCGGCGGACACGGACATGGATCTGGAAATGCTGGAAACGCTGACGGGCACCTGCGCCAAGCGCGTCATGCGCACACACGGCGTTCTGGATTTCGAGGACGCGCTCAGATTCCAGAAGCGGATGGATTGAGCGTGGTGAACATTTTCTCCGTTTGGTCAACGAGGTTTCGGTAGACTTGCGGGCGCGTCTCCGGTATTGTTTGGGCTGGCAAAGCGAACGCAAAATCTTCGCAACGGTAACTAAGAAGGAGATGACGGCATGGCAAAGCGCAGAGCGTCCGGCGACGGCATGGTGCGGAAGCGAGAGAACGGACGCTGGGAGGGGCGCATCGTTGTCGGTCACAAGCGCAACGGCGAGCCGATCTTTCGCAGCGTCTACGCAAGGACGCAGAAGGAACTGCTCGACAAGCTCCACCGCGAGATCGTCGCCTACGAGGGCGTGGAGCTGACCGAGGACAGCCTCATGACGCTGGGCGATTGGCTCGACCGCTGGCTCGACGAGTACGCGGCGAACGCCGTGCGCCACACAACGCTTGAAAACTACCGCCACATGGCGAAGCGGGTCAGGCGCGAGCTTGGCGACAAGCAGGTGTCCTCCGTCACGACGGAGGACGTCCAGCGGATGTACCGCCGCCTGCGCGAGCACGGGCGCATACAGCCGGACGAGAAGCACGGCTCCCAGCTCTCCGCAAGCACCGTGCGCCACATCCACGCCATGCTGCACCTCGCGCTCGACGCAGCGGTGCGCGCGCACATCATCGCATGGAACCCGACCGTCCACGCCTCGCCGCCAAAGGTGGAGCGCGGCGAAATGCGCATCCTCACCGAGCGCGAGCTGGACATGTTCATGAAGGCGATCCAAAGCGACACAGTCTGGCACGACTTCTTCTACACGGAGCTGACCACAGGACTGCGGCGCGGCGAGATCTGCGGTCTGCGCTGGGATGACTTCGATGAGAAGCGCGGCATACTCCATGTGCGCCACACGCTGCATACAGAGCGCGGGCGGCTCGTCACCGGAGAGACGAAAACCGGAAGCGGCACACGCGACATCCTGCTCGCAGACAGCACGGCGGAGCTGCTGCGCAAGCGCAGGGAAACGTCCTGCTCCGAGTGGATCTTCCCGAACCCGACAAGGCCGGAGCTGCCGCTCTCCCCAAGCAGCGCCTACAGCCGCCTCAAGGCGATCCTCTCGAACGCGAACCTGCCGGACATCCGCTTCCACGATCTCCGTCACACGTTCTCGACCCACGCGCTCAAAAGCGGCGTGGACGCCAAAACGCTCTCGGCGATCCTCGGTCACACCAACGCCTCGTTCACGCTCGATACCTACACCCACGTCACGGGCGATATGCAAAAGCGCGCCGCGGAGATCGTCGGCGGCTTTATGGAGGATATTCTGCCATGGCAAAACGAAGGGAAAACGGCGAAGGCACCGTCCGTCTGAGAAAGGACGGACGCTGGGAGGGGCGCGTGGTCGTCGGCTACGACGACAAGGGCTACCCCAAGACAAAAGGCGTCCTCGCCAAAACCAGGCGCGCATGTACCGAGAAGCTGGACGCCCTCAAGGCGCGGCTCGCACCCGCACAGTCGGACAAGCTCTCGGCGGATATGCCGTTCGGCGATTGGCTCGACCACTGGTATCAGACTTATCTCAAGGACACGATCCGACCTTCCACCCAGCAGGGCTATGAGAACTCGATCTACGGGCATGTCATCCCGGCGCTCGGCGCGATCCCGCTCAACAAGCTGACGCAGAGCGATTTGCAGCAGTTCTACGGACGCCTCAAACGACAGGGGCGGCTCATCCGCGTCGAGCAGGACGGCGCGGGGCTGTCCGACCGCTCGGTTCGTCTCTGCCATGTCCACTGCCGCGCGGCGCTGCAAAAGGCTGTGGAAGCGGGTCTCCTGCGGAGCAATCCCGCCGAGGGCTGCAAGCTGCCGCCCAAGTCCCGCGGAGCGACGCAGGTGCTCACGCGCGAGGAGATGCAGCGATTCCTCATCCAAGCCAAATATGAGGGCTATTACGAGCTCTTCCTTCTGGAGCTGGCGACGGGACTGCGGCGCGGAGAGCTGCTGGCGCTCCAATGGAGCGACCTCGACTTCGATACGGGCGAGCTGCGCGTCAGGCGGCAGATCAACCGCGTCCACGGAACGCTCACGACCAGTGAGCCGAAGACCCGCTCGTCCCTGCGCACGATCCTCCTGCCCGAAGCTGTGACGGCGGCGCTGCGCGAGTACAGCAACACCGTTTACTCGCGCTGGCTGTTCCCCTCCCCGCTGGGCGGCGACGTCCCGCGCGACCCAAGCTCCGTGCGCAAGATCCTCCAGCGCGTCCTGAAGCACGCGGAATGCAGGCAGGTGCGTTTCCACGACCTCCGCCACACCTTCATCACGACGGCATTGGAGCGCGGCATGGACGTCAAGACGCTCTCAACCATCGTCGGGCATGTCTCGGCGGCGATCACACTGGACGTCTACACCCACGTCACGACCGAGATGCAGAAAAACGCCGCGGCGAAGATCGACAGCGGAATCGCAAAGAACAGGAAGAAGCCGAAAGCGGAAGCGAGCGTGCCGCGCACGACGGAGTTCACAGCGAACAAGGGCAAGCGACGCCGGCCCGGCACAGGCTGCGTCACGCAGTTGGGTGAACGCCTGTGGGAAGGACGCTACACGCCGACCTACCCCGACGGCAAGCGCCATCCGCGCAACGTCTACGCCCAAAGCGAGGACGAGTGCGAGGCGAAGCTCGCGCGGCTCATCGCGGAGATGAAAGCGGAGATCGCCGCGCTCCGGGCAAAGGACAGGTGGCAGGATGTTCCCTGTTGACCCGGGCTTGGCAAGAGCGCGGCGCGGTGCTATAATCAGGAATCATGCGGCATGGAGGGTGACGGGAATGAACACGCTCGTCATGATACTATCCCCTGCGAAGAAAATGCGCGTTGACACGGACAGCTTTGCCGTGCGCGATTTGCCGCAGTTCCTCGACAAAGCCGAAACGCTGCTCGCTTCCCTTCGCGCCATGGAACCGCGCGCACTGCAAGCGCTCTGGAAGTGCAACGACCAGATTGCCGCGCTGAACGTGGAGCGCCTCACCGACATGGATCTGCGGCGGAACCTGACGCCCGCGCTGCTTTCCTATGACGGCATCGCCTACCGCTATCTGGCACCGAATGTGATGACCGGCGAACAGCTTGACTACGTCGCGGCGCACCTGCGCATCCTGTCCGGCTTCTACGGCGTGCTGCGCCCCTTCGACGGCGTGACGCCGTACCGTCTGGAAATGGGCGCGAGGCTCTCGGCGGGCGGCTGCCGCGACCTCTATCAGTTTTGGGGCGGCGCGCTCGCTGGATCGCTGTGCGGCGAAAGCAGCTGCATCGTCAACCTTGCGTCGAAGGAGTACAGCCGCGCCGTCGAACCGCATCTGCCGCCCGACGTGCGCTTCGTGACGGCGTTATTCGGCGAGCACATCGGCGGCAAAACCGTCGAAAAGGGGACGATGTGCAAGATGGCGCGCGGCGAGATGGTGCGCTGGATGGCGGAGCGCCGCGTAGAGCAGCCCGAGCAGATGCGGGACTTCGACCGGCTCGGCTACCGCTTCTGTTCGGAGGAATCCGACGAAACGACCTATACATTCATCAAGGAGGAGTAAGCCATGCTGGAAATCGGAACCAAAGCGCCGCAGTTTACACTGCCGGACAAGGACGGCAACGCCGTCAGCCTCAGCGACTTTCTCGGAAAAAAGGTGGTGCTGTATTTCTACTCCAGAGACAACACGCCCGGCTGCACCCGTCAGGCGTGCGCGTTCGCCAAGAGCTACGAGGGCTTCAAGCGCAAGGGCGTTGTCGTGATCGGCGTCAGCGCAGGCGATCGAGGCATACGGTGTGTGGCAGGAGAAGAAGAACTACGGTAAGGTCAGCATGGGCGTCGTCCGCACGACCTATCTCATCGACGAGCAGGGCGTGATCGAGCGCGTCATGCCCAAGGTCAAGCCCGACACCAACGCCGAGGAGATCCTCGCGTATCTGGGCTGATAAACAGGAGAACCGCGCTCCAAAGACGGAGCGCGGTTCCCGTTTGTCTATGACTTGCGCTGTGGTCAGGAATAAGTGAAACTTGAAAACGCAACTTTTGCAAAATGAAAACCGCCGAAATCATTTGATTTCGGCGGTTTTCTGGTCCGAGTGGCGAGACTTGAACTCACGGCCTCTTGACCCCCAGTCAAGCGCGCTACCAACTGCGCCACACCCGGATACCTCACAGCCCGATTAGAATACCACAGGCGGTGGGAAAAAGCAATAGGTTTTTTAAAATTTTTTCAAAATACGCTGCGGCGCTGTGCGCGATGGGGGGCGCGCCGCCGGAAACGCGCGCGGCGCGCCGCCTGAGGAGGGAGGGCGAAGCCGCGGCCCTCGTTCCGGTGGGTCGGACTGCAAGACCGGAGGCGGGCAGGCCTGTGGAAAAACCTGTGGATAATGTGGATTATGTTAATTATGAAATGTGTGGTTTCTCCACGGCGTCATTGAGCGGTCAACCGGAGCGGGCACAGCAATTTCGGTATTACAAGGGGTGATTCAGGCTGCGGGCTGTGGAAAAGTATGTGGAAAAGTATGTGGAAACTGTGCATAACCTTTCGCGGCAGGGCATGATTCATGGTATTATGTAAACTCAGAGGAGGAAAAACGGCGCGCGGCTGCGGGTTCTGTCGGCTTCTCATATTCCGCCACAACGAACTCGATCTGCGTCGTCAGGCTGGTCAGCCCGTTCAGCTTGTCCCGGTCGGCCCGGCTGGTGTGGTAACAGTAGGGCGTCATGCGGAAGACCGCCTCGATGTCCTCCGCGCTGTCCAGCGTGATTTCGGCGGAGAGCTTCCGCGTGCCGTTGAGCCGCAGCGAGGCGGCAGAGGGCAGCGCCTCGTCATTCGGATAGGATGTGTCATACAGCAGCGCCTTCAGCGCCCACAGGTGACGGCTGCCGGGGATCACGCTGTACAGCCTGCCGCCCGGCTTGAGGACGCGCGCGAACTCCGGCTCATGAAACGGCGCGAAGAGGTGCGTGGCAAAGTCGAAGCTCGCATCTCCCGCCGGGATGGACGCCATATTCGCCACAAAATAGGTCGCCCCGCCGCGCCTGGCCGCCAGACGGATCATCTCCTTGGACAGGTCGAAGCCATACACGTCCAGCGCGGGGTTTGCGCCGAGGGCGGCGGTATAGTAGCCCTCGCCGCAGCAGATGTCGAGCACCGTGCCGCGCCGGTCGGCGAACAGCGCCGTCAGCGCGTCCCGAAGCGGGCGGTAGTAGTCCTTGCTGAGAAAGCTGCGCCGGGACCGGGCGGAGGCCTTGCTGTCGCCCATGCGTTCACCGTTTTTTGAGGAGCGCAGCAGGTTGACGTAGCCCTCGCGGGCGACGTCGAAGGAGTGGCCTTTGAGGCAGGAAACCGTCCTCTCGTGCGGCAGCAGCGCGCCGCCGCAAACCGGGCAGCGCAGCGGACTGTTTGGCTTTATCATGCGTGACCTCCGTTTTTGTGTTTTCGGGGCGCTGTTTCCTCGGAAAAGTATACCGCAGTGTCGACGGAAGTACAAGCCAAAGTTTCCGCTTGCATTTTTCGCGCCGATACGGTATGCTGGATGGGCGACAGGCGGGAAAGGAGAAGCGGCATGGATATCTTTGAGAACAACCCCCTTCAGGATTGCCCCTATTGCGGCGGCGCGGGACTGCTGGAGGAGGAAAACGGCTGGTGCTGGTACGCCATGTGCGTGGACTGCGGCGCGTATACGGGGCAGTTCCCCTTCGACACGCCGGAGCGGCGCGCCGAGGCCGCCCGCATGGCGGCGCACACCTGGAACATCGGGAAGATTTTGCGCAGCAACCCCGGTGAATGAACAAAGGTTAGGTTATTATACACAAAACATGACAAAAGTTTTTGGTAAAACCGCCCAAATAATTGGGCGGTTTTACTCTTGCAATCTTTTTCAAAAGGGCTACAATCAGCTATGCCCCAAGAGGGGCGGAAAGAAGCTGATTCCTATGACGCAAGACATGACCACGGGCTCCCCGCTGCGCCGCATTCTGCTGTTCTGCGCGCCGCTGCTGGTTGGAAACCTGTTCCAGCAATTTTACAACATTGCCGACAGCGTCCTGGTTGGGCGCATCCTCGGCGTCAACTCCTTCGCCGCCGTCGGCTCCACCGGGTCACTGAACTTCCTCGTGCTGGGCTTTGCGCTTGGTATGTGCTCCGGCTTTGCCATCCCCATCGCGCAGAGCTTCGGCGCCGGCGACATGGACGAGGTGCGCCGCCGGACGGGTCAGCTCGTCTGGCTGGGACTGATTGCGACGGCGCTCATCACGCTCATCGCCCTGTTCTGCACGGACGATGTTCTGCGCCTGATGCAGACTCCGGCGGAAATCTTTGACGAGGCGTACCGCTATATCTCCATTGTCTTTCTCGGCGCGGGCGCGACGATTCTGTACAACCTCGGCTCCGGCGTTCTGCGCGCGCTGGGCGACAGCCGCACCCCGTTGTATTTCCTCGTCGCCGCCGCGCTGGCAAACATCGCGCTGGATGTGCTGTTCATGCGCGTCCTCGGCACGGGCGTCGAGGGCGCGGCGTATGCCACCGTGCTCTCGCAGGGGCTGTCCGGGCTTGCCTGCCTCGTTTATATGTGGCGCTGCGTGCCGCTCCTGCGTCTCAGCCGCGACGATTTGCGCCCCGACCTGCGCCGCATGGTCGTGATCGCCAACGTCGGCGTGCCCATGGGTGCGCAGTTTTCCATCACCGCCATCGGCACGATCATGGTGCAGGGCGCTGTCAACAGCCTCGGCACATCAGCGGTCGCCGCCGTGGCGGCGGGCTCGAAGGTGCATATGCTCGTCTCCGCGCCGCTGGACAGCACGGGCGCGACCATGGCGACCTATTGCGGGCAGAACCTCGGCGCGAAGGATCTGTGGCGCATCCGCCGGGGCGTCAACGCCGTCACGGTTGTCGCCTTCGCGTACTGCGCGCTGGCGCTGGCGTTCAACTACTACCTCGGCGGAACCGTCGCATCCTTCTTCCTCGACGGCGCGGACGCCGCCATCCTTGCGGACGTGCGCCGCTACCTCGTGTACAACGGCGCGGCGTATCCGATGCTCGCCGTCATCTTCGTGTTCCGCAACAGCCTTCAGGGCATGGGTTTCTCCAGCCAGGCGATGAGCGCCGGCGTCGCGGAGCTGGCGGCGCGCGCCATCGTCGCCTTCGGCATGGTCGGCAGACTCGGCTATCTCGCCGTCTGCCTTGCCAACCCCGCAGCGTGGGTCTTCGCCGACGCGATGCTGCTGACGCTCTACCACATCGAGGTGAGCAAGCTTGAACGCCGCTGGGCGGTGAGCAGCGAACAGCGCGAAACGGCAGTTGCCGTCCGCCTGCGCACAGAATGAAAAAAGGCGCCCTGCGCGTCTTTTGCGATGGTCCCCTTTCAAGACGGCGAGTTTTTTTGGCTCGTGGTTTTGACAAGGAGGCCATTATCGTTTGTCCCTGTCATGAAACGAAGATCATGACAGGGGATCCGAGAGCGGCAAATCATCCCCAACCGGAGCGTACGATATGCACTTTGTCGATGCAAAAGGAATCCTCACCGCGAGCGGCGGGCGCTGCGGCATGAACCTCTACCGAGGCTGCACGCACGGCTGCGTCTACTGCGACAGCAGGAGCCGCTGCTACCGGTTCACGCACCCGTTCGAGGACGTCGAGGTCAAGCAGAACGCACCCGCGCTTCTGGAAAAGGCTCTGAAATCCAAACGAAAAAAGTGCATGATCGGCACCGGCTCCATGTCCGATCCCTACATGCATTGCGAAGAAACGCTCCAACTGACGCGCAGGTGCCTCGAAATCATTCGGGACAACGGCTTCGGTCTGGCGATCCAGACGAAGTCCGACCGCATCCTCCGCGACATTGACCTGCTGGACGAGATCAACAAGCGCGCCAAGTGCGTGGTGGAGATAACGCTCACGACGTATGACGACGCGCTGTGCGCAATCCTCGAACCGAACGTCTGCAACACGAAGAGACGGATTGAGGCGCTGGAAGCCATGCGCGAGCGCGGCATCCCGACGGTCGTGTGGCTGACGCCCATCCTGCCGTTCATCAACGATACGGAGGATAACGTCGCGGCGATTCTGAACGAATGCGTCCGCGTGGGAGTGAGGGGAATCGTCTGTTTTGACATGGGTCTGACGCTCCGTGAGGGCAGCCGGGAATCCTTCTACGCGGCGCTGGACAGGCACTTTCCGGGCATGAAGGAGCGCTATATCGAGCGGTACGGCAACGCCTATGAGCTGCCGAGCCCGCGCGCAAAAGAGCTTATGCGGTTGTTTCGCGGCGTCTGCACGGAGCACGGTATCCTGCACGAGCCGGAGGACTGCTTCCGCTTCATGCAGGAGCTGCCGGAGCGCTTTCCGCAGATGAGCTTATTTGCCCCATAAGTATGAATCACTCAGCGTGTGCGCCCTGGCAAGCGGATTTGCCGCCAAATTGACGCGGCGCTGCCGAGAGCGGGGGCGTTGCGCGCCGCCCTCATGCGTCTGCGTCATACGTCCCGCAGAACACCTCCGCCGCGTCGCCAGTCAGGAAGCAGCGCCCGCTTTCCGCGTCGCAGAGGACGCGCAGGTCGCCCCCGCTGAGATGGACCAGCACGTTACGCGCCAGCTTTCCCGCGCGAATTCCCGCGTAGACGGCCGCCGCCGCCCCTGTGCCGCAGGCGAGCGTTTCGCCCGAACCGCGTTCCCAGACGCGCAAATTGATTTCGATGGGACTGAGGATCTCGACGAACTCTGAATTGACACGGTCCGGAAAGCGCGGATGGGCTTCAAAGCGTCCGCTGCAGCGACTCAGGTCGAGCTCCGCAATATGCGCGGCGCCCAGCGCGAGATTGTTCTCAAGAAAATAAACGGCATGGGGATTGCCCATGTCCACGCCGATGAAGCGCAGCGACATCCCCAGTATTTCAATGGCTTCCGGCACCCTGCTTGTCAGCTCGGGCACGCCCATGTCCACGGTCAGCTCCGCCGCCTTGCCATGCTCCGCGCGAAAGATGATTTCCCGCAGGCCCGCTCTTGTGTCGATGACGGCGCTGCGCCGATCCGGCGGGATATGGCCGTGGTCGTACAGATACTTTGCCGCGCATCGTATGCCGTTGCCGCACATGTCGCCCTCCGAGCCGTCGGCGTTGAACATATGCATAAAGGCGTCGGCGCGGTCGGACGGCTCGATGAGGATCAGCCCGTCGCCGCCGACGCCGTAATGCCGGTCCGAAATCCGTCTTGCCAGCGCGGCGGGATGCCTGACTGTTTCCGAAAAGCAGTCGATATACACATAGTCGTTTCCACAGCCCTGCATTTTTGTAAATTTCATGGCGTTTCCCCATTCAGAAATCTCTCTGCGACGGCGGCGTGGAGCGCGGCAGCCGCGACTGCGGCGCGTTCGTCCGGCAAAAACGCGGCGCTGTGGAGCGGAAGCGCGCAGCCCGCGCCGACGTGGTAAAACGCTCCCGGCCGCCGCAGCAGAAAGCAGCCGAAGTCCTCGGTGGTCATGGTCGGCCCGGTCAGCACGGAAACGCGCTCCGCGCCGTACAGCGCCGTTGCCGCGCTCTGCACGAGCCGCGTCATGCCGTCGTCATTGACGACGCCGGGATAGCTCTCCCGCAGCTCGCAGTCGAGCGCGACGCCGTGCCGGTACGCGGTCCTCTCGGCGGTGCGGCGGACCATCGCGCGCATTGCCGCGCGGTTCTCCGCGCCCAGCGTCCGTATGATGCCCGTGAGCTCCGCGCGCTCCGCGACGATGTTGCCGGCTGTGCCCGCATGAAGCGTCCCGACGGAGACAACGCTTCGGTCGCGCGGAAAGGATCGCGGGAGCGACAGAAGCGCCGTTGCCAGCTCCGCCGCCGCAGCCAGCGCGTCCGCGCCCTTTTCCCGCTCCGCGCCGTGGGCGCTTCTGCCCGTCAGCGTCATACGGAACGTATCCGACGCGGCATAGAATTTCCCATAGCGGACGCCGACGGTCCCGGCGGGCAGCTCCGGGGAGACATGGCAGCCGAACACCGCGTCGACCCCGTCCAGCACGCCCGCGTCGATCATACGCTGCGCGCCGCCGCTGCCTTCCTCGTCCGGCTGGAACAGGAACACCACCGTGCCGGGCAGCTCCTCCCGATGCGCGGCGAGCAGCCTTGCCGCGCCGAGCGCCGCCGCCATATGGACGTCGTGGCCGCAGGCATGCATGACGTTGGGGACCTCGGAGGCAAATGCCGCGCCCGTCGCCTCCTGCAGCGGCAAGGCATCCATGTCGGCGCGCAGGGCGACGGCGCCGCCCGCGCGTCCGCCCCGCAGCGTCCCGACGACCGCCGTGCCCAGCAGCCGCTTCGTCGGAATGCCGCACTCATGCAGCCACGCTTCCACGCGAGCCGCTGTCTCGTACTCCCGGTTGCCCAATTCGGGGCGGCGGTGAAACGCCTGCCGAAGCGCAATGAGCTCAGATGCAAGCGCCGCCGCTTCATTCCCATACGCTCTCATATCGCTCGAAGGACGGCTTCCAGAGCCGTCTTTTCCGTTGCCCGGGCGTCTTTTTCCTTGATGATCCTTGCCGGGCAGCCCGCGACCACCATGTTGTCGGGCACGTCCCTCGTCACGACGGCCCCCGCCGCGACCACGGCGCCGCGACCGATGCGGACGCCCTCGATCACCACGGCGTTCGCGCCGATGAGCACGCCGTCCTCCACGACCACCGGTCGGGCGGACGCCGGTTCGATCACGCCGGCCAGCACCGCGCCCGCGCCGATATGACAATTTTTTCCGACAACGGCACGACCGCCGAGCACTGCGCCCATGTCGATCATGCTGCCCTCGCCGACGGCCGCGCCGATGTTTAGGATTGCGCCCATCATGATAACCGCGTTTTTGCCGATCTCCACCTGCTCGCGGATGATTGCGCCCGGCTCAATGCGCGCATCCAGATTTTTTGTGTCCAGTAGGGGAACGGCGCAGTTGCGGCCGTCGTTTTCGACCAGGTAAGCGTCGATCTTGTCGCGGTTCGCGTCGAGAACGGCGCGCAGCGCGTCCCATTCGCCAAACACGATCTTGTCCCCGACGCCGAATACCGCAGCGTCGCCGTAGTCCACCGGTTCGCGCTCTCTGACGTAGAGCCTGACGGGCGTTCGCTTTGGGGAAGCGCCGATGTATTGTATGATTTTCCTCGCGTCCATAAGCACCTTACGTTCCGCTTGCGCCGTAGTTGGACAGGACGCGCGCCGATGGGTCGTTTACGTCGCAGCCCTTCCAGCTCTTGTTCGGCATCCAGAAATCGGCGATCATCTCCGCCTGACCGGGGTAGTATTTCTCAAACAGCTCCCGGTACAGCAGCGACTCCTTCGTGAACGGCTGCGCGTGCGGATAGCGCGCCCGCCGGAGCTGAAATTCCTCGTCCGTGTAAAATGCTTCTGCGTACGCCTTGAGGTCGTCCACCATGGAGTGCCCCACCGCGTCGGAAAACGCCGTCTTCTCGCGCCAGAGGATGTTCTCCGGCAGGATGCGGTCGTTTTCAAAGGCGCGGCGCAGCAGGTACTTGCCCTTGCCGTAGGTGTTCAGCTTCTTCGCCGGGTCGATGGACATGACATAGCGCACAAAGTCGAGGTCGCCAAACGGAACGCGCGCCTCCAGCGAGTTGACGGAGATGCAGCGGTCGGCGCGCAGCACGTCGTACAGATACAGCTCGCGGACGCGCTTTTCCGCCTCCTGCTGGAACGCCTCGGCGGAGGGCGCGAAGTCGGTGTACTTGTAGCCGAACAGCTCGTCGGATATCTCGCCGGTCAGCAGCACGCGGA
>CAMKFK010000058.1 GCA_946411835.1 uncultured Clostridia bacterium
AAGTCGTCACACGGGAAACAGCGTGACCAAGACACTGGACCGTGGCAAGGCAAAGCGGCAGTGCGACAAAAAAGGGAGTCTTGAACCGTAGGTTCAAGCGGCTTTTTGGTGACTTTTTCGGCGGCGAAAAAGTCACTCCGCCCGCAGGCGGAAACTCCTGTGGAGAAAAGCTAACGTTAAGATAAAATCTAACGACAAAGATAAAACCAAACAAAACAAAGAGAAACAAGCCCCCCGCAGGGGCGAGGGCGGCAGACCGCCCCCTGCGGGGGCAAAGCCCTGCGGGGCGGCGTCACGCGCGCGCCTGTCCGCGCTTATACTGTCCGTGGAGGGGTGACGGACGGGTATGATACGCGCGCTGATGCTGGCGTCTTACGGGACGCTGTTTACGTTTGCGATGACCGCGCTCGGGGCGGGGACGGTGTTCTTCCTCGGCGGGGCGCGGCGGCGGACGCAGTCCGCCATGCTGGGCTTCGCGGCGGGGGTGATGACCGCCGCGTCCGTGTGGAGCCTGCTGCTGCCCGCCATCGAGCAGGCGGGCGGCGGCGCGCTTCCGGCGTGGTGGCTGCCCGCCGCCGCCGGTGTGACGGTGGGGGCGGCGTTTCTCGCGGCGCTGGACGGCGCGCTGCCCCGTCTGCAGCGGCTGAGCGACGATCCCCTGCGCCGCCGCAACGCGCTGCTGTTCACCGCCGTCACCCTGCACAACATCCCGGAGGGCATGGCGGTGGGGCTGGCGTTCGCGCTCGCGGCGGACGGCGCGGGCCTTGCGGGCGCGGCGGCGCTGGCGCTGGGCATCGGCGTGCAGAATTTCCCCGAGGGCGCGGCGATCTCGCTGCCGCTGCGCGAGGCGGGAGAGAGCCGCGCGCGCGCCTTCCTCGGCGGGGCGCTGTCCGGCGCGGTGGAGCCGCTGTTCGGCGTGGCGACGGTGCTCGCCGCGTCGGGCGCGGGCGCGCTGATGCCGTGGCTGCTGAGCTTCGCCGCCGGGGCGATGCTCTATGTCACGGCGGCGGAGCTGGTGCCCCAGTCCAACACGCGCGCGGGCGTCGTCGGCTACATGGCGGGCTTCGTGCTCATGATGTCGCTCGACGTGGCGCTGGGGTGAGGGTTACGCCTTCGGCCAATTGTATGCTTTCAGCCGGTCCCGGCAAATTTGCCGCTCTTCATCCGTGAACAGGTCGTGGTACTCCGGCTTCAGCACATACGCTTCTACAGACAGATCCAGTCGATTGTACTCCTCTTGCAACCGCATAAAGCCGACGGTCGTCTCTTTGATGAGCTGTTTTGCGGCAGCATAACCGCCTATTTCGCTGACCAGCTGTAAGAACCTCGTGGGATTATAGCCTTTGCACTCACGTTTTGTGGTGCGATAGAGCTCAACCATTTCCTTGTGAAATTTTTTTCTGATTCTGTCATTTCAAAATCCTCCTAAAATGTTTTGTCCGTTAGCCGATTGCGATTGTGCTTGTTCAGCCGGTCCTCCCGCAACCGCGCGAAGCCGGCGTTTAATAGAACCGCTTCCGGTCGACGGCGTGCAGGAGGGGTCTGCCCGCACAGTAGTTGTCCAGGTCCTCGAGGAACATGTCCACGGTGCGCTGCTGGGTGTAGGGCAGGGTCGTGTTGCCCGCGACGTGGGGCGTGAGCAGGAGATTTTTCGCCGCGCGGAGGGGATGGTCGGCGGGCAGGGGCTCCGGCGTCACCACGTCCAGCGCCGCGCCCGCGAGATGCCCGCTGTTCAGCGCGTCGATCAGCGCGTCCTGATCCACCGCCGCGCCGCGCCCGACGTTGAGCACATACGCGCCCTCGGGCAGCAGCGCCATGCGCGCGCGGCTGAGGATGCCCGCCGTGTCCGGCGTGTTCGGCAGCGCCATGACGAGCACGTCCGTCTCGGGGAGGACGGCGTCCAGCTCCGCCGTGCGGCGGACCTCGTCGAACGCGGGGTCGCACGGACGGTCGCTGCGGCGGACGCCCACGATCCGCGCGGGCTGGAACGCCCGCGCGCGGCGGGCAAACTGCGTGCCGATGTCGCCCGTGCCCAGCACGGTGATGCGGCTGCCGAAGAGCGAGCGGATGTTCCCCGGCAGCGTGTCCCAGCCGCCGGAGCGGATGAGCGCGCCGTACTCCTCCTGCCGCCGCAGGAGCATCAGCGCGCACATGACCAGATGCTCCGCGATGGTCACGCCGTACGCCCCGGAGGAGTTGGAGAGCAGGCAGTCCGGGTTTTGATACAGCTCGTCCCGGCAAAAGCGGTCCACCCCCGCCCAGCAGCAGCAGAACCACCGGAGGCTCCGCGCCGAGGCGATGACCCGCTGCGAGCAGTGCCCGAACAGGATTTCGCAGTCGTCCGCGTTGCCGACGGCGCTGCGGCTGTCGGGATAATAGCGCGTCGTATAGCCGTGCCGGTCCGCCGCCGCGTCGATCCGGCGGCGGTAATCCTCGGTCAGAAAGTCGATGATGACGTCGATCTGTCTACTCATGGTAATATCCTCCGTATCAATTACATATAGTCTTCCAATATATGCTCGGCGGCGCGCATGCCGTCGGCGGCGGCGCTGAGGATGCCGCCGGCGTAGCCCGCGCCCTCGCCGCAGGGGTAGAGTCCGCGCAGCGCGGACTGGTACGTCTCGTCCCGCAGAATGCGCACGGGGGACGACGAGCGGCTTTCCACCGCCGTGAGCACCGCGTCCGGGTCGGCGAAGCCGCGCAGCCGCTTGTCCAGCTCCGGCAGCGCCTCGGCAAGCGCGTCGCACACGAAGTCCGGCAGGCAGGCGCGCAGGTCGCCCCACGTTACGGCGGGGCGGTAGCTTGGGCTGACGCGCCCCGCCCCGGTCGAGGGACGCCGGGCGAGAAAGTCCCCCACCGTCTGCGCGGGGGCGGCGTAGGTCTCCCCGCCCGCGCGGAACGCCGCCTCCTTCAGCCGCCGCTGGAACGCGACGCCCGCGAGCGCGTCCGCGCCGCCGAAGTCCGCCGGTGTGACGGAGACGAGCAGTCCGCCGTTGATGTTTTCGCCGTCGCGGGCCAGCTCGCTCATGCCGTTGGTGACGACGCGCCCCGGCTCCGACGCGGCGGCGACCACCTGCCCGCCCGGGCAGACGCAGAACGAGAACACGCCGCGCCCGCCGCGCGTGTGGTACGCCAGCTTGTAGGACGCGGGCGGCAGCGCGGGACTGCCCGCCGCCTCGCGGTACTGCGCGGCGTCCAGGTCGCGCTGGCGGTGCTCGATGCGCACGCCCACGGCGAAGGGCTTCGCCTCCATCGGCACGCCGAGGCCGCGCAGCATCGCGAAGACGTCCCGCGCGCTGTGGCCCACCGCCAGCGCCGCCTGACGGGCGGCGAGCGCGTAGTCCCCCTCCGGCGACGAGACGCGCAGGCCGCGCCGCCCTCCGTCTCCAGTCCCGCGAGCCGGTGGCAGAAGCGCACCTCCGCGCCCAGCGACAGCAGCTCGCGCCGCAGCGCCTGCAGCACGACGTAGAGCCGGTCGGTGCCGACGTGGGGCCGGGCGTCGATCAGAATGTCGGGGCTGGCGCCGTATTGGACGAAGCGCTCCAGAATCCAGCCGTGGCGCGGGTCCCGCGTCCCGGTGTTGAGCTTGCCGTCGGAAAACGCGCCCGCGCCCCCCTCGCCGAACTGGACGTTCGAGCCGGGGTCCAGGACGCCGGTGCGCCAGAACGCCTCCACGTCGCGCCGACGCTCCTCGACGCGCCGACCCCGTTCGAGCAGGATGGGGCGCGCGCCGCACCGCGCCAGCACCAGCGCGCAGAACAGCCCCGCCGGTCCCGCGCCGACGACGACGGGGCGCCCCTCCCGCGTCGGCACGGTCGGCGGCAGCGTGTAGACGGTCGGCTCCCAGCGCGAGACGCCCCTGTCCCGGCAGCGCCGGAGGACGCCCGCCTCGTCCCGCACGGCGACGGCGACCGACCAGACGAAGCGCACGCCCTCGCGCGCGTCGACGCTCCGGCGCAGGACGCGCAGGTCCGTCACCGCGTCCACGCGGAGCCGCTTCGCCGCCAGGACGCGCAGCTCGTCCTCCCCCGCGCCGGGGCGGGTTTTGATGTTGTCGATTTTCAGCATGGCGGCCCCTCCCCGCTCTCTTTGCGTTTTTTCTATTGTAAAGGCTGCGCGGGCAAAGCGCAAGAAAAAACGCATTGTTCAAAAAAAGGATAACTGAATTTCATAATTTAGACATAAAAATGCTTTATCATACGAAGCATCCAAGGAAACACACACCCCCGCCGCGCGGGGGACGACATAAGGAGGCAGCAGCCATGTATTACGAGGACGAAAACAATCTGTACCACTACAGCTACCGCAAGGGCGACAGCAACGTCGTCGAGCCGGTGTACAACACGCGCAACTATGCCGAGGAGACCCCCGCGCCCGAGCCGCCGAAGAAAAAGCGCCTCGCGCTCAAGCTCGTGGCGCTGGCGCTGGTGTGCGCGCTGCTGGGCGGCGCGGTGGGCGCGGGCGCGATGAGCAGCGTGCGCACGGCCGCGAACCACCGGACCACGGAGATCGCCGTCAGCGAACGCGAGACCGCCGAGGTCCGCACCGTCGCCGTCACGGGGACGAAGCAGCTGACCTTCGCGGAGCTGTACAAGGCGAACATCGACAGCGTGGTGTCCATCAACACCACCGTCACCACCAACATCTTCAACCAGACCGTTGAAAACGCCTCGGCGGGCAGCGGCTTCATCATCACGCAGGACGGGTACATCCTCACGAACTATCACGTCATCGACGGGGCGAGCACCGTCGAGGTCACGCTCTACGGCGGCGAGACCTACGACGCCGCCGTCATCGGCGGGGACGAGGATTACGATATCGCCGTCGTGAAGATCGAGGCGGAGGGTCTGCGCGCCGTCACCTTCGGCGACTCCGCCAAGCTCTCCGTGGGCGAGGATATCGCCGCCATCGGCAACCCCCTCGGCGAGCTGACCTTCTCCATGAGCGAGGGGATCGTGTCCAGCGTGAACCGCGCCATCAACGTGGACGGCACGCCGTTCAACATGATCCAGGTCAGCGCCGCCATCAACCCCGGCAACTCCGGCGGCCCGCTGTTCAACACGTACGGCGAGGTCGTGGGCATTGTGTCCGCGAAGTACAGCTCCTACGCCAACACGGCGGTCGAGGGTCTCGGCTTCGCCATCCCGATCAACGACGTCATCGCCATGGTGGAGGATATCATGGAGAACGGCCGCGTGACGAACCGCCCCTACTTCGCCATGACCGCCAGCTCCGTCACCGCGAACTACGCCGCGCAGAACGGTCTGCCCGTCAGCGCGGGCGTGTACGTCAACTCCGTGGAGGAGGGCGGCGCGGCGTCCAAGGCGGGCATCAAGGCCGGCGACGTGATCGTCAAGGTCGGCGAGCGCGCCATCGGCAGCATGACCGACCTCAACGCCGCCAAGAAGACCTACAAGGCGGGCGACGCCGCGACCGTCACCGTCAACCGCGGCGGCGAGGAGCTGGAGCTGAGCATCACCTTCGACGCCATGCCCGAGCAGACCGCCCCCGTCGAGCAGCCCCAGCAGAACCAGGGCAACAACTATTACTACTACGGCGACGGCGGTTACGACCCGTGGAGCTTCTTCAACGAGTTCTTCGGCAACCAGTTCGGCGGCCGCTACTACGGCAACAGCTACCACTACAGCGCCGACGACGCGGCGTAAGACAGAATAAGAGCGCAAAACAGACCGGCGGCCCCCCAAACGGGGACCGCCGGTCTTAAATCGTCGGCAAAGGCGAAGCCTTTGCCGACGATTTGTTTATTTTTTCTTGCCCTGGTTGGCGACGGCCTGCATCTTGGCGGCAATCGCCTCCTGGTCGCCGAGGTAGTAATGGCGGAGGGGCTTGAAATTGTCGTCAAACTCGTAGACCAGCGGGACGGCGGTGGGGATGTTCACGCCGATGATCTCCTCCTCGCTGACGTTGTCGAAATACTTGACCAGCGCGCGCAGGGAGTTGCCGTGGGCGGCGATGACGACGCGCTTGCCCGACGCCATGACCGGCTTGATCGTCTCCTCAAAATAGGGGACGACGCGCTCGATCGTGGTTTCCAGGCTCTCGTGCGCGGGCAGCAGCGCGGGGTCCACGTCGCGGAACATGGTCTGCCGGGCGGCGGCACGGTCATCGTCCGGGTCGAGGGCGGGCGGCTTGATGTTGAAGCTGCGGCGCCAGATCTTGACCTGCTCCTCGCCGTACTTCTCGGCGGTCTCCGCCTTGTTGAGGCCCTGGAGCGCGCCGTAGTGCCGCTCGTTGAGCTTCCAGCTCTTGTAGACGGGCAGCCACGCGCGGTCCATCTCGTCGAGCGTGATGTTCAGCGTGTGGATGGCGCGCTTGAGGTACGAGGTGAAGCAGACGTCAAAGTCGTACCCCTCCGCGCGGAGGGTCTGCCCGGCGAGCCGCGCCTCCTCGCGCCCCTTGTCGCTCAGGTCCACGTCCACCCAGCCGGTGAAGAGGTTGAGCTTGTTCCATTCGCTCTCGCCGTGGCGGAGCAGCACCAGTTTCATCATGTTCGTGTTTCCTCCTTGTCGTTTGTTGTGTTGGCTGCGGGATCGATGGATTTGCGAAGCCGTTCCAGATGGTCGCGGGCGGCTTTGGTGTCGGGGTGATCCTCGCCCAGCGTTGCCTTGCGGACGTCCAGCGCCTTTTGCGCATAGTCCAGCGCCTTGGCGTAGTCGCCGGTGTCCTCGTATACAGAGGCGAGGTTGCTGTAGGTCGTCGCCGTGGAGGGGTGGCGGTCGCCCAGCGTTGCCTTGTAGACGTCCAGCGCTTTTTGGAGGTATTCCAGCGCCTTGGCGTAGTCGCCGGTGTCGCTGTACACAAGGGCGAGGTTGTTGTAGGTCGCCGCCGTGTCAGGGCGGCGGTCGCCCAGCGTTGCCTCCACGATATCCAACGTCTTTTGAAAGAAATCAAGCGCTTTGCCGTACTCGCCGATATCCTGATAGACTGTTGCGAGCCTGTCGTAGGTCGCCGCCGTGTCGGGGTGGCGCTCGCCCAGGGTGCGTTTGCGGACGTCCAGCGCTTTTTGCAGGGTCGTCAGCGCTTCGTCATAGCGTGCCTGCGCCCTATATACCTCACCGAGCCAATGCAGCGCGTCGGCGGTGTCGGGGTTCCCCTCGCCCAGCAGCCGCTCCCGGATCGCCAGCGTGCCGTTCCACAGGGTTTCCGCGTCCCGGTAGCGCCCGTCGTCGTAATACTTCTTCGCGGTGTTGCTCAGGGCGATGGCCTGCGCCAGCAGGGTGTTGCGCGGGCGCGCCCAGTCAATCTCCGGCGGCGCCACGCCGACGCTGCGGTCCGGCGGGGCGGCGGGCGGCTCGATGAGCTGCGCGTCGTCGGGGGTGTCGTCCTCGAAGTCGAGGAACAGGCGGACATAGGAGTGGAAGTCATACGCCTTTAAGTTGAGCTGGCGCGCCGCCCCCTCGGTCATGAAGAAGACGACGTTCTTCTTCTCCCGCGCGAACATGTCGCGGCAGAAGTTCAGGCGTTCCAGCAGCACGTCGTCGAACTGCCCCTTCTTGTCCAGCAGGCAAAGCTGCACGTTCAGCAGGAAATACGCCCGCTTGCCGGGATTGTCCCGAAACAGCCGCGCGGGGACGGAGAACGTGAAGGGCTTGACGTCCGTGCTGTAGTCGTAGACGCAGACGTCGGCGTCGCTGTAGTGGCTGGCGATCTCCCGCTGCATCCGCGGCGTCGCCGTCGCCACATACAGCCCGTCCTCGGACTGCTCGATGATCCAGCTGAGTTCCTCGTAGCCCTGTACGTTATCCTTCATTGGCTTTCGGCAGCATCTTGATTTCGTGCAGGTATTCCTCCATGAGCGGATGGACATTGTACCAGCGCTCGCCGTTGTATTCCAGCACAGTCAGCGCCTGCATCATACGCAGCAGCGTCGGCTTATTGTCGATCTTCTTGTGTTTGCCGGTCGCAATCTCCACCAGAAAATCATGCTCCTTGCCCTCAACGCGGGCGCTGAGGTCGCTTTTGATCTCCGTCAGCGCGCGTTCGGCAAGCTCCATGGGGATTTGCGGCTTGTTCAGCCGCCGTGCCAGTCTCGCCGCCTTGCTGATTGCGTAAAACAGATGGCGCAGGCAGCCGCCCGTCCGGTCAATCAGGTTGTCCAGCACGCCGTCCTCGAACAAGGAGGGCTCGGCGCGCTTCTCGACGATGGCGCGGATGGCGGCGCGTCCCTCCTTGCAGGGCTCGCCGTCGATTTGCCGCGTTTTTATCATCGGAAACGTGCAGACCTCGCGGAAAAAGACGCTCACGTCATTGAACGCGGGCTCGTAATAATAGGCGATGGGAAAGGTGTAGACCACGGGGAAGTTCACGCCGGTCAGCGTTTCGCAGTGCCCGTAAAAAACGTTCCACGTTTCGCCCTTGTCCAAATCCTCAAAAATCAGAATCGGCTGCTTCCCGTCTGGCATCGTGAGGCGATCCGCCACGCGATTCATCGCGCCAAGCCACTGGCTGTTGTATTTAACAATCTGCTCGCGGTAAACGGTGCGCTGCTCTACATTGTATCTCAGGCTGGATTTGATGCCGACAAAGAAGTCCAGTAGACCGCGCAGTCCCGCTCCCGCCTCCGCGTCCACCTCAACCGCCGCGTCGTCCCGCACGACGTTTTCCTGCTTGCCCTTGCGCGTCCAGAAGGTACGGATTAACTCCATATCATCCTTGTCGGGCATTCTGCCGGTCTCCTCCGCAAGGGACAGAAGCGCGTCCGCCATGAGGATCAGCACGTCGGTATACTCTCTGTTCGCGCGGTCAAGATAATCGTTGCAATAAATGATGCGGACGGGGTAGCCCTCTGCGCGAAGCTCCTCCGCAAGGCGGTTGAGTTCCGTGCTCTTGCCGCAGCCCATGTGACCCATCAGCAGGAAAGCGTTATGCTCCCACGGTTCACAGCAGCCATCATATATATCTTTGATGGGAGACTCCGCTTTCTGCCCCGTGCGAACCGCCATAGTGTCCTCATAGAATTCGTTCATATCCGCCGCTTCCAGCGGCGTCGGCTTGAAGGAATTCGGGATTTCGGATACCGCCGCAGCTTTTTTCATGTCAATCCTCCCATTATAGCAATGTATGCATCCCCCTGCCTCACTCCTGCGGCTTCATGGTGGGGAACAAAATCACGTCGCGGATGGAGTCGGCGCCGCAGAGCATCATGGCGCAGCGGTCGATGCCGAAGCCGAGACCGCCCGTCGGCGGCATCCCGTACTCCAGCGCGAGGACGAAGTCCTCGTCCATCATGTCCGCCTCCTCGTCGCCGCCGGCGCGCTTCGCCGCCTGGACGCGGAAGCGCTCGTACTGGTCGATGGGGTCGTTGAGTTCGGAGAAGGCGTTGCCCATCTCGCAGCCGCAGATAAACAGCTCGTAGCGCTCGGTCAGGCGCGGGTCGGCGGGGCTGCGCTTGGCGAGCGGCGAAACCTCCACCGGGTACATCGTGATAAACGTCGGCTGGACAAGCGTCTCCTCGACCTTCTGGTCGAACGTCTCGTAGAGCGCGTTGCCCCAGGTTTTGTCCGCGCCGTCCATGTCCACGCCGACGCCCTTCGCCAGCGCGACGCCGGCGGCATCGTCCCCCTCGCAGGCCATGAAGTCCGCGCCGGTGACCTCGCGCACGGCGTCCGCCATCGTGAGGCGGCGGAAGCCGGGGGCCAGGTCGATCTCGCGGCCCAGCCACGTGACGGTGTAGCCGCCGTGGATCTCCTTCGCCGCGCCGGAGAGGATGGCCTCCAGAATGTCCATCATCCCGTCGAGATTGGTGTACGCCTGATAGAGCTCGCAGGTGGTGAACTCGGGGTTGTGGCGGGTGTCCATGCCCTCGTTGCGGAAGATGCGCCCGACCTCGTACACGCGCTCCATGCCGCCGACGATCAGGCGCTTCAAATGCAGCTCGGTGGCGATGCGCATGTACAGGTCGATGTCCAGCGCGTTGTGGTGGGTGACGAAGGGGCGCGCCGTCGCCCCGCCGGCGACGGGGCTCAAGACCGGCGTCTCAACCTCCATGAAGCCCAGGGAGTCGAGATAGCGGCGCAGAAAGCTGACGAACCGGCTGCGTATCTCAAAATTCCGCCGACTCTCGGGGTTGACGATCAGGTCAACGTAGCGCTGGCGGTAGCGGATCTCCTTGTCCTGAAGACCGTGGAACTTCTCGGGCAGGGGCCGGAGCGACTTGCTCAGCAGCGTGACCTGCTTGCAGCGGACGCTCATCTCGCCGCGCTGGGTGCGGAACACCTCGCCCTGCACGCCCACGACGTCGCCGATATCGTAGCGCCTGAACTCGTTGTAATTCTCCTCGTCCATCTCGTCCCTGCGGGCGTAGAGCTGGATGCGGCCGGTCCGGTCCTGCAAATCGCAGAAGCTGACCTTGCCCATGCCCCGCTTGGACATGAGACGCCCCGCGACGGAGACGCTCGCGCCCTCCATCGCGTCAAAGTTGTCGCGGATGTCCTGCGTGTGGTGGGTGACGTCGAACCGCGTCACGGTGAACGGGTCGCGCCCGGCGTCCTGCAGGGCGCGGAGCTTCTCGCGCCGCACGCGGAGGATTTCGGACAGGTCCTGCTGCGCGGGGGCGGTTTTCATTTCTTCAGCCATAGTGCAACCTCTTTATCGTTCGATCTTGACCACGCGGTAGCGGATCTCGCCCATCGGCGCCTCGACGACGACCTCGTCCCCCTCCTTCGCGCCCATGAGCGCGCGGCCGAAGGGCGACTCCTCGCTGATGGCGCGGTGCATGGGGTCCGCCTCCTGCGAGCCGACGACCTTGTACTCGGGCAGCTCGGCGCCGCTGCTCGCGTCGACCACGACGACGCGGCTGCCGATGGACACGGTGTTTCCGTGCTCCTCGCTCTCGCTGACGATGACTGTGTGCAGCAGGATTTCCTCCAGCTCGGCAATGCGGGAATAGAGCTTGCCCTGCTCGTTTTTCGCCTCGTCGTACTCGCTGTTCTCGCTCAGGTCGCCGAAGCCGCGCGCCTCCTTGATGAGCTCGGCGACCTCCTTCTCGCGGACGGTTTTGAGGTAGTTCAGCTCGTCCTTCAGCTCCTGATGGCGCTCCTCGCTCATCCTGTATTCTTTCTTCATGCTCATTGCGGATGATCCTTTCTTCATGCGCGTAATACGCTGCTTTGGCTTATTATTATATGTATCTCCCGCGCCGTTGTCAAGCGGAGCAAGTCGGACTTCGCGGCGAAGCGATTTTTAAGGAAATGCTTCAGCCTGTCGCCAAGCCCCGCAAAATTTCGCGCCCGCAGGCGCGAAATGAACTTAAATCCCTTTTTCCGGCGGCGTGTACGCCGGAAAAACACTTTGCGCGGAGCGAATGTGCGATTTCGCCGCGAATGCGGACAAATCGTGCGAGTAGCGGAGCGAAACCCCCTCGTCGGCAAAGGCGAAGCCTTTGCCGACGACGATTTAAAACTCCGCGTTGCCGACGGTGCGGGGGTGGAGCTCTACGTCGCGGATGTTGCTCACGCCCGTGAGGTACATCACCATCCGCTCAAACCCGAGGCCGAAGCCCGCGTGACGGCAGGAGCCCCAGCGCCGCAGGTCGCAGTACCACCAGTAATCGGCGGGGTTCATGCCCAGCTCCGTGATGCGGGCCTCCAGGATGTCGAGCCGCTCCTCGCGCTGGCTGCCGCCGATGATCTCGCCGATGCCGGGGACGAGACAGTCCGCCGCCGCGACGGTTTTCCCGTCGTCGTTGAGGCGCATGTAGAACGCCTTGATCTCGCGCGGATAGTCGGTGACAAAGACCGGGCGGCGGAAGACCTCCTCGGTCAGGAAGCGCTCGTGCTCGGTCTGCAAATCGACGCCCCACGAGACCTTGTAGTCAAAGCGGTCGTTGTGCTGCTGCAAAATCTCCACGGCGTCGGTGTAGGTGATGCGCCCGAAGTCGCTGGACACGACGTGCCCCAGCCGTTCGAGCAGCCCCTTGTCCACGAAGCTGTTGAAGAACGCCAGATCGTCCGGGCAGCGCTCCATCACGCGGCGGATGATGTGCTTGACCATCGCCTCCATGACCTGCAGGTCGCCGTCAAGGTCGCAGAACGCCATCTCCGGCTCGATCATCCAGAACTCGGCGGCGTGGCGCTGCGTGTTGGAGTTCTCGGCGCGGAAGGTGGGGCCGAAGGTGTACACGTCGCCGAACGCCATGGCGAAGTTTTCGGCGTTGAGCTGGCCGGAGACGGTCAGGCTGGTCTTCTTGCCGAAGAAGTCCT
>CAMKFK010000059.1 GCA_946411835.1 uncultured Clostridia bacterium
CTTGAGTTGACATAGTATCACGTCGGCTTAAGAAAGTAAATGCTGTCGCCGTGTGAATAAAGCAAGGTGTGCGGATTGGCGAGCAAATTGAGTGCCAATCAAGGGCGAAAATCGCAGGAATACTTTGTGTATTTCAAGATTTTCGCAACGCAGAGTGGCGCTCAATTTGCCGTCAAGACGTGCGCCGGGATTGATTCAGCGTTTCCCAGGATATGCGCTGAACAAGTTTTCTGCGCGGGACGCCGCTTGCCTCGCGGCACTGTTTCCCTCTGTTAATTCATTCGGAAGCGGCGCTCGTTTTTTTGGGGTCGCGGCGAAGATTCCGGCTCGCAATTTATCAGTACAGGCACAGCAGCGAGAGCGTGACCGCGCCGAAGAACATCCAGACGCGGAAGGTTTTCCCGCCGCGCGTCAGCGACCACGCGGCGCAGCCGGTCCCGAAGGCGAGCACGCACACCAGCCACGTCGATTGCAGGCGCTTGGGCGTAAAGCCGAAGCAGGAGATATACAGCGCCAGCTTGGAGAACGCCACGACCGCAAGCAAAAAGCTCTCCGCCAGCAGCACGAGGCACAGCGCCCACGCCGCTCTTTGCCGACGCACCTCGACCCGGGACGAGCGCGTGACCAGCCACAGCAGCGCGAAATTGACCGCCATGACCTTGCACAGCTCGAAAAAGCCCTGCCGCGCATACTCGGACACGATGAAACCGTCGGGCAGCGTGCGGGTGAACGCGCCGAAGAGATAGCGCCCCTGCACGGCGAAGAACGTCAGGTACAGCAGGCAGAACAGCGACAGCAGCACGAGCCAGACGCGCTCCGGCACGCCGCGCAGCGCCGTCATCTGCTCGGCAACACGGCGCGAGCGCTCGCGCAGCGCCGCCTTGTCCTGCCGGAGCGCGCCGTCCAGCAGGCCGAAGAGATACGCTCCCACAGGCAGGGACAGCAGGATGCGCAGGACGAGCCCCGTCACGTCGAAGTCCCACGTCCAGCGCCAGCGGAACCAGTCAAAAAGGTCTGTGAACAGCGCGGCAAACCCCTCGTCGGCGGAGGTGAGCAGTCCCGCTGCCAACGCCAGCAGCCCCAGCGCCGCCGCGCTCATCACCAGCGACCAGATCATGGTCTCGGCGTCCGCCCGCTCGCGCTTCCTCGCGGCGCGCCGCTCGGCACGGGCAAGGTCCAACGTGCGGGCGCGGTGGAAAAAGTGCGCGAAGGGAAAGAGCACGAAGCCGTTCAGCGCGTCCAGCGGCAGCAGATGGCCGCTCTCGCCCTCCAGCAGCGCGCCGGAGCGGGACAGCGCCCACCAGACGGCGAAGATATGCAGGAACAACAGGACGGGCAGCTCCCAGTCCCATGCGTTGCACCGCTCGAATAAGACGGCGGCGAAAACCGTCGCCATGCAGCCCAGCCAGACGCTGCTCTCCCGCGTGCGCGGCGTGTCCCGGTTCAGGTATTCGGTCAGCGCGGCAAAGCCCAGCGTGAACAGCGCCAGCAGCACGCGGAAAACCGTCCCATCCTCGGCCAGGACGCCGAACATGCGGATATACAGGTAACCCAGCGCGTAGCTTATCAGCGCGGCGCGCCGCTCGGGGACCGACGCGGCGAACGCCGCGCGCGGCTGCGCCGTCGAAAGCGGATTGGGCGCGGCGGCGCCGCCCGAGGTGGTTCCGGCCTCCGGTTGCGGGATATTCATATTGTGTTTCCTCCTATTCCTGAAATTCCAGCAGGTCGCCCGGCTGGCATTGCAGCTCATGGCACAGCGCCATCAGCGTGGAGAAGCGGATCGCCTTCGCTTTCCCGGTCTTGAGGATCGACAGGTTCGCGGGCGTGATGCCCACGCGCTCCGCCAGCTCGCCGCCGGAAATCTTCCGCTTTGCCATCATCACGTCCAGATTGATTCTGATTTCCATCTCGCCGCCTCACACCGTCAGCTCCAGCTCGTCCTTCATCGCGATTGCCTGCTGGAAGGCGTTCTTCACGATGCGGACGACCAGCCCCATGAAGCCCGCCGCGACCGCGACGAAGACGAACGGGAGATAATACGCCGTGCTGAGCAGGCAGACCGCCGCCGCCGAGAGACAGCACCAGCTCACGACGCGCATGCGGTACACGTTTTCGGCGTCAAACACCGCGCCGCCGCGCACTCTGCCCAGCAGCCGCCAGAGCTGGTACAGGCAGACCCACGCGAACACGCTGCCGGCATAGATCGAAACCATCAGCAAGACGCCCAGCTGCCGGTTCCCAAAGCGGTATCGGACAAACCACTGCGAGAGCCGGTACGCTCCGCCGTCGAGCGCCGCGAGGCAAAGCGCAAACAGGACGACGCAGACCCGCGAAAGCGCGACGCTGCGATCCTTCGTCCAATTCATGCGGTACCACCGTCCTTTCGTCCCCTACCATACCACCGAACGCATTGATTGTCAACAAGTATTTATCGAAATTCAATAATTATTTATCGTGGGATAAAAAATTTGTCCAGAAAATGACGCCGCCCTCAGCGGTCGATGCTGAGGGCGGCGGCGTGTTTTTTTCGGTCAGGAGATGAGGCGGGTGAGATAATCCACATTCTCCCGCGCGAGCTTGGTATGCGGGTGCTCCGCGCCGAGGACGGTTTGCCAAATCGACAGCGCGCGCTCCGCGTATCGCAGGGCTTCGGGCAGGTTGCGCATATCACGATAAACGAAAGGCAGATTGTAGCAGCTCCCGGCGGTGTCGGGGTGTTCCGCGCCGAGGACGGTTTCGCGGATTCTCAGCGCCCTCTGGTGGTATTCCAGCGCCTTGGGCAGGTCGCCCATGGCGTAGTACACCGTGCCCAGATTGTTGCAGCTCGTGGCGGTGGCGGGGTGCTCCGCGCCGAGGACGGCTTCGCGGATTCTCAGCGCCCTTTGGCAGTATTCCAGCGCCTTAGGCAGGTCGCCCATGGCGTGGTACACCATGCCCAGATTGTTGCAGCTCGTGGCGGTGGCGGGGTGCTCCGCGCCGAGGACGGCTTGCCAAATCATCAGGGCCTTTTTGAGGGCTTCCGCCGCCTTGGGCAGGTTGCCCATGGCGTGGTACAACGTGCCCAGATTGTTGTAGCTCGTGGCGATACTGGGGTGCTTCGCGTCGAGGACGGTTTTGCGGATCGTCAGCGCCTTTTTGTGGTATTCCAGCGCCTTGCCGTAATCGCCAAGATGATGATACAGCAGCCCCAGATTGTTGCAGACCGTTCCCGCGTCGGCTGTCTCCTCCCGAATGCCCGCCGCGCATTGCTCCATGTTCTCTAGCAGAGCGCGGCGCTGCTCCCGATTGGTGCAGCGCCCAAAGGCGTCATAGAGCTAGTTGCTGTACGACGCCGCGCGGGAGAGCGGCAGCTCCGGCAGGCGGGGAAACAGCCTCGCCCACAGCTCCGGCCTGCGGTTGAGCAGCGGCGCGTAGTCGTTCAGCAGGCGCTGAGCGAGCTGCCGCAGCAGCGCGCCCTCCCCCAGCGCGGCGGCGTAGAGCGCGTCGCGGCGGGGCCGCTCCACCGCGCGGCAGTCCCGCAGGGCGCGGAGCAGCGCGTACTCGCCCAGCAGGTCGGGGCGCAGCGCGGGGACGCGGAGCGCGCCGTCCGCGACGCGCAGCAGACCCAGCTTGAGCAGCAGCGCCTCCGGCGAGAGCAGTCCCAGCCGTTCGGCGCAATCGGCGAGCGCCTTCCACTCCCCCGGCAGCAGCGCCGCCAGACGCTCCGCGCCCGGGTCGCCGTCCGCGCCCAGCGCGGTCGCCAGCAGCCGGAGCGCGCCGCCGAGCCGTTCCAGCCGGTTTCTCTGCGCGGCGTCCTTTGTCAGCGTCCGCACAGCGCCGAGGCGCCGGTCCTTCTCCCGTATCGCGAGGTTTTCCAGCAGCGCCTCCCGGCTGTCGGGAACGTCCGCGCCGCGCAGCGCCGCGTCGGTCAGCAGCATGGCGAACAGGGGGCGGCGGAGCGGGTCGACGGCGCGCAGTCGCGCCAGCAGCACGTCGTCCTCCCCGTCGGGCAGGGCGGGCAGTTCCGGCTCGCGCGCACGCAGGGACGCCGCGAAGCTCTTCATCAGGTCTCGGAGCGGGACGTCGTCCAGCGCGTCGAGGCGGAGCATCCGACTGTGGCGCGCCCTGCGAAGACGCGCCTCGCCGCCCGCCCGGTACAGCCGCTTTTCCCACGGGTATTCGCCGTTCTCCTCCCCCTCGTCGCGCTCGAGCAGCAGGACGCGGACGGGATGGTACGGCTCGGACCGGCACAGCTCGTCCATCCACTTCCCCAGCGCCTCGGCGTGCTGCCAGGCGTAGTCCGCGATGAGCAGCGTCGGCGCGGCGGGGTCGCTCCATTGGTCCGGCGCGTCGTAATCCCTGCCCCGGAGCCAGCGCACCGACCAGCCGCGCGCCTGCGATTGCAGGCCCCATTCGTAGGCGAGGCGGGTCTTGCCCGCGCCGCCCGCCGCCGCCACGCCCCACCAGCGAAGACCGCCCGCCGCGTGGAGAAAGCCGTCCAGCGCTTCCAGCTCCGCGTCGCGCCCGAGGAAGGGCACGTTCCCGGCGTCGTACAGAAAGGGGTCGCCGACCGAGACGGAGACGGCGGGCGCGGGGCGGACGGCGCACGGCGCGTCCGCGAGCGCGAGAAACAGGCGCTCCAGCTCGTCCGGCTCCGTCGGCAGCGGCGAGAAGGAAAGCGTCTTCGTCATCTGTCCGGCTTTCAGCGTGCTGAGAATGTCGTTGACGTCCTCCTGCCGGAACACGCGGTGATAGACCGTGCGATGCGCCCCCGTCTCGTCCATGGCGACGACGAAGAACACCGTGGGGCGGTTGGTGAGGTAGGCGTTTAGATCGTCGGTCTCCAGCTCGTATTGGACGCGGTCCCCGTCGCGGACGAGGGCGCGCGTCGTCCCCTTGACCTGTACCGGAAGGCTTGCGCGGTAGTCTCGCTTTTTGTGTCTGTCGGCGGGCGCGTCGTAAACGTGGACAAAGCCGTCCCAAATCGGCTTTTTGTCCATTGCGTTGACGTCGGCGGTCAGCCGACCCGTGCGGGAAATCAGCTCAATGACCTTGCTCGTGGCAAGCTGTTCGATGTCCATATCCGCGCCCCCCTTCGATTCCATTCGACAGGGCAATGATAGCACGGAACCGGCTCCGACGCAAGACCCCGACGCTACTCCACCGTCACCGATTTTGCCAGATTGCGCGGCTTGTCGATGTCGCAGCCGCGCTGGAGCGCGACGTAGTAGGCGTACAGCTGCAGCGGGATGACGCCGAGATTCGGCAGCAGCAGGTCGATCGTATCGGGCACGGTCAGCACCGTCGAGGCGACCCTTGCCATGGCGTCGCGGCGGCTCTCGGTCGTCAGCGCCAGCACCTCCGCGCCGCGCGCCTTGACCTCGATCACGTTGCTTATCATCTTGTCAAACAGCCTGCCGCAGGTGCCGAGCGCCACAACCAGCGTGCCGTCCTCGATCAGCGAGATCGTGCCGTGCTTGAGCTCGCCGGAGGCGTAGGACTCGGAGTGGATGTAGGAGATTTCCTTCATCTTCAGCGAACCCTCCAGTCCAAGCGCGTAGTCGAGGTTGCGGCCGATGTAAAAGACCGAGCTGTGGTTGAAGTTCGCGGCGGCGTATTCCTGAATGTCGTCGCAGCGGGAGAGCACCTGCCGCGCCAGCTCCGGCAGCCGTTCCAGCTCCGTCACCGCCTCGTGATATTCCGTCGGGTCCACGGCGCCGAGCGTCTCGCCGAATGCGAGACCGATCAGATTCAGCACGGCGAGCTGCGTCGAGTACGCCTTCGTTGTGGCGACGGCGATCTCCGGTCCCGCGAAGGTGTACAGCGTGTCGTCCGCCTCCCGCGCGACCGAGGAGCCGACCACGTTGACGATGGCGAGGATGTAAGCGCCGCGCGCCTTTGCCTCGCGCAGCGCCGCCAGGGTGTCCAGCGTCTCGCCCGACTGGCTGATGACGATCACCAGCGAGCGCGCGTCCACGATGGGGTCGCTGTAGCGAAATTCCGAGGCGAGGCAAACCTCGACATTTCGCCGCGTCAGGTGCTCCAGGTTGTACTTGCCCACCATGCCGACGTGATAGGACGAGCCGCAGGCGACGATGTAAATGCGGTCAAACGAGCGAATCTGCTCCGCCGTCAGCTTCATGTCGTCCAGCACGACGCGCCCGTCCCTTATGCGGGGCGAGATGGCGCGGCTGAGCGCATCGGGCTGCTCGAAAATCTCCTTGAGCATGAAGTGCGGATAGCCGCCCTTCTCCGCTGCGGAGACATCCCAGTCGATATGATGATGCTCCTTTTCAATCGGCTGCTGTAGCGGGTCGAACACCTCAATGCCCTCGCGCGTCAGGATCGCCGTCTCGCCGTCATCCATGTAGACGACGTCGCGCGTGTAGGGCAGCAGCGCCGTCACGTCCGAGGCGATAAAGTTTTCGCCGTCGCCGAAGCCCAGCAGCAGCGGCGTGTCCTTGCGCGCGGCAATCATGCGGTCGGGACAGTCGGCGCAGAGGATACCGAGCGCGTAGGCGCCCTTGATGCGGCGCAGAACGCGCCCGACGGACCGGAAGAAATCGTGGCACTTGTTGTAATAAAACTCCAGGAGCTGCGCCACCACCTCGGTGTCGGTCTCCGATCGGAAGTGGATGCCCTGCCGGATCAGATATTCCTTGATCTCGGCATAGTTTTCGATAATGCCGTTGTGAATAACGGCAAAGCGGCCATCCTCGCTCATGTGGGGATGGGAGTTTGTGCTGTTCGGGACGCCATGGGTCGCCCAGCGCGTGTGGCCGATGCCCACGCACCCGTCCAGATCGGCGCCGCCGTGCACCATATCGTTGAGCACCTGCAAGCGCCCCTTGGCTTTTCGCAGGTCGATCTCGCCTTGCGGCGTGACCACCGCCACGCCCGCAGAGTCATACCCGCGATATTCCAACCGGCTCAAGCCGTCCAACAGAATGGGCGCCGCCTGTCGCGCGCCGACAAAGCCTACAATTCCACACATTGAAATCATCTCCTTCATCAAGTCGATCCGGTTAAAGCGCCGCCTTGACCAGCCCCAAAAACAACGGGTGCGGGCGGTTGGGACGGCTCTTGAACTCGGGATGGTACTGCACGCCGACGTAAAATGGCTGCCCCGTCAGCTCCACCGCCTCCACCAGCGTGCCATCGGGCGACATACCGCTGAGCGTCAGCCCCGCGCGCCTCATGACGTCGCGGTAGTCGTTGTTGAACTCATAGCGGTGGCGGTGGCGCTCTGCGATCTCCGCCGCGCCGTAGCAGCGCGCCAGCGTCGTATTCGGCACGGCAACACAGGGATAGCTGCCGAGGCGGAGCGTGCCGCCCTTGTCGACGCCGCTGCTCTGCCCCGGCATAAAGTCGATGACCTTATGCGGGCAATTCTCGTCGAACTCGCCGGAGCTGGCGTCCGGGAGCCCCGCGACGTGCCGCGCGAACTCAATCACCGCGATCTGCATCCCGAGGCACAGCCCGAGGTAGGGCTTCCCGTTCGCGCGCGCGTACTGCGCGGCGAGGATCATGCCCTCGATCCCCCGGCTGCCGAAGCCGCCCGGAACGAGGATGCCGTCCAGCGGGGACAGCGTTTCCTCCGCGTTTTCCGCCGTCAGGCGCTCCGAGTCGATCCATTCGACGGAAACCGCCGCGCCAAGCGCGCTGCCCGCGTGGCGCAGCGCCTCCGCAACCGAGAGATAGGCGTCGCGGAGCTGGGTGTATTTCCCCACCAGGCCGATGGTCACGGCGCGCGACGGATGCTTCATGCGCTCTACCATTTCGCGCCATTCGTCCAGCGCCGGCGCGCTCGCGTCCAGACCCAGACGGCGGCAAACAACGCCGGAGAAGCCCGCCGCCTCCAGCATCAGCGGCGCCTCGTAGAGACAGGACACGGTGCGGTTCTCGATCACGCAATCCGGCTGCACGTTGCAAAACAGCGCGATCTTGCGCATGACGCCATCATCCTCGATCGGCTCGTCGCTGCGGAGCACAATGACGTCGGGATGAATGCCCATGTCCTGCAATTCCTTGACCGAGTGCTGCGTGGGCTTGGACTTGTGCTCGTTCGACCCGCGCAGGTACGGCACCAGCGTCACATGGATGAACAGGCTGTTTTCGCGCCCCACCTCCAGCGACACCTGCCGCGCCGCTTCAATGAAGGGCTGGCTCTCGATGTCGCCGATGGTGCCGCCAAGCTCGGTGATGACCACGTCCGCGTCCGAGTGCTTGCCGACACGGTAGATGAACGCCTTGATCTCATCGGTGATGTGGGGGATGACCTGCACCGTCGAGCCGAGGTATTCGCCCCGCCGCTCCTTGTTCAGCACGTTCCAGTAGACCTTGCCGGCGGTGAGGTTGGAGTAGCGGTTCAGGTCCTCGTCAATGAAGCGCTCGTAGTGCCCGAGGTCGAGGTCGGTTTCCGCGCCGTCCTCGGTGACGTAGACCTCGCCGTGCTGGTAGGGGCTCATGGTGCCGGAGTCCACGTTGATGTACGGGTCGAGCTTCTGCGCCGCGACCTTCAGCCCGCGCGATTTGAGCAGCCGCCCCAGCGACGCCGCCGTGATGCCCTTGCCCAATCCCGAGACCACGCCGCCGGTCACAAAGATGTACTTTGTCATAGTCCGTCCCTCCGCAAAATAACGATAAAGGCGTTCAGTGGGGGCACTTGTCCCTCAATGAACGCCTTTGTTCAACAAAGCCGAGAATACTACAGCTCTCCACGCTTGTCAATGGTTTTTTACGTCGTCTGGTAGGTCTTGACGATATTTTCCGCGACCTCGCGGCGGGAGACGCGCAGATCCATCGCCTGCTTCTCGATGCAGCGGTGCGCCTCCGCCTCGGTCATTTGCAGGCGCTCGATCAGCAGCCACTTCGCGCGGTTCATCATGCGAATCTCCGCGATCTTCTCCTCAACCGTCACCTGCTTTTCTTCCATGCGGCGCAGCCGCTCGCGTGCGGCGCACAGCATCCGCAGGCTCTGCGACACCATCTGCGCCGAGGTCGGGACCCCAAGCACCATGACGCCGTCCTCCATCACCTTGGCGTACACATCGTCAAGGACTTCGTTCCTGACGAACAGCAGCACGCCCGCGCCGGAGCTTTGGCAGACGTCCGCGGCGAGGCGGCTGCCGAACTCGTCCCGCAGCGGCGACTGGATCAGCACGATGTCGAACGCAGTCTCCAGCAGCGCGCGCCGCGCCGCGCCCGCGTTCCGCGCCGTCTCCACGGGGTAATAATCCGTCGGAGGGAGAAGCGCGCGGGTCGTTTCCGTAAATTGCTGCGACGCGGAGACGATCAGGACCGCATAGGTCCGATCCCGAAAGACCATATTCCCCCTCCCCTCTCTGAATTTGACCGCGCGCGTCAGCGGTCGGTGTAGGCGGACAAAACCAGCTCCGGCACGGACGCGCGGATAAATGCGCTGCTTTGCGCCGCAGCCGCCGCCTCATGCAGCGAGGCGGGGATGTGCGCATAGCGGCGGAGCGTCTCAGCGTCGGCGGTAAACAGGTTCACGTCCGCGCGCTCGGGCAGCGGGAGCCTGTTTTCGATGCCGTGCAGCCCCGCGCGGAGCAGCAGCGCGAAGGCGAGGTACGGGTTCGCCGTCGCGTCGGGAGAGCGCAGCTCCGCGCGGTAGTGCTCCTTCGACGCGGCGGGGATGCGGATGAGCTGGGAACGGTTCTCGCTCGACCAGGTGATGTAGCCCGGCGCCTTGCAGCTGCCAAGGCGGCGGTAGGATTCCTCCGTGGGGTTCAGAAACAGCGTCAGCTCGCACGCCTTGTCCATGATGCCCGCAATCGCGAAGGGCAGGTGGTCCGCTCCGTCCGCCGCGCGGACGGAAAAGTTGATGTGCATACCGTTGCCCGCCTCCTCCGGCAGGGGCTTGGGCGAAAAATCGGCGGCAAGGCCGTTTCGCGCAACGATGGTCTTGACCACGGAACGGAAGGTGATGGCATTGTCCGCTGCGGAAAGCGGGTCGGAGTAGCGGAAGTCGATCTCGTTTTGCCCCGGACCCTCCTCATGGTGGGCGCACTCCGGCTGGATGCCCATCTGCGAGAGCGTCAGGCAGATTTCGCGGCGCACGGCTTCCCCCTTGTCCTCCGGCGCGATGTCCATGTAGTGCGCGCGGTCATAGGGAATCTTCGTCGGCTCGCCGTCCTCGTCGGTCCTGAACAGGTAGAATTCCATCTCCGCGCCAAACGCGAAGCGGAACCCCGCACGCTCCGCCGCGTCAACGGTGCGCTGCAGCAGCGCGCGGCAGTCGCCCTCGAACGGCGTGCCGTCGGGGTGGGAAATCGAACAGAACATCCGCGCGACGCGCCCGTTTTCCGGGTGCCAGGGCAGGCTCGCCAGCGTGGCGGGGTCCGGGTGCAGGATGAGGTCGGAGCGCACCTCGCCGCCGAAGCCGGGGATGGCGGAGGCGTCGAACGGGATGCCGAAGGAAAACGCGCGCTCCAGCTCCGAGGGCAGGATGGCAAGGTTCTTCTGCCGCCCAAACACGTCGCAGAACGCGAGGCGGATGAACTTGACGTCCTCCTGCTCCACGTACTGCCTGACCTCTTGCGCCGTATACTTCATAGCCGCCACTCCCAATGAAAGATTTCAAAATATGCGGAAAGCATACATCCGAACGCAGACGCTGTCAATACGGGATTTGCGCAAACGCTGAATCAATCCCAGCAATCTGCGTACCTTGATTGAATCAGCGTTTCCTTACAAAAATAAATCAACACGTTTCGCGTGATTGATGCGGTTTGACGATTGACTTTTGGCGTACGCCGTTTTATACTGCCTCCATTGAGACAAAGGCGTCTCAGAGGGTTTTTTGCACCCTCTGAGACGCCTTTTCTTTATTCTATTTAAATGCTTCAAACAGGAAAGGGTGTTCCGTATGGCGATGATTCCCGAATACTTCGGCAGCCTGGTTTTTGACGAGCGCGTGATGAAAGCGCGCCTCTCTGCGAACGTGTACCACTCCCTCAAGCAGACGATCCGGCGCGGCGAACGGCTGGACGCAGGCGTCGCCGACGCGGTGGCGGACGCGATGCGCGACTGGGCGGTGGAGCGCGGCGCGACGCACTTTACCCACTGGTTCCAGCCCATGACCGACATCACCGCCGAAAAGCACGACAGCTTCATTTCGCCCGCGCCGGACGGCGGCGTGATTCTGGAGTTTTCCGGCAAGGAGCTGATCCAGGGCGAGCCGGACGCCTCCAGCTTCCCCTCCGGCGGCCTGCGCGCAACCTTCGAGGCGCGCGGCTACACCGCGTGGGACCCGACCTCCTACGCTTTTATCAAGGGCAAGACGCTCTGCATCCCGACGGCGTTCTGCGCCTACGGCGGGCAGGCGCTTGACCAGAAGACGCCGCTCCTGCGCTCGATGGAAGCAATCAATAAGCAGGCGATGCGCGTGCTGCGGCTGTTCGGCAACGAGAACGTCAGCCACGTCACGACCTCTGTCGGTCCGGAGCAGGAATACTTCCTGATCGACAAAGCGGTCTATGAAAAGCGGCGCGACCTGCTCTTCACCGGACGCACGCTCTTCGGCGCGAAACCGCCCAAGGGTCAGGAGCTCGACGACCATTACTTCGGCGCCATCAAGCCCCGCGTGCAGGCGTACATGGATGAGCTGAACGAGGAGCTTTGGAAGCTGGGCATCTACGCCAAGACCGAGCACAACGAGGTCGCGCCCGCCCAGCATGAGCTTGCGCCGATCTTCACCACAACGAACCTCGCCACCGACCAGAACCAGCTGACCATGGAGATCATGCAGAAGGTCGCGGCAAAGCACGGTCTCGTGTGCCTGCTGCACGAAAAGCCTTTCGCGGGGGTCAACGGCTCCGGCAAGCACAACAACTGGTCGATTGCCACAGACACGGGCGTCAACCTGCTCTCCCCCGGCGAGACGCCGCACGAGAACGCACAGTTCCTGCTGTTTCTTGTGGCGGTGGTGCAGGCGGTGGACGAGTATCAGGAGCTGCTGCGCACCTCCGTCGCCACGGCGGGCAATGACCACCGCCTCGGCGGAAACGAAGCGCCGCCCGCCGTCGTGTCCATCTTCCTTGGCGACGAGCTGACCGCCATTTTGGAGGCGCTGGAAACCGACACCCCCTACAGCGCGGCGGAGAAAACCGTGGTCAAACTGGGCGTCCACGCCCTGCCGCGTTTTGCCCGCGACATGGCCGACCGCAACCGCACCTCGCCCTTCGCGTTCACGGGCAACAAGTTCGAGTTCCG
>CAMKFK010000060.1 GCA_946411835.1 uncultured Clostridia bacterium
GCAAACAGATTGGGATCATGCTGTAGTCCTACTTTTGTGTGTATCTTAGGTTAATGTATTGCAGGAAATTCCAACTCTTTCGGTAACGCAATGGTTAAAAAAGCTCTCATTCAACATCCTCTCGTTTTGCTTATGATTTGTCTTGTGATTCATAACACCCTGGACTGAAAACGCAATATAATTGATAGCATCATATTGCTGCCTTAAAATGCAGCGTGACTTGAAAGAACTAAATGTTCTCTCCAGCCACGCTGCAATCTTAATTCATCATGTAACACGCTTTGCAATTCCTAATCCCGCCGCAAAGAACTCGCCGAGCGTAATGCCCAGCCCATCGCAGACGCGCTCGATGGTGTCCACCGAAAGCTGGCCGCCACGGTCACGCGCGTTGGTCAGCGTGGAACGGGAGAGGTTCGACAGCTTCGCCGCCTGATACAGCGTCAAGCCGCGCTCCTCCAGCAGCTCCGTCAATCTGGCGTAAGTGTCCATTCCCGCACCTCACAGCACTTTCCCGACGATCTGGAAGCCCATATCTGCCGAGACCGGCTTCGGTGGGTAGCTTACATTATACGAAATCAGCACCGGCTGCGGCGCGAGCGTCCCGTCGCTGCGGGTGTACGCCTCGCGCTCGCCCTCCGGCGGGACTTGCGTGCCGTATGCCTTGATGTAGCCCTCGCCGTCGTAGACGAAGATGCCCACCTCGCCGGGACGCAGGCTGTCGCAGGGCAGCACCCACACGATCTGTCCGTCGTGATACACCGGCTCCATGCTGTCGCCCGACACGCGGACGCCGAATTGCGCACCCTCCGGCACCTCGTCCGCTCTCACCTGCGTCAGCTCAAAGCTGCCCTCGTCGAGAAAGCTGCCCGTGCCCGCCGACGCCGCCAGCGCGCTGACCGGCATCTCGATCAAGCGGACATCCGCAGGTATAGGGATATGCCGATAGTGTCCCGAGGCAAGCAGATCGTCCCGATAGGCGGCGAGCCGCTGCTGCCCCTCCGCATTGAGTGATTCCATCCCCTCGCAGTCCATGAAGTACGGCAGCTCGGTTTCGATGTCCAGCGCCCGACAAATCGCCAGAAGCTGGTAGGCGTTCGGAACCGATGCGCCGGACTCCCACTTGTTGATCGCGGTGCGCCCCACCGTGACGCCGTACCCGGTCAGTCGCTCGGCAAGTCCGGTCAGCGAAAGCCGGTTCTGCGTCCGTGCCTCCGCAATGCGTCTGCCGATCACGTTCCTGTTTCTCTGACTCTCCGCGTCATACCGTAACATAGGCTTGCCCTCCTTGTCGTTTTGCCTCATTATATGCCGATCTCGCTCGCCTGTCAAGCGTTCGTTCCCAGACAAGCTACAAATGAGACGTTGACATTCTTGTTGGGGAACGATAGAGTAAGCGTACAGGGGGTGAGCGGATGAAAACCTATGTGGCAGTCGATCTCAAATCGTACTACGCCAGCGTCGAATGCGTCTATCGCGGACTCGATCCGCTCACGGCGCGTCTGCTGGTCGCAGACGAGACGCGCTCGGATCAGACGATCTGCCTTGCCGTCAGCCCCGCGCTGAAAGCGCTCGGTGTCCCCGGGCGTCCGCGACTGTTTGAGGCGAAGCAGAAGATCCGCGAGGCGGAAGCGCGGCTGCATCGGAAGATCGACTACATCATCGCGCCGCCGCGCATGGCGGCGTACATCAAACAGTCCGCGGAGATCTACAAGATCACGATGAACTATGCCGCGCCCGAGGACATCCACGTCTATTCCATCGACGAATGCTTCATTGACGCCACCGGCTACCTCCACGCCTATCACGGCTCCGCGCGGGAGTTTGCCATCACCATCATCCGCGACATCCTGCGACAGACCGGCATCACCGCCACGGCGGGGATTGGCACGAATCTCTATCTCGCCAAGGTTGCGATGGACATTGTGGCGAAGAAGTCGCCCGCCGACAAGGACGGCGTGCGCATCGCGGAGCTGGACGAGCAGAGCTATCGGAAACTGCTGTGGGAGCATCAGCCGCTGACCGACTTCTGGATGATCGGCGGCGGCACGGTCGCCCGCCTTGCTAAGCTGGGCATCCGCACGATGGGAGACCTCGCCCAATACTCGCTCTATGACGAGGAATGGCTCTACAAGGTGTTCGGCATCAACGCGGAGCTGCTGATCGACCACGCATGGGGCATCGAAACCACGACCATGCGGGACATCAAGGCGTACCGTCCTGTGTCCAACAGTCTGAGCAAGGGTCAGGTGCTGCCGCGCCCGTACAGCTTTCGGGAGACACGGGTCGTCCTTCAGGAGATGGCGGATGAGCTGTGCCTCGACCTCTCGCACAAGAGCCTGCTGACGGACTCCGTGACGATGTGGGTGGGCTTTGACCCCGAATCCGTGGAGCGCGGCTACCGCGGCCCCTGCCACATCGACTACTACGGGCGCATCACGCCGAACCACGCCAAGGGCACCCGGCGTTTTCTCCGGCAGACGAACTCGGAGCGGGAGATTGGCGAAGGCGTTCTTTCCCTCTTTGACGATCCGAAGCGGATCGACCGCTCGCTGCTGGTGCGGCGCATCGGGCTGTGTGCCAACCGCGTGACGCCGGATACGGGAGCGGTGCAGCTCGACCTGTTCACCGACCAGCTCCGGGCGGAGCGCGAGAAGAAGCTCCAGCTTGCCTTGCTGGAGCTGAAAAGCAGGTACGGCAAGAACGCCGTGCTGCGCGGTATGAACTTTCTGGATGGCGCCACCATGCGGGAGCGGAACGTGCTGATCGGAGGGCACAAGTCATGAGCCGTTATGAAAAGCTCCTCGCCTCGGAGCGTCCCACACACGATCAGGACGACTTTTCCGCCAAACACCCGCCCATGCCGCGGGAGAAGCGCGCCAAGCTGTTCGCGCCCTTCGACGCCCTGACCGGCTACAACGAGGCGCTGGACGAGCAGGAAATCGTCTGGCAGGAGCGCGCGGAGCCGGGCGAGGCGAAGCGGCAGGAGCTGGACGATAAGCTGCAACAGTTATGGCGGCTCTATAAGGAACGGAAACGCAGCGGGAAATGGGCGTTCGAGCCTCCTGTTGTGACGGTCACTTACTTTGAGGAAGCGCCGGGGCAGGACGGACGCGGGCTGTACCGCACGCTGACGGGCGCGGTGGTGAAGATGGATTTGACGCACAGGGTTTTGATGCTGCGAGAGGGTGACAATACGCTGCAAATCGGACTGTGTGAGATATGCGAGTACGATATTGGGTGAGGATCGTCACTTATCGGGGACATACTCGGCAACGTCTTCCAGTTTGCAGTTCAGCATCGCGCACAACTTATTCAGTGTGTGCGTCGATACCGGCATATCCTTCTGAAGACGCTGAACCGTTGCGTGGCTCATGCCGTATTTGAATCGCAGCGTGTACGTAGTCGCGCCCTTTTCTTCCATCGTTTTCCAAAGCGGAGCATAGCGAATCATAATAGCGCCCCCTTTACAGGCTTTATTATGACTGCTATAATGGCCATACCGATATGGCTATTGTTTAGCCATATCGGTATAAGATTGAGTGTTTCTTCACATTATTTTGAGATAAATCCGAGGAGAGTGGGTACTTTTATGGATTATCAGCAATTCTATGATTTCATCGCAAAAGAAATCGAACGCCTCAAATCTCAGGACATTCTGAACGACTATCGTCTTTGCAAAGCGCTGGCTGCGTGTTATGAGCTGCAAGAGTACGTCGCCGGACAGATTGGCAACAGGATTGCGAACGGTGAGATCGAGGATTACTAAGGCAACCGTGTGATGCCTTCAAGGGGTAAGCTCATTTCGAAACTGTTTGGCTTTTCCTCGTCTATGTGGTAAGATGAGCAAGAAAGGAAGGCGGTGACGGTCATGTGCGGACGCTATCAGTTCACGGCGGAGCAAAGCGCGGAGATCCTGCAAATCATACAGGAGGTGCAGGATAAAATCGGCGCGGTCGCGGCGCGCTCTGTGCCGCAGGGCGAGATCAAGCCAGGCTGCAAGATGCCGGTGCTGCTGGCGACCGAGGGTGGGCAGCCCACGCCGGAGCTGATGGTCTGGGGCTTCCGCACGCCGAAGTCCCTGCTGATCAACGCACGAGTGGAGACCGCGCTGGAGAAGCCGTTGTTCGCAGACAGCACGCGGTACCGTCATTGCGTTGTGCCGTCAACGGGGTTCTATGAGTGGGATGGCGACCGTAGAAAGTTTCACTTCACGAGCCGCGACTCCGCCGCGCTGTACATGGCGGGCATCTACGACGTGCGCGACGGCGTGCCGTGCTACTGCATTCTGACCACCGCGCCGAACGCCTCCATGCGGGACGTGCATGACCGTATGCCGCTGGTGCTGGAGCGCGAACAGATCGTGCCGTGGCTGTACGACCTGAAAGCGACGGAGCGGTTCCTAAAAGCGACGCCGCCCCTGTTGGAGCGGCGTCTGCTGGACGCGCAGATTGGGCTGTGGTGATGGCATGGAATGTTTCAGGTGTGTTTTGAATGTGGCTGAATCGGAGTGGAGGAAGATGCGTAATTCTGGTCGTTATATCAGTTAAGATTTCTGTTGCAATTCTGGCAAAACAGGATTATAGTCAAAATGGTTGTTTTTGCTGTCAGCAAAAATGACTCTCCAACCTTGAGACTGGATTAAATGCAGGGATGATTCGGCATAATTCTGCCGAATTCAGCTTAGAAGGTGACTATTCTGTCCGCCATCTCGTGCGTGATTCGGGTAGAGCGATCAAGGAGAAAGGAGAAATCGAATATGGCAGCGAAGAAAGGTGTGTCCTCAAAGACACACACGCAGAAGCAGCTTGATGATTATGCCAATCAGCATAATCCAAACAACAAGGCTTACCACGCCAGAATAGCGAACGAGAGCGTGAACAAAAAAGCATCTCGTAAGCAACAATTAAAGCGTGAAGTTAAGTTGTTCGATGAGCTTGGGTTAAACGCTGATCTTGAATGGATGTGCTACAGCAATCCTTATGATTATGATTAACCCACTCTCATGAAGCCGAAAAGCATCTATCGGAACCGGTAGATGCTTTTCTGTAAGCTTTCATGACCACCCATAGATTGGTGGTTGCTAATCTCTAAGGAGCAAAACCAAAGGCGGCTCACGGTGCTGTTTTGCACCCCGAGCCGCCTTGATATTTACGCCGCCTGATTCACATGTTTCCCCGCTTGCCGAAATCGAAGCCCTCGCGCCCGGATGCTGAGCTCCTGCGAGAGCAGCTTCAAATCGCCGAACTCGTCGTCGAGGCCATCCAGCTCGCGCTTGAGGATATCCTCATAGTGGCGCTTCTTTTCCTCCAGCGCGGCAATCTTCATCACCCAGCGTTCCAGAATCGCGGGAGAGCGGCTGCCGCTCTTGATGAGGTAGTCCGCGCGCTCCTGATACGCCGCGATCTCACGCTTGACGGCGCTGTAAAACTCCTCCGTCATCTTGTCGCGCTGCTTGGCGTCGTCGATGATGTAGAAGCTGTTCGCCGTCAGCGGACGGTCGTTGCGGTTGTGCTCGTTCAGCTCCTCGACAAAGCTTTCAAGAGCGTCCAGCCGAGCCATCGTATGCTTCGGCACGAAGTACAGATGCCCGTTGACGCTGACCTTGGTTGCTTCCAGCATCCGCAGATAGGCAAGGCAGATCGTCTCGACCTGCTTGCGGTTCGCGCAGCGCTGGTACAGCTCGAACAGCTCCTCCGCCCTCTGGCACAGCGCCGGCACGTCCACGTCCTCGTCGTCCATGACGCTGTCGCAGCCGAAGCTCGCGCCCTGCTTGTCATAGCGGATGTTCGCCAGCTTCAGATACTCGTTCGTGCGCACGTTCAGCGTTTCCTTCACCAGCTCGCGGGAAAACGTGTCCGAAACGCGCTTGTTGTCGCGGCAGTAGATGGCGTAGATGTTCTGTTCGCCGTCACGCCGAACGACCACGCGATCGCGGATGTCGCCGGTGGCGCTGCGGAAGGCGTCGCCCACGCTCAGGCGGCTGCCGCCCGTGTACGGAATGCCCAGCAGCTCGTCGCACAGCCGCGTGAACTCCTGCTTGTCCACCAGAACGTTGGAGAGGGAAAAGTACAGGAACTTCCCCAAAACGTGAGCTTCGTCCCCGGATGCCGCGCCGATGATGTTGTTCCAGTCGTTCACAATATCGTCCTCCTTCATGTGTGTATGGCATAATATGCTTTCTTCATATCCTCCTGCCCGTGGAGAATCACGCCGCCGCAAAGTCCGACCTGCTCGCCGAGCATTTCCCGAAAGAAAAAGCTGTACGGCAGAAAGTCGTCAAACAGGCGAATCTCGGTCGCGCCACGGTAATGAAAGCTCCTGCTCAGAAAGCGCGCCAGCTTGCGGCGGATCATCGTATTTGCCACGACGCGCTTGAGGTTCCCTTGATCCACAAAGACGAGCTTCGGGGAAAAGGTTTCTTTCAGCGAAAGCAGCTTCCATTCCTTTGTGCCTCCTTCTCCGACCTGCTCCGCAAAGTCCAGCAGACGGTTCAACGGAAGCATGACCGTTTGCTTCCAGCCGGTGAGGCTTCCGCCGCATCCCTCGCTCAGCCAGCAGAAGGTGACCGTCACGCGATCGCCGGTTTCCCGACGCAGCTCCGCGAAGCATTGGAGGTCGCTGACGATGAGATAGCCGGTTTCCCTCAGCCGCAGAAGCTCATGGCGCAGGATATAAAACGTGCGCGGGGATTTCCGCTCCCTGTTTACCGTGCGAATGCCAATACATTGATCTGACACGCTCACTTTGACCATGATTCTGTCGTCCATGGCGCGCCCTCACACCTTTTCGGCATACTCGCCGAAGTTCAGCTCACGGATGATCGCGCTTATCGCTTCATCGTCGTCCCACGCTGCTTCCAGCGTCTTAAACGAGCTCTCGCCGCTGCGGATGATGACATTCACGAACCCACACAGCATCAAAAAGGTGAGGTCCTTTCGTTTGGCGCATACGATCGCCAGATTGCCCAACTGTTTCATAGCGTTCCTTTCCTACATCGCGGCAACGCGGCTGAGAAGGTAGTCGTCCACTCCCTTGTACGCCGGGTTCCACGAGTATTTTGTATATTTGAGATTCGGTAGCTTCATCACTTCCCGACGCATCGTAAGGATAGCGTCGCGCACATGAGGATTCGTCATCTGATCCATGTCCATCGCCTCGACGACCTCGTTGACGCCAAGTGCCTCGATGGTCTCGCGAAGTCCGTGGATGGCGTTCACGCCGCCGGTGCAGACGAACAGCGCGCCGTTTGCGAGATAGCTCGCCACGTCGCCCTTGAGCGGGCCTTCCGTAAGGTAGGCACGTTTTCTGCTTCGGTCGCCGGTGACGTGTATCCACGAATAACTTCGTGTGCCGTTGGTCAGATGCTTATCGCGGCTGGACAGCCAGCGGTATTTCCGGCTGGGGTTCACCTCGGAGTCCAGCCGGATCTTCATGCCCTGGATCAGCCCGTCCTTGTCCCGCACAGGGATCAGGTAGCCGCTCGGTCCCGCAAGCGTCCATTCCCCAAAACGGGTATAGAAGCCCGGAATGCCGAGCAGATCGTGATCCGCGCGTACCAGCCTTGCCAGCAGGCGGCGGTCAGCCTCCTGCTCGGGCATGGACTTGTAGCCGTTTTCCTCGATGCGCTCGTCGCTCAGCCCCCGCCCGCGGAGGTTGGCGCGATGCCCCGGAAGAAGCGTCAGATAGGACAGCATCTCCGAATACACCGCGTCGCGTTCCACGAGGGCGGCGGGCTGGCGTTCTTTGTCTTTCGGCTCCGGCTGGGTCGGCCACGCATAGGTGTTGCTGCCGCCCGTCAGAGCCTGATATGCCTCTCCATTCGCAATGTGCTTCACATTGGCGTACAGCGTAACGCTGTTGCCGTGCGCACCGCAAAGATTACACCGATAAACATCCTTATCCGTGTTGAGGCTCAAGTGATACTTTCCCGCACCGTGATCCCCGCAGAAGGGGCAGCTTGCCTCAACCTCCGTCCGTCCAAGCGTTCGGTCGTTGAGGACAAGCCCGCACCGTCTGGCGGCGTCCACGATGGGGATTCTTTTGTATTGCGCCAAGCGGTACGCCCCCTCTACAGCCATATTTCGCGGTTGCCGCGCAAGCGGCGAGCGAAATGGCGATGAAGTTTGTTTTATAGATGAACAGTTTTCTGTTCATCTATAAAGTCACGCCGCTTTCGGCATTGCCCGCGCCTGTCCGACGGGTCGGATAGACAGCGGCGCGCCGTGTACGCACTTCGCCATGATGACCTGTCCACTCGGATTGACATTGGCGAGGTCGTCCACACTCTCCATGTTGTCGATAAACTGCGGGTAGTTGCGCCCTGTCAGCCGCTTGACGAGTTCGGACACCTCCATGCCCGCGCGAATCTTCTCGGAGAGCGAGAGCCGGTCATAGCGCCGCCCGTTATAGGTGAAGCGGAACGTGTCCCGCACCTCGCCCGTGGTCTTGACCACGTCGTAGAGTGAGATCTCCACGCGGTTCATTTTGAGGCTGGAGAACAGCAGCTCCGTCCGTTTGGCGACGTACTGCGCCGCGGCGGCGATGCGCTTTTTCTGCTCCGCGATTTTGTCCTCGACCGCGCCAATCTTCGCGTCGAAATCCTCCGGCACGGCGTTCGCGGTCAGCAGCAGGGCGGCGTACTCCGCCTGTCTGCCCTCCATTGCCTTTTTGCGCTCGTTCAGCCGCTCCAATTCCTCCGGCGTAAGCGCGCCGCAGTCCGCCTCGGCGGACAGGCTGCGTATCTCCGCGAGCATGGCGTCCATCTCGGTCTTGCGCCGCTCGTTCCGTGCGGATGCGGCGACAATGATTTCGCTTCTCTGCTGTTCCAGCTCGGCGATCCTGCCCTGCATGGCGGTGACGTCGTCCGTCTGGAACTGCCGGAAGGTCGCTTCCGTTTTCGCTTCCAGACCGCTGAGCTCGTCGAGCTGTCCCTTGATGCTCCTGCCCTCGGCAAACAGCGCGTCCACCGACTTTTGCAGCTCCGCTTTCACGGCGGGCAGTTCGGCTTCCGTCACCGTGCGGCGGCAGGTCGGGCAGACCGTTCCGGCTTTGAACCCGTTCAGCGCCGCCAGCTCCCGTTTGTAACGTGCGGCGACGGTTTTGACCTTCGCCGTCACGTCCGCGATGGGCACGGCATACTTGGGCGCGTACTGCTCCGCGCTCCGCTCGCCCAGCTTCCGATGCAGCGCATTGAGCTCGCCGTCGAGCTTGGATGTGTCCGGGGCCTCCGACGGCTCCTTTGCCAGCTCCTCATAGCGGGCGCTCAGCTCGGTGAGCCGCTCCTGTACGTCCTCCAAGCTGCCGTCAGAAAAACGTTTCTCTTCCAGCGCCCTGATTTCGCCCTCGATGCCGGCGATCTCGCCGGAGAGGGCGGCGGCGCGCTGCTTTGCTTCCAGCCGCTGCGTTTCGGCGTGATCCTTCTGCCCCGTGAGGTAGATCACGCTGTCCTCCAGCTCTCGCAGCTCCTCGCGCCGACGCTTCAAATAGGTGTCCGGCGAGAGGATCTCCTCGCTGCCGATTAGCTCCCGCACGTCTTTGTTGAGCAGCGCCATCACGGACTCGTGCGGAACAGCGGGCAGGTGCCGTTCCAACAGCCTGCGCCCGTCGTCCCCCAGCTCCTCGATGAAGTACAGCGGGTTGAAGATGGACAGGAATACGTCCTTTTCTCCGAACAGGACGTTCAAATCGGACTGGCGCAGCTCGCGTCCGTCGTAGGTGATCGTCATGCGGTCGTTGCGACGCTCGCGGGTCAGCAAATGCTCCGCGCCGTTCTCGTCGGTGATGCTCAGCGACACGTTCAAGTCTTTGCTGCCGTCGGCATACAGCCGGTCGATGCCGGATTCGCCGAAGAACGGCTTGCCCGTCACGGCGAACGCAATGGCGTCCGCCACGCTGGATTTGCCGCGCCCGTTGCCGCCGGTGATGACGGTCTGTTCGCCGAACTCCGCCGTCATGGCATCCTCGTAGCACTTGAAGCCCGACATGCTCATGCCGGTAATTTCAAAACGTCTGATGGGGTTCATGTTCGATCTCCTTTCTCACGCCGCCCGTTCGTTCGGAATGACCCGATAGCTTTTCAGCAGGTTGAACACCACGGAGCCCTGCTTCCGCTGTGAGAGCTCCACGTCGCAGAGCAGCGCTCCCTGCGTAAGCTCCCGCGCCTCCTTGGGATAGAACGCGCGAAGCTGTGCGCCGTCCGGCGTCGCAAGCGTGAGCATCATGCTCGGCGGCTGGGACATACCCGGCTGCACCTTGACCGACACGACCTTGTACTGCCATGTCAGTCGCTGTACAGGGAACTGCGTCACCTTGCCGCTTGCCGGAGGCGGCGCGCTCTTGCGCGGTGGCGTGGGCGCTTCCTGTTTCGTGGCTGTCTGCGGCGCGGCGCTGTCCTGCATTGGCGTGAGCTGGGCTTGCAGAGCGCCCGCCTGCGCGGGGAGCATCCCGAGCCGGTTCGGCATATCCAGATACGCCTTGTCGAGCCTCGGACGCTCTGCGTCTTTGATGACGACGCTCCTGCCTTTCTGCTCGACCTGCACCCAGACGGTGTTCATCTTATAGAGCACCCGCCCGATGCCGAACTGCACCGCCGCACGCTTCATGGAGTCGGACAGACCGCCCTTGACGGGCTCGATGTCGGAATCCTCCGAGCCGTCCCACTTGGTCAGCCACTCCTTGCGCTCTTCCAGATAGATGGAGATGCCGCAAAGCTGCGCTTCCTTCTTCTCGCCCTTATGCCACGGGCGGTACTCGTTGCGCCAGTTCTCCGACCCGACCACCTCGTCGAGCCTGTCCTGTATGGCGCGGTTCGTCACATATGGCACCGCCAGTCCCTTGCTCTTGTCCTGACTGGTCACCTGAATGCGCCATTCCAGATCCTCCGGTGCGAACGGCTTTGCCAGCTCCGCCTGAATCTGCCTGAAATCCTTCTGCACGCTCTTACCTCCCGTTCATAAAATCCTTCAGTGTTTTGCCGTTCGGAACCAGCACGTCCGTGTAGTAGTACGCACTCGGCTTGTCCTTCAAGTGTTCCAGCAGGTCGCGGTAGCCGAGACCCAGCCGGTTGTGTGTTTCGCTGAACATATCGTTGTTGTTCGGCAGTCGCAGGATGTAATCCGCAAGCGTATGCAGCCGCGCCGGGTCTTTGTACGTCGGCAGTTCATTGTTGCCGATGCAGATGTCGCTGCTCTGAAACACGTTGGAAAACGGATAATAATAGGTGGGAGTTTCCGGCGTGGGGCGTTCGTCCTTTACCACGCACAGCTTCCGGCTGATTACCTTGCCGCTCTGCGTGTCCAGTCCAAAGGCAAACACCAGACGCGGCAAGGGAAAATCGGGGTACTCCGTGCCAAAGTAGCTGACGTCCGCGCACAGACGCGGGTGGCGGATGTAGTACACCGTCCTGCCGTCGCTGACCGTCGCCGCGATGCAGTTCTCCGGCAAAAGGCCGGTATGGTGCGCCGTTTCGTCAAAGCGGCTGCCGAGGACGCACTTGGCGAAGCTCTCCGCGGACATGCTTTTTCGCGCGGTGACGCCCGCTTCGTCTGTCTGCTCCACCGTGATCTCCGCCCGTTCCGAGGATAAGCGGATCACGGTGTCCAGTTCGCCGCGCATCACGCCGCCTCCGGCAGCGTTGCCGTGTCGTTCATGTTCAGTTCTCCCTTCAATCGTTTGATCTGGTCGCAAAAGGCGTCGTAGATGTCCAGAAGTCCTCCCGCGATCTCGTAGTAGCAGCAGTATTCCGGGTACAGCTTCAAGACCAGCTTGCAGGTCTTGTCCCGCTGGGTGCCGTCGTAGTACCAGTAGTCATAGGAGCAATCGCCGAAGTACAGCCCGCTGCGGATCGCCTTTTGGACGGCGAGCCGATACGGGTTTTGACCCGGTTGAACGCCCTTTGCCTGCTCATACGCAAGGCACAGCGCGTGAAGCTCGTCAAACACGGGGTCGAAGAATACATAGACCTCCGCTTCCCACTTTTCATCGTAGGCTTCGTGCGTATCGGCAAAGACCGCGCCGATGGACTCCATGGCGATCTCCCCGGCGTAGTCAGCGCCGAGGGTGCAGTTTCGCACCAAATCCAGTACCGTGTCCTCCCACGGCGACAGCATTTACTTTCTTAAGCCGACGTGATACTATGTCAACTCAA
>CAMKFK010000061.1 GCA_946411835.1 uncultured Clostridia bacterium
CTTGAGTTGACATAGTATCACGTCGGCTTAAGAAAGTAAATGCTGTCGCCGTGCCTTTATCTGCACGGCGCTTGACATCGCCTCGCGGCGCGGCTATACTGTATATGATTTTCCGCGCACACTGCGGACCAACAACGATTTTTTAAGGGGGTATATGCTATGGGATTGATCGCAGCGGCGGTGAACGCCGCGACCGGCGTTCTCGCCGACACCTACCGGGACTATTTCCTCTGTGACGCGCTGAGCGACGAGGTGCTGCTCGCCAAGGCGCGCAAGCGCGCGGGCGGCGGCTCGGACAATATCATCTCCAACGGCTCCATCCTCGCCGTGGCGGACGGACAGTGCGCCATCGTGGTCGAGCAGGGCAAAATCGCCGAGCTCTGCGCCGAACCCGGCGAGTACATCTACGACAACACGACTGAACCGTCCCTGTTCTACGGCAAGCTGAGCGCAAACATCAAGCAGACCTTTGCCAACCTCGGCAGGCGCATTGCCTTCGGCGGCAAGCCCGCCAAGAATCAGCGCGTGTACTACGTCAACACCCGCGAGCTGATGGGCAACAAGTACGGCACGCCCTCGCCCGTGCCCTTCCGCGTGGTGGACGCGAACGTCGGGCTGGACATGGACATCTCGATCCGCTGCTTCGGCGAGTACAGCTACCACATCATCGACCCGGTGCTGTTCTACACCAACGTTGTGGGCAATGTCGCGGGCAATTACACGCGCGACCAAATCGACGGTCAGCTCAAAACCGAGCTGCTGACCGCGCTTCAGCCCGCTTTCGCCCGCATTTCCGCGATGGGCGTGCGTTACTCGGCGCTGCCCGGGCACACGACCGAGATGGCGGACGCGCTCAACGCGGAGCTGTCCGCCAAGTGGCGTGACCGGCGCGGCATCGAGATCGTCTCCGTCGGCGTCAGCTCCGTCAAGGCGAGCGAGGAGGACGAGGCGCTCATCAAGGAGCTCCAGCGCAGCGCCGCGTTCCGCGACCCGCGCATGGCGGCGGCGCACCTGACCGGCGCGCAGGCGGACGCGATGAAGGCGGCCGCCGCCAACACCGCCGCCGGTCCCGTGATGGGCTTCATGGGCATGAACGCCGCGATGAACGCGGGCGGCATGAACGCCGCCTCCCTGTTCCAGATGGGCGCGCAGCAGTCCGCCCCCGCCGCTGACAGCTGGGTCTGCCCGGGCTGCGGCAAGAGCGTAAGCGGCAAGTTCTGTCCCGAATGCGGCGCGAAGCGCCCCGCGCCCCAGAGCGCCGGCGGTTGGACGTGCGCGCGCTGCGGCGCGACCGGCACGGGCAAATTCTGCCCTGAGTGCGGCGCGCCCAAGCCCGCCGGAGCGCCCCAGTACAAGTGCGACAAGTGCGGCTGGACGCCCGCCGACCCGGCGAACCCGCCGAAGTTCTGCCCGCAGTGCGGCGACCCCTTCGACGCAGCCGACCTAGGCCTTGTCTGAGCGGGCGCGTCCGGCGCCGTTTTGAGCCGTTTCCCTGCGCGGGGCGAGGGATGGCGGACGCCGTCTCCGGGCATAACGCCGCAAACCAAATACACAGCGACCGTCCCGGTCCACGGGGCGGTCGTTTTCGTTTGTTTTTCTTTCTCTTTTTATCTGAAAAACGTTGTGCACCCTTTCAATTTATGCTAATATATGGTTGATTTGCAATGCGGCTTTTGATTTCGCCCATAAGGAGGCAAACAGCGCATGTTTCGGCTTCTCATCTGCCTCGGCTGCGCGCTGATGGCTTACAATATCCGGGACTCCGTCGACGTCGCCCGCCGTGTGCGGCAGTTGGAGCTTCCGGAGCTTCCGCCCAAGCTCCCCTTTCTTCCCGCCGCGCTGTCGGCGCTGCTCCTGTTGTGCGGTCTGGCGGCGGGTATCTTCGGTCAGCCCGGTCCGGCTGTAACGGTCATCCTGCTCGCGGGCGGCGTGCTCGCGCTCGTCATGAACCACCTGCTCGAGGAGGTCGCCCAGCGCGCCGCGAACAGGGAGCCGCCGGAGGTCGAGCCGATCGAGTTTATCGCGCCGGAGTTCACGGCGCCCCATTCGTCGCCGGCGGAGCGCGGACCGTCGGAGAACGCCCCGGCTGCGGACGAGCTCGCGGCGGAGACGGCGCGCTTGCGCGCAAGGATCGGCGAGCTTGCCGCCATGAGCCGCGTCCTGCGCGCACCGACAAGCGCCATCCGCGCGCTGGACCGTGCCGCGCTGGACGAGCCGGACGCGCCTCCCTGCTGCCGCGAAGGGCTGGAGGCGCTTGACCTGAGCGCCCAATGTCTGCTTGGCCTCATCGACGGGATGCAGGAAATCGCCCGCGCCGAAGACGGCGTGAGCGCGCCGCGCAGCGAGACGTTCCGGCTCTCAGACGCGCTGGGGCGGGTCAGCGCCGTTATTCAGGCGCTGTGCGGCGAAAAGGGCCTGACCTACTACGTTTCTCAGCGCGCGGACAGGCGCTGCCTCGGCGACGAGGCGCGGCTGACCGAGGCGCTGCTCGCCCTTCTGGACAACGCCGTGCGATATACGGACGCACCCGGCATCGTGCGGCTCGACGTGGAGCGCGCCGATGGGGACGGGGATGTGCGCGGCCTGCGCTTCACCGTCTCCGACACCGGCGTCGGCATGGACGCCGCGCGCCTTTCCTCGCTCTTTGACGGCTCCGCACGCAGCCTTGCGCGTGTCAAACGTCTGATCGAGGAGATGGGCGGCGCGCTCACGGTGCAGAGCGAACAGAACGCCGGTTCCACCTTCACCGTCACGCTGCCGCTGGAGCCGGCCGAGGAAGCGGAGGATGCGCGCGCGGAGGATATCCCCGCGCCGCCGAAGCGCTCGCTGGCGGGGCGGCGTCTGCTGATCGTCGAGGACAATCCGGCAAACGCGAGGCTGGTCGCGGAGCTTCTGTCGCCCGAGGGCGTCAAAACCGAGTACGCGGAGAGCGGGCGGCGCGCACTGGCGCTGTACAACGGCGCCCCGCCGGGCTATTTTGACGCGATCCTGATGGACCTGCGCATGGCGGAGATGGACAGCATGGAGGCGGCGCGCCGTATCCGCGCGCTGAACCGGCCGGACGCGAAAACCGTGCCCATCATCGCGCTGACGTCCGGCTCTCTTTCGGGGAACGTCCGGCACTCGCTGGCCGCAGGCGTGAACGTACACCTTGCCAAGCCCGCAGACGCGGAGCTGCTGAACGACACGCTGCGCAGGCTGGTCGGCGACGCACGCGAGGTCGAAGAGGAACAGGCATGACCGGTTCCTCGCGGATCCGGCGGCACAGCGCAGAGCTCCGGACGCGGAAAATGGGCGCGGCGGGCTGCGCCGCAAAGCCCTTTGATGTTGTCCTCCCACGAAAACAGGATTTGGATTTGCGAGCAGACGCTTCCCCATGCAAAGCGGAAAACGCAGGCGGGCCGACGCCCGCCAGGGACGGCGGCGAAGCATGACGGATCATATTCCGCAAGGATTGTCGTATTTCAAGACAGGCCTTGTCTGAAACGCTGATTGAGCGCGAGCTGCGCATAGAAAGGAGTTTGGAAAACATGACACTTCAGGAGCTGTATCATGCCATTGACGGGGACTATGAGCAGGCGATGCGCGTGCTGCGCATCGAAAAGCTGCTCGACAAGCACATCCGCAAGCTGGCGAAAAGCGGCGTCGTTGACGCGCTGCTCATCGCAGGCGAGGGCATGGAGCCCACCGCCCTCTTTGAGACGGCGCACGCCGCCAAGGGCGTGTGCGGCAACCTCGGCCTCACAAAGCTCGCCGCCGCCTCCGACATCGCGGAGGAGTTCCGGCCGGGCAATCCGCGCCGCATGAGCGACGGCGAGGTTCACGACAGGCTCAACGCCATCGGCGCGCTTTACCGCAAGACTGCGGAGGGCATCGCACAGTATGAAAACGGCTGAGCGCCGCAAAGGAGCTGACCGCGAATGAGAAATCCCAAGAAAAGCGACGCCCCTGAGCGCGCCCCTTACCTGTCCGCTCTCGGCGCGTGGGCGCTCGCCTTTGGCTGTGCCGTCGGCTGGGGCTCGTTTGTCATGCCCGGCAGCACCTTCCTTCCCATCGCCGGCCCGATCGGCACTGTGCTCGGCATCACCGCCGGGGCGGTCGTCATGCTGATCCTGAGCGCCAACTTCCACTATCTGATGAACCGCTTCCCCCATGACGTGGGCGGCATCTACACCTATACCAAGCAGTGCTTCCAGTCGGATCACGGATACGTCAGCGCGTGGTTCCTGATCCTGACCTACGGCGCAATCCTCTGGGCAAACGCCACGGCGCTGCCGCTCATCCTGCGCACGGTGCTGGGAAACGCCTTCCAGTTTGGCTTTCACTACCAAATCGCGGGCTTTGACGTGTATATGGGCGAGCTGATCCTGGTCATCGCATCGCTGACGCTCGCCGCCGCGCTCTGTCTGCGTCTGCGCGCGGCGGCGCACACGCAGATCGTTATGGCGCTGCTGCTGCTCGGCAGCGTCGTCGTCTGTTTTGCTGCGGCATTGGCGCGCAGTCCCGCGCCCGTTTCGTTCGAGCCCGCCTACTCCCCCGCGCACACGCCGCTCGGCGGCGTCGTCACCATTTTTTCGCTGGCGCCGTGGGCGTTTGTGGGCTTTGAATCCGTCTGCCACTCCGCCGGGGAGTCAAAATTCCAGCTCAAGCACACCTTTGCGATCCTTGCCGCCGCCGTCCTGACGGCGGGGCTTGTCTATGACTTGCTCACGCTGCTTGCCGTAACCGCCCTGCCCGAGGGCTGTGAGAGCTGGATTGGCTACACGCAGAAGCTCGGCAGCTTCTCCGGTCCCGCGTCCCAGCCCACCTTCTTCGGCGCGTATACCGCCCTAGGCACGCCCGGCGTGGCAATCCTCTGCGCGGCGGCGATATGCGGCATCTTCACCGGACTGATCGGCAACTACATCGCCCTCAGCCGCCTGCTGTGCGCCATGTCCGACGATGGGCTGTTCCCCGAATGGGTGGGGCGGCTGGACGAGCGCCGCGCGCCCTCAAACGCCATCCTGCTCATCCTGCTTGTCTCCGTGCCGCTGTCCTTTCTCGGACGCACGGCGATCAGCTGGGTCGTGGATGTGACCACCATCGGCGCGACCATCGCCTATGTGTTTGCCTCCGCCTCGGTGTTGAGACTGGCACGCCGCGAGCACAACAGGACCATGAGCGCCGTCGGCGCCGTCGGCGTTGTGCTGTCGCTGCTGTTCACGCTATGCTTTCTGGTGCCCAACCTCACCTCCGTGAACACGCTGTCCACGGAATCCTATCTGGTCCTTGCCGTTTGGAGCATTCTGGGCTTTCTGAATTTCCGCCTCATCCTCTATCGCGACAAGGAGCGCCGGTTCGGACGCTCCATTGTGGCATGGGTCGTCATGCTGGGGCTCATCATCTTCACATCGAGCGTCTGGATGCGCCAGACCGTGGAAAAGTCCATCGAGCGCGCCGTCACGCCCATCCAGTCCTATTACATGGACCGCCTGTATCAGGCGAGCGCGGACATCGTCAGCGGCGCGAAGCAGCCCGCCGTCGCCTATGTGGAGGATGTGCTGGGCGCCGTCAACCACAGCTTCATTCTCAGCCTCACCATTCAGCTGTCGCTGATTATCGTCGCGCTGCTGATCCTCTTCGACATCAACCGCCATATGCAGCGCCGCGAGCGTCAGATCGAGATCGAAAAGGTGCTGGCGGAGGAAACCAGCCGTGCCAAGACAAGTTTCCTGTCCAACATGAGCCATGAGATCCGCACACCGATGAACGCCATCATCGGTCTGGACAACATCGCCCTGCGCAACCCGGACCTCCAGCCCCAGACGCGCGAGCAGCTGGAGAAAATCGGCGCGAGCGCGCGGCATCTGCTGGAGCTCATCAACGACATTCTGGACATGAGCCGCATCGAGTCCGGGCGTATGGCGCTCAAGAACGAAGAGTTCTTCTTCCGCGAGTTTCTGGACCAGATCAACATCATCATCAACGGTCAATGCATGGACAAGGGCCTGCTCTACGAGTGCAACATCATCGGCCGCGTGGCAGACTACTACTGCGGCGACGATCTCAAGCTCAAGCAGGTGCTCATCAATATCCTCGGCAACTCCGTCAAGTTCACCGATCCCCCCGGCAGCGTCACGCTGACGGTGACGGAGGTGCAGCGCTCCGAGGGGATGTGCACCCTGCGCTTTTCGATGCGCGACACAGGCATCGGCATGGACAAGTCCTTCATCCCCAGGATTTTTGACGCCTTTTCGCAGGAGGACGCCACCACCACCAACCGCTATGGCGGCAGCGGTCTCGGCATGGCAATCACCAAAACCTTCGTTGAAATGATGCACGGCGATATCGAGGTCGAGAGCGAAAAAGGCGTCGGCTCCATTTTCACCGTGACGGTCATGCTGCACGCCTCCGAGCGCTCCGCCGAGGCGGAGAACGCACACACGCTGCCCGCCGGCCTGCGCGCGCTCGTGGTGGACGACGATGAGATCGCCTGCGAGCACACGCAGATCGTGCTGAGCTCCCTCGGCGTGGCGGCAGACACCGCCACCGACCCTCGCGAGGGCATGCGGGTCCTGCGCGAGGCGCGGGAGCGCGGGCAGGGCTACGACGTGCTGCTCACCGACTACCGGATGTCCATGATGAGCGGCGCGGAGCTGACGCGCGCACTGCGCAGCTTCGACGGCGGCGAGACCGCCGTCATCATGCTGACCGGCTACAGCTGGGAAAACATCGAAAACAAGTCGGACAAGGACGGCGTGGACGGTATCCTGTCCAAGCCGCTGTTTCCCGACAGTCTGCTGCGAATGCTCAGCAGCATCCTTGCCAGTCGCAGCGGCACGGAACAGGGCGACAGCGCGGCAGAGGGTTACGCCGACGGCCTTCTCGCCGGACGCCGCGTCCTGATGGCGGAGGACGTGGATCAAAACGCAGAAATCCTCGCCGATCTGCTCGATCTGGAGGACATCGAAAGCGAGCGCGCGGGAAACGGCGAGCGTGCCGTGCAGATGTTCCGCGACCATCCCGCAGGCTACTACGACGCGATTCTGATGGATGTGCGGATGCCGGTGATGGACGGCTTGTCCGCCACGCGCGCCATCCGCGCCATGGACCGCGCGGACGCCCGGTCCATCCCGATCATCGCCATGACCGCCAACGTTTTCGACGAGGATGTGGAGCGCTCCCTACAGGCGGGCATGAACGCCCATCTCTCTAAGCCCATCGAGCCGGATCGCCTGTATGAGACCATGGCGCGGCTGATTTGTCAATAGCCTCACATTTTTGACTCTGGGAGGATACCATGAAAAAATCATTCTTTCTGCCCGCCGCGCTCGGGGTCGGCGCGACGGTTGCCCTGCATCGCCTCTACCGCTACATATACTACTCCCCCGTCGGCCGCCAGGGCGACGACTATTTCTTCGCGCTGCCCCACCGCTCGGAGGGCGAGCGCGCGCGGAGCGTCTCGCTGATCGACCGTCTCAACGCGCGTCCCTATGAGCGCGTGTTCGTCACGTCCTTTGACGGGCTGCGCCTCGCGGGACGCTACTTCCACAGCCGCGACGGCGCGCCGCTCGCCATCCTCTGCCACGGCTATCGGGGCACGCCGTCGCGGGACTTCTGCGGCGGTGCGGACGTCTGCTTTCAGGCGGGCTGCAACGTCCTGCTGATCGAACAGCGTGCCCACGGCGCCAGCGAGGGGCACACGATCAGCTTCGGCGTCAACGAGCGTTACGACGTTGTGCGCTGGGCGAACTACGCCGTCGAGCGCTTTGGCAGCGGCGTGCGCATTGTGCTCGCGGGTATTTCCATGGGAGCGACGGCGGTGCTAATGGCGACGGCCCTGCCGCTGCCGGAGAATGTGCGCGGCGTCATCGCGGACTGTCCCTTCACCTCGCCGCGCGCAATCATCTGCGAGGTCGGGCGGCAGCGCGGGTTTCCCGCAGAGGCGGTCTGGCCGTTTGCGGTGCTGAGCGCGCGGCTCTACGGCGGCTTCAACCCCAACGGCGCGGACGCTGCCGAGGCGGTGAAGCGCGCGCGGGTGCCCATCCTGCTGATCCACGGGGAGGACGACGATTTTGTGCCCTGCGCCATGAGTCGGCAAATCGCCGACGCCAATCCCGCGCGCATCGAGTACCACACCTTCCCCGGCGCGGGGCACGGCGTCAGCTATCTGGCGGACACGCCGCGCTACACCGAGTTGGTCAAGTCGTTCTTCGAGCGCGTCCTGCGCGAGTGAAAAGAGGCTGCTGGCCGTATGGGTCAGTAGCCTCTCAGAGTGTCAAAAAAGTGGCTTTGCCACTTTTTTGAGGGGGTTTCGCTCCGCTCCTCGCACGATTTCGCCGCGTTTCGCGGCGAAATCGTGCGAACGTTCCGCGCAAGGTGTTTTTCTGACGCACATGTCGTCAGAAAAAGGAATTCGGCTCATTTCGCGCCTGCGGGCGCGAAATTTTGCGGGGCTTTTTTGACGGGCTGGGAGGCTGCTGACCGTATGGGTCAGTAGCCTCTGATTTCAAATTTGCGCTCATACGGGTCGGGCGGGAGCTCCAGCACCTCCATGTGGTCGATGCGGATGTGCGGCTTGCTCTTGAGCCGGATGATGAGCTGGCGCAGCGCGCTGAGCCGTCCCTGCGCTTCCAGCTCCACGCTGCCGTCTTCGCGGTTGTCCACCCAGCCGGTCAGGTACAGCTCACGGGCCAGGTAAAACGCCGTGTAGCGGAAACCGACGTGCTGCACACGCCCGAAGAAGCGCACGCGCCAGCGCGCGCTCTGCGTCGATTCGTCGCTCATAGGCTGTCCAGCCATTCTGCGGCGGCGAGGGCGGCGACCGCGCCGTCCGCGACGGCGGTGGTCAACTGACGCACCGCCTTGGCGCGGCAGTCCCCCGCGACAAACAGGCCCTCCGTCGGCGTGCGGCAATCCTCGGCGGCGTCGGCGTAGCCCGCGCCGTCCAGTCGGAGAAGGGGCGCGAAGGCGGCAAGGTCCGGCTGTCCGCCAACGGTGATAAACAGCCCCTCAATCGCCAGCGTCCGCGTCCCGCCCGACTGCTCCACGACCACGCCGGTCAACTCGTCCCCGCCCAGGAGCTCCCGCACCCGCGCGTTCAGGACAAGCTCCACGTTGCCGCGCTTTTTCAGCGCGGAGACCAGCGCCTGCTCGCCCCGAAAGCTGTCGCGCCGATGGATGAGATAGACCTTTCGGCAGGTCTCGCCGAGCAGCAGCGCGTCCTGCAGGGCGCTGCTGCCGCCGCCGACTACCGCAACGACGCCATCCCGATAGAACGCGCCGTCGCAAACCGCGCAGTAGCTCACACCGTTTCCGGTCAGCTCCGCCTCCCGCGCCAGCCCGAGCTGCCTCGGCTTCGCGCCGGCGGCGAGAATGACCGCCCTTGCCGCAAAGGTCGCGCCCGAGGCGCAGACGACCGTCTTGTCCGCGCCGTCCATCCTCAGCGCCGAGGCCTCCTCCAGCTCGACCTCCGCGCCCTGCTCCATCGCCTGCGACAGCAGTCGGTCCGCCAGCTCCGTGCCGGAGATCGAAACAAAGCCCGGAAAGTTTTCCACGCGCGGAGACTGGGTGATCTGACCGCCGAAGCCGTCCTTCTCCAGCACGAGAACGGTCTTTCCCGCGCGTCTGGCATACACGGCGGCGGTCAGCCCGGCAGGGCCCCCTCCGATGACAACAATATCGTACATAGCCGCCTCCTTATGATCGGCGGAATGCGCCGCCGACGGTCACGCTTGCGCCTCCGCCTTCTCCAGCTCGCCGAAATACTTTTCGTGGGAATCGCTGTACTTGCGGTTATATTCCTCGTTGACGCCCTGATGGAGCTGGTGGATATACTCGTGGTGATTGCTCATGATCGTGCTGTCCGACTGGGAAAGCGTGTAGACGCCCAGGTTGGAGCATTGGTCGGAGATGCGCTCGATGTTCACAAGGATATCAAGGAAGGTCAATCCCGCGATGGTGGTGCACGCGCCGTCCCGCACGCGCTTGATGTGGTTGGCGCGCAGCGTGGCGACAAGATCGTCCACAACCTCCTCCACCGGCTCGATCTGGCGCGCGGTGCGCATGTCCAGCGCGGTGAAGCTCCGGTACGCATAATCCAGAATCTCCGAGAGCGCGTTGCGCATGACGCGCAGCTCGCGCTGCGCCGTGTCGGAGAGGGTGATGCCCTTTCCATACAGCTCCTGCGCGTTCTCCGTGAGGTTGACGGCATAGTCGCCGATGCGCTCAAACTCCGAGAAGCACTGGATATAGTAGTTCAGCAGCTCGTTGCTGTGGCCCATCTGCGCGTGAGGCGAGAGCCTGATGAGGTAGTTGTCCACGCGGTCGGCAAGCAGGTCGATGCTGTCCTCATTCTCATTGATGACGTCGATCTTATGCTGGTCAAAGCTCAGCAGCACGTCCATGGCGTTGAGCACGCCCTCGCGCGCCAGCTTCGCCATGGTAGAGATGGCGGAGGACGCGCCGGAGAGCGCCAGCGCGGGGGAGGTAAAGAACTTCTCATCCAGCAGCTCCAGCTCCTTCTCGACGCTGGTGCCGAGCTTCTGATCGTCCTTGACGATGATGCGGGAGAGCTTTTCAAACTGCGCACACACCGGCAGCAGCACGATGGCGGAGAACAGACGGAACGCCGTATGCACATTGGCAATCAGACCGGAGGTCATGGTCCGATCCCACAGCGTGTCCAGCGCGCCTGTTCCGCGCAGGATCATGATGGCGGCAATGACAAGCACCGAGCCGCATATGTTGAAGAGAATATGCACAATACCCGTTCGCTTTGCATCCGCCTTGGAGCCGATGGAGCAGACGATGGCGGTGGTTACGCAGTCGCCGATGTTGACGCCGATGATAATCGCATACACCGAGCTGAAGGTCAGCGCGCCCGTGGTGGACAGCGCCTGCAAAATACCAATGGTCGCCGACGAGCTCTGAATCAGGAACGCGACGCCGGTACCGGCAAGAAAGCCAAGCACAGGCGTGTCGGACAGCCCGACAAACATACTCGCAAAGCTCTCGGACGAGGACAGAGGGCTGACGGCGGCGGTCATGTTCAGAAGGCCCGTGAACAGGATGCCGAAGCCCATGGCAATCTGTCCAATGACGCCGGAATGCCGCGTCTTGATCGCCATAATCATCAGGATGCCGATGATTGCGGCAAGCGGCGCCAGCGTGGAGGGCTTGAACAGGTCGACCCACGACGCGCCGCCGCTGCTGTTGAGGTCAAGCAGGCGGATGATCTGCCCGGTGATGGTCGTACCGACGTTCGCCCCGATGATGACGCCGAGGGACTGGTGCAGCGTGATGACGCCCGCGCCGACGAGACCCGAGGTCAGCACAATGGTCGCCGTGGAGCTTTGGATGACGGCGGTGACGATCAGGCCGAGAAAAAAGCCCACCACCGGGTTGTTTGTCACCTTCTCCATCGCGGTCTTCATCGCGCCGGAGGAGCTTTCCTTGAGGCCGTTTCCCATTAGCCTCATGCCGTACAGGAACAGCGCCAGCCCGCCGAAGAGCGAGATCACATTAAAAATCGTCATGTTTTGGCACCCACCCTTTTCATTTGAATTTGGTTTAGCCGCAATCTTCACCGGATACTATATTAACAGAAATGCAGCAAATTGCAAGTATTTTTCTCTCACGGCAATTGAATAAGTTAACATAATATGAACAAAACTCTTCCAAATGCTAC
>CAMKFK010000062.1 GCA_946411835.1 uncultured Clostridia bacterium
GTCATGCTCCAGCGCCAGCAGGCGAGCGCCATCATCGACGCGCGCAAGATGATCGTGGACGGCGCGGTCGGCATGGTAGAGATGGCGCTGGACCGTCTCAAGGAGAACAACGTCGTCGCGCTGGACGAGGAGCGCAAGGCCGCGATGGTCAGCAACCTGCTTGTGGTGCTCTGCGGCAACCAGAACGCGCAGCCGGTGGTGAACTCCGGCAGCCTGTACTGAGCCATGGCGGAGGAAAAGAAGCAGGTACCCCTGCGCCTGAACGCGAAGCTGTACGCGGCGCTCGCCGCGTGGGCGGAGGACGATTTCCGCAGCGTCAACGGGCAGATCGAGTACCTGCTGACCGAATGCGTGCGCCAGCGGAAGAAGGACGGCAAATATGTCGGCGAGGACATCGACAGGCCGCCGGATATCACCATTGCGTGATACGATTCTCCGGCAAAACGCTTCCACCGAGCTTCGAGAAGATTTTTCGTCAGACGAGGCGGAGGACGCAGGCGGGCTGACGCCCGTCAAGGACGACAACGAAGTATGACGGAAAATATGCCGAAGCGAATGGAAGGGTTTTGTTGAAGAATCGTATGGAGGTGAGGGTATGGTTCGAATCATCCGCGCCGTGCTGATGGCGTTCTGCATCCTTGTGCTGCTGGGCACGGTCGCGTTTCTCGCGCTCCGCTGGGGGCAGATTCCCAGCCGGGTCCCCATGCACTTCAACCTCCGGGGCGAGGTGGACGGCTTCGGCCCGAAGGCGGCGCTGCTCCTGCTGCCCGCAATCAACGCGGTCGTCATCGCCGCGCTGTCCTTCTCCGGGACGATCCGCCTCAACATCCCGGGGCACGTGCGCCGCATCCCCGCGCCGCCGCTGCTCTCGCCGCTGGTCTGCCTGCCGCTGACGCTCGGCATCGCCTATTTGACGGTCTGCGCCGCGCTCTCCCGTCCGCTGGGCGCGTGGTTCTTCCCCGTCTTCCTGGCGGCGACCATCCTGCCCGCCACGGCGTTCGGCGTGTATCTTATCAAGAAATCCACATAACTCATAAAGAAAGCGACGGCGCACGCCGTCGCTTTCTTTATGGGTCTGGTTTGGATGGGTGAAAATGCTCCCACACCGCCTCGGCGGCGTTCTTCGGCACGACCTTGGCAAGCGTCTCGCGGTCCGCCTCGCGGATCGCCTTGACGCTCTTGAACGCCTTCAACAGCGCCGCCCGGCGCGTCGGCCCGACGCCGGGGATATCGTCCAGCGCGGAGCGCGTCGCGGAGCGGCTGTGGCTCTCGTGGTGGAAGGTGATGGCGAAGCGGTGCGTCTCGTCCTGTATCTGCCCGATGAGCGCGAACACGGCGGGATTGGCGCGCAGGTCGATCTCCCGCCCCTCGGCGGTGATGAGCGCGCGGGTGTGGTGCCGGTCGTCCTTGACCATGCCGAAGATCGGCAGCGGCACGTTCAGCGCCGCGCACACCCGCTCGGCGACCGCCGCGTGGGTCGCGCCGCCGTCGATGAGCATGACGTCGGGCAGCGGGGCGAACTTCTCGTCCCCGTCCAGATAGCGCTGCAGGCGCCGCGTCAGCACCTCCTCCATGGAGGCATAGTCGTCGGGACGTCCGGCGACGGTTTTCATCCGGAAGCGGCGGTAGGCGCTCTTTTTCGGCCTCGCGCCGTCGTAGACCACCATGGACGCCACGATGTCGCTCGCGCCGGTGTTGGAGATGTCATAGCTCTCCATGCGCTCCGGCGGCGCGCTCAGGTTCAGCATCTGCGCCAGCGTCACCAGCGTGCGGTTCTCGCGCTCCTGCGCCGTCGTCACGCGCTCCACGTCCTCCCGGGCGTTGCGCTCCGCCATGCGCAGCAGCTCCGCGCGGTCGCCGCGCTGGGGGACGCGGAGCGTGACGCGGCGCCCCGCGCGGTCGGACAGCACGGCGGCGAGCTCGTCCGCGTCCGGCGTCTCGCAGGGCAGCAGGATCTCGCGCGGCAGCACCGCGCGCGGCAGATAATACTGGGACAGCAGCGCCGCGAGCATCTCCGCCTCGCTCTCGTCCGTCGGCGCGGTGAACACGTCGGTCTCGCGCCCGGTGACAGCGCCCTCCTCGACGTGGATGACCGCCCAGCCGCACCTTGCCGCGCCCCGGTACACGCCCCAGACGTCGGTGTCGGCGCAGATGCCGGCGATGACCTTCTGCCGCTTGCCCAGCGTCTCGATGGCAGCAACGCGGTCCCGCAGCGCCGCCGCCTGCTCGAAGCGCAGCGCCTCCGCCTCGCGCTGCATTTCCTCGCGCATGGCGCGGGTCAGGGCGCGGTAGTGCCCGGAGAGGAGCTGCACCGCCTGTTCCATGCGCCGCGCGTACTCCGCCTCGTCGGGCACGCCCCGGCAAAACCCGTCGCACCGGCCCATGTGGTGGTTGAGGCAGGGGCGCTCCTTCCCAATGTCGCGCGGAAAGCTCCGCGCGCAGGTGGGCAGCCGGAACGCGGCGCAGACCGCGTCCAGCGCGGCGCGGGTCTCGCTCCGCCCGCCGAAGGGCCCGAAGTAACGCGCGCCGTCGTCGGCGGGCCTGTTCGCCATCGAAAAGCGCGGATAGGGCCCCTTGCCCAGCCGCACGAAGGGGTAGCCCTTGTCGTCCTTGAGCAGGATGTTGTAATGGGGCATATGCTGCTTGATGAGGGAGTTTTCCAGGATCAGCGCCTCAAACTCCGTGGACACGAAAATCGTGTCGAAGCGGTCCACCTGCGCGACCATGCGCCGCGTCTTCTCGTTGTGCCCGGCGCTGTCCTGGAAATACTGGCTGACGCGGTTTTTGAGCTTCTTCGCCTTGCCGACGTAGATGACCTTGCCGGTCTTGTCCATCATCAGGTACACGCCCGGTTTGAGCGGCAGGTCGTTCGCTTTCTCGCGCAGCTCGTCCTTTGTCATACGATCCCTTTCTTTCCGCGAGAAAAAAGACGGCCTCGCAAGCGCGAAACCGCCTCTTCCCTTTTTTTGTCGGATTATTCGCCGAAGTTGCCGGAGACCAGCTCGCACAGCGCGTCAACGGCTTCCTTCTCGTCGGAGCCGTCCGCCAGCAGGGTGATCGCCGTACCCTTGCCGATGCCCAGCGAGAGAACGCCCAGCAGGCTCTTCGCGTTGACACGGCGCTCCTCCTTCTCGACCCAAATGCCGCTCTTGTACTCGTTCGCCTTCTGGATGAAGAACGTGGCGGGACGGGCGTGAAGACCCACTTCATTTTGGATGATGACATTCTGCGTATACATATTGATAAGCTCCCCTCTACTGAAGTCTTTATTCTCCACTGTGCCCTATTCTATACCATAGGGCGGCACTTCGTCAATGCTCTTTCTGAATATTTCCTGCGAAAATCCACCGTGTTTTTTGTGCAACCCCCCATGATATGACATGGTTTTCACCGCATCCTGTCCGGCGGTGGGGAAAACGCCCGGCTCAGCGCAGCTCCACCACGGTCACGCCCGCCTCGCCCTCGCCGAACGCGCCGAGGCGGAAGGCCCTGACGTTCTTGTTCCGCTTGAGCAGGGCGTGCACCGCCTTGCGCAGCGCGCCCGTGCCCTTGCCGTGGATGATGGTGACGGTTTCCAGCCGGGAGAGGACGGCGGCGTCAATGTACCGCTCGACGACGCTCTCCGCCTCCAGGGTCTCCATGCCGCGAATGTCCAGCTCGCGGGGCGTTCCGGCGCCGCGCAGGACGCGCCCGCCGGACCGGGGCGCGGCCTTCTGCGCGATGGCGGCGCGCTCATCGTCCTCGATGAGGCGCACCTCGTCCGCCCTGATCTTCATGCGCAGCGCGCCCGCCTTGCATTCCAACGTGTTCCCGTTGACGGACAGCACCTCGACCCGCCGCCCTGTGCCGGGTATCTCGACCAGGTCGCCCGCCGCGATGGGGCGGCTGGGCTTTGGGATCGGCTCGCGGGCGGCGTCGCGCTCGCCCACCTGCTCGCGGGCGGCGTTCAGCTCGCGCAGGATGTCGGCGCGCTTTTCGTTGATCTGCTGCGCCTCCAGCCTGCGCTGCTCCTTTTTCAGCGCGTCCAGCTCGCGGAAGGTCGCGTCCGCCGCCGCCTTGGCGTCGGCGAGGATGCGCTTCGCCTCCGCCTCGCCCCGGCTGCGAGCGTTGTCCTTCGCGCGCTCCATCTGCTCGCGAAATTCCCGCGCCTTGCGCGCGTCCTCCTCGCGGCGGAGGAGCAGGCGGTCCGCCTCCTCCTTCTCCTTCTCCAGCGCCTGCCGCTTCTGTTCGAGCTGGGTCAGCACGTCCTCAAAGCGGACGCTCTCCCCGCTCATCTGCGCCTTAGCGCTTTCGATCACGCGGTCGGGCAGGCCCAGCCGTTTGGAGATGGCGAAGGCGTTGGACTTGCCGGGCACGCCGATGAGAAGGCGGTAGGTCGGCGCCAGCGTCTCGACGTCGAACTCGCAGCTGGCGTTCTCCACGCCCGCCGTCGTCATGGCGAAGGTCTTGAGCTCGGCGTAATGCGTCGTCGCCGCGACCTTCGCGCCCCGCGCGCGCGCCGAACCGATGATCGCCACCGCCAGCGCCGCGCCCTCCACGGGGTCGGTGCCCGCGCCCAGCTCGTCGAAGAGGATGAGGCTGCCGCTGTCCGCCTCGTCCAGAATCTGCACGATGTTCGTCATGTGCGCGGAGAAGGTAGACAGGCTCTGCTCGATGCTCTGCTCGTCGCCGATGTCGGCGAGCACGGCGTCGAACACGCTCACGACGCTCTGGTCGGCGCAGGGGATGTGCAGCCCGCATTGGGTCATCAGGCACAGCAGCCCCAGCGTCTTGAGGCTGACGGTCTTGCCGCCGGTGTTCGGGCCCGTGATGACCAGCGTGTCGAAGGCGCACCCCAGCTCGATGTCGATGGGCACCGCCTTCGCCTTGTCCAGCAGCGGGTGCCGCGCGCGCCGCAGGGATATGCAGCCGCCGGCGCGCACCTCCGAGCGCATGGCGTCCATGTCGTAGCTCAGCTCGCCGCGCGCGAAGATGAGGTCGAGGTGGACGAGAATGTCATAGTCCCAGAGGATATCCTCCTCAAAGCCCGCCGCCTCGGCGGAGAGCGCCATGAGGATGCGGTCGATCTCCTTTTCCTCCCTCGCCTCCAGCTCCTTCAGCTCGTTGTTCGCCTGCACGACGCCCATCGGCTCGACGAAGACGGTCGCGCCGCTGGACGAGGTGTCGTGCACAAGGCCGGGCAGCTCGCCCCGGAACTCGCTCTTGACGGGCACGACAAAGCGCCCGCCGCGCTGGGTGATGAGCGCCTCCTGCAGCACGCTCTTGTAGCTGGGCGAGGAGATGATCTTCTGCAAAATCTGCCGCCCCTTTGCCGCCGCCGCCCGCTTGTGGCGGCGGATGTCCGCCAGGTCCGGGCTGGCGGCGTCGGCGATCTCGTCCTCGCTGAGGATGGCGGCGCGAATCTTGTCCTCCAGATAGCGGTTGGGACGCAGGGAGGCGAAAACCTTGTCGAGAACGGTCGGCTCCCCGTCCTCGGGTAAGTACTCGCGCACGCGGCGCACGTTGCTCAGCAGTCCCGCGATGTCCAGCAGCTCGCGCGGATTGAGCATCCCGCCGCGCGACGCGCGTCCCAGCGCCTCCGCCACGCTCTTCACCCCGCCGAAGGACGGGCTGCCCTTGCGCGCGATCATGGCGCGGGCGGCGTCCGTCTCGTCGAGCAGGCGGCGCACCTCGTCCGGGTCGGTTTCCGGCGTCAGGGCGCGGGCGCGTTCCTTCGCCGCCGCGCTGACGGCGCGGCCCTCCAAAAGCGCCAGCACCTGCGGCAGCTCCAGCACGCGAATGGATTTTTCAAAGAGTTGTGTCATAACTCACCGTAATCTTTCTGTCGAATATTGCCATATGTTGTCGAATGGGCCGTTCGGAATCGCCCTGCGGTCCGTTCGGAAGCGCCGAATCCGTCCACGTGCGCGGAGCTTGGTTCAGCGCTTCCTCTATTTCCCGGGCAATGCCAGCGAGCGGTAGAAGTCGAGCGTGCGGAAGTCGCGGTCGAGCTGGCGGCGCGCAAAGGTCTCGCACACATCGGCGAAGCGGCGGCGCGTCTCGCCGTTGAGCGAGAAGGACAGCAGCCGCTTCTGCTCCGCGCCGAGCACGTGGCGCATGGCGGCGAGCGACCCGGCGTCCAGCGGCAGCAGCCCCCGCGCCGCCGCGCCCGCGCACGCACGGCAGACGACCACGCCCTGCTCCGCGTCAAACAGCGGCTCCTCCGGCGCGGTCCGGCCGCAGACGGCGCAGCGCCCCGCCAGCGGCTCGTAGCCGGACAGCGCGAGCAGCCTGAGCTCAAACGCCGCCTTGACCAGCTCCGGCGGCTTGTCCGTCGCGTCGAGGGCATAGAGCGCGTTGAGCAGCAGGGACGCCGTCTCCGGCGCGGGGGTCTCCTCGACCGTCACCGCCTCGGTCATCTCCGCGAAGTAGGACGCGAGAGACAGCAGCGTCACGTCCCGCCGCACGTTGTCCCACAGCGCCAGCGTGGACGCCTCGTCGAGCAGGTACCAGCCCCGCCGCTCGTAGAGCACCAGCTCCGAGAACGCCAGCAGCTCGCTGGCGGCGGCGATACGGCTGTTCCGGCGGCGCGCGCCGCGCGCGATGACCGGCAGCCGCCCGCGCTCGGCGGTCAGCACGGTCAGGATCTTATCCGTCTCCCTCGTCTGCGTCTCCCGCAGGACGACGCCCTTTGTCACGATCTTCTCCGGCATGGTGCTCGCCTCGTTTCGCCATCAGATAAAACGCCGGGTTCCCGGTTTGGAAAAACAGCCTGAAATAGCCGTCCATACGATCACCTCACGGATAGCATGAACGCTTTTTTGTCGGATACAAGCGGGAATTACTGGTCGTCGTACCCGAACGACCGGATGTCCCTCATGCTGTCCCGCCAGTTTTCCCTGACCTTGACCCACGTTTGCAGGTAGACCCTCGCGCCCATAAAGCGCTCGATGTCGCGGCGCGCCTCGGCGCCGATCTTCTTGAGCATAGCGCCCTCGTGCCCGATGATGATGCCCTTGTGGCTCTTTTTCTCGCAGTAAATGGTCGCCTCGACCTCGATGACCTCGTCGTCCCGCTCGGCGAAGCGGGTGATCTCCACCGCCGCGCCGTGCGGAATCTCCTGGTCGAGGTTGCGCAGCAGCTTCTCGCGCACGATCTCGCCCACGACCTGGCGGTCGGGCTGGTCGGTGACCATACCGTCCGGGAAGAGCTGGGGACCCTCGGCGGCGTACTTGGAGAGCTCGTCCATCAGCTCGCCGACGCCGTCCCTCTTCAGCGCGGAGAGGGGGACGACCGCGTCAAAATCGTGCGCGGCGGTGTAGGCGGCGATGACGGCGAGCAGCGCCTCCTTGTCGGGCAGGGTGTCGATCTTGTTGATGCACAGCACCGCCGGCAGCCCCGCCTCCTGAATCCGGCGCAGCAGCTCCTGCTCCGGGATGCCGACGCGCGCCGTCGGCTCCACCAGCAGCACCACAGCGTCCACATCCGCGATGCTCTCGCGCGCGACCTTGACCATATAGTCGCCGAGGCGGTTGCGCGACTTGTGGAAGCCCGGCGTGTCGAGGAACACAAACTGCGTATTGTCCCGGTTGACCACGCCGCAGATGCGGTTGCGCGTGGTCTGCGGCTTGTTGCTCACGATGGCGATTTTCTCGCCCACCAGCGCGTTCGTCAGCGTCGACTTGCCCACGTTCGGGCGGCCGCACAGGGTAATCATTGCGGATTTTGTAATGCTCATCCTCTCACCTCTTCAATTCCAGCTTGTCCATGATCGCTTCCTCATGCGCGCGCATGAGCGCCTTCTGCTCGCCCTCGTCCAGATGGTCGTAGCCCAGCAGGTGCAGCACCGAATGGGCCACGAGGTACGAGAGCTCGCGGCTTTTCGAGTGCCCGTACTCCCTCGCCTGCGCCGCGACGCGCTCGTAAGAGATCGCCATGTCGCCCAGCGGGACGAGCCCCGTGCCGGGGTCGGCGTCGTCCGCAGAGGGCTTCTCTCCCGCCGCAAGCTCCAGCGCGGGGAAGCTGAGCACGTCCGTCGCCGCGTCCACGTTCCGCTGCGCGCGGTTGATGGCGCGGATGCCCGCGTCGTCGGTGACGAGCACGTCCACCTCGCAGGGCAGGGTCACGCCCTCGCTCTCCAGCGCCGCGCGGACGGTCCGGCGGATCAGCGCCCTCGCGCGTTCGCTCACGCCCGCCACATCCGCCGCGATGGGGATATCGTGCCGCTCCGCCATGTCAACGCCTCCCCTTCTGCTTTGCCTTTGCCTGACGCTCGGCGCGCTCGCGCGCGTCCTCATAGTCCTGATACGCCTTGATGATGCGCTGCACCATGACGTGGCGCACCACGTCCTGATCGTTCAGCTCGCGGATGCCCACGCCCTCGACGTCCCGGAGCACGCGCACCGCCTGCTTGAGACCGGACAGCTTGTCCGCCGGCAGGTCGATCTGCGTCACGTCGCCGGTGATGACCATCTTCGAGCCGAAGCCCATGCGCGTGAGGAACATCTTCATCTGCTCGCAGGAGGTGTTCTGCGCCTCGTCGAGGATGATGAAGCTGTCGTCCAGCGTGCGCCCGCGCATATACGCCAGCGGCGCGACCTCGATGTTGCCGCGCTCGAGGTACTTGTTGTAGGTCTCCGCGCCCAGCATGTCGAACAGCGCGTCGTAGAGCGGGCGGAGGTAGGGGTCGACCTTGCTTTGCAGGTCGCCGGGCAGGAAGCCCAGCCGCTCCCCCGCCTCCACGGCGGGCCGGGTGAGGATAATGCGGTTGACCCTGCGCTCGCGGAACGCCGCCACCGCCGCCGCAACGGCGAGGTAGGTCTTCCCCGTGCCCGCCGGGCCCACGCCGATGGTGACGGCGTTCTCAAAAATCGACTCGACGTACTTCTTCTGCCCGATGGTCTTCGCCTTGATCGGGCGGCCCTTGGCGCTGATGCAGATCACGTCCTGCGTCAGCTCGCTGACCTTGTCCTCCTGCCCCGCGCGGGCGAGGGCGATGACGTAGCGGACGTTCTGCTCGTTGATCGTCTCCCCCCGGTTCGAGAGCGTCAGCAATGCGGTCAGCGCGCGCGCGGCGAGCAGGACGTTTTCGTCCTCGCCGCTCACGCGCAGCTCGCCCTCCCGGTTCGCCACCGAGACGCCGAACTCGGTCTCAATGAGGTGGATGTTCTCGTCGAACGAGCCGAACAGGTTCACCGCCTGCTCCAGGCGTTCGATGCTGATGCGTTGTTCCATGGCTGTATCCTCTTTTGTGTGTTGTCTGCGCTGCTATCCCATCGGGATGGGCACGACCCGCCCGATCTGCTCGCGGCACTCCGCGCTGAGCGTGACGAGCAGCCGGTCGCCGCGCACGGCGCTGCTCACGCGCGCGGACAGCGTCTCCCCGTCCGCGCCGATGCGCGCGGCAAGCTCGCGCTCCAGCACCGCGCGGCCGATCGCCTCCGCGTCGTCTCGTTCCCGCGTCACGCGGACCGTCTCGCGCGCCCGGCACGTCTCCGTCACCCACGTCACGGGCAGGACGAGCCCGCCCGGCAGCGTCCACTGTTTTCGACTGATTATTTTATCACATTCCGCCGCTAAAATACTACCCTCTTTTCCACATAATTTTACACGTTTTTCACCCCACAGCACCGCCCACGACCGCGTTTCCCCGTCGGCGGGCAGCACCCGCGCCTCCCCGTCCAGCGCGCGCACGTCCGTCACCAGCGCGTCCCGCGCGGCGACCACGTTGGTCGGCGCGCTCTCGTTGACGATCTCCGGCTTCGGCACCCGCTCCCGCACGACGACCGTGGCGCGGCAGCCGCGCACGTTGACCGTCAGCCACGCCAGCCCCGGCAGGCGCGGCAGGGCGCGGTTGCACAGGTCGCGCTGCTGGAAGCCGTTGGCAAACGCGCCGCGCCGCACGCCGCAGTCCGCGAGAACGCGCAGAATCTGTTCCTTGGGCACGGCGTCGCTGCCCTCGACCCGGATGTCCCAGATAAAGCAGCTGCTGACCAGCAGCCCCAGCGCGCACAGCGCCGCGCCCGCCAGCAGCACATAGCGCCGCCGCAGCCGCCCCAGCAGGAACGGCACGCCCGCCACGCGCTCGACGTGCGCCTCCGCGCCGAGGTCGGCGCAGGCGGCCTTCAGCCGCCGCCAGTCGCGGCGGTCCACGGAGAACGCCAGCTCCTCCGCGCCGAGGAAGCGCGGCTCGCGCAGGGGAATGGCGCGCGCGGCGCAGACGTTGAGCACGCGCTCGGGAAACGCGCAGCGGACGCGCGCGCGCACGTCCCCGCGCAGCAGCGAAACGATTTTCCGGTACATCGCGCCTACCTCACGAAGGAAATGCCGTCGATGCGCCCGCGCACGCGCAGCTCGCGGTCGGTCATGCTCCGCAGCGCGAGCGCCGCGCCCTCGATGCGCAGCGTCATGCCGCCGACGGACACGTCAATGCGCGTGTCGCTGTAGGCCAGGATGCCGCCGTGCCCCTCCAGCAGCAGCTGGCGGTCGCCCAGCAGCTCCAGATGCGCCAGGCCCGCCACAAGGTCGGCGGGCAGGTCGAACAGCTCCGCCATGCGGGCGCGCAGCTCCCGCGTTTTGCTGATTTGCTCCATGCACATCCCTCCCGGTCTGAAATCCTATGCCCCGCGCGGGCGGAACTTGCCTGTCCTGTTTCGCCGTCGGCGCGCATAGGCTGTGACGAGGTGATGCGCATGGAACGGATCAAGAATGCGGCGCTGCTCGTCCTGCTCGCGCTGTTCGGCGCGGCGCTGCTGCTCGCCCCCGCCGAGGCGGCGGACGCGGCGCGGCAGGGGCTGTCCCTCTGCCTGCAAACGGTGCTGCCCTCGCTGTTCCCCTTCTTCGTGCTCTCGTCCCTGCTCGTCTCCTGCGGCGCCGCCGACGGCCTCGCCCGCGCGCTGGAGCCGATGATGCGTCCGCTGTTCTACCTCAGCGGCGCGGGGGCGAGCGCACTGGCGCTGGGGCTGGCGGGCGGCTACCCCGTCGGCGCGCGCGTGACGGCGGAGCTGTACCGGACCGGCGCGCTGTCCCGTGCGGAGGCGGAGCGCCTGCTGTCCTTCTGCAACAACGCGGGGCCGGGGTTCATCCTGGGCGTCTGCGGCGGCGCGGTGCTTCGCGACCCGCGCGCGGGCGCGGGGCTCTGCCTCGTCCACGCCGCGTCCGCCGTGGTGACGGGCGTGCTGCTGCGGCGCGGCGCGGTCATGGAGACGGCGGCGGCGTATGCCCGCCGGAGGGTGCGGCGCGCGCCGCTCGCCGCCGCCTTCCCCGCCGCCGTGCGCGATTCCTTCGCCGCCGCGTGGAGCGTGTGCGGCTTCGTGGTGCTCTTCGCGGTGGTCGTGCGCTTTGTCTCCCGGCTGCTGCCGGGGCGGGTGCTGCTCGTCGGCTTTCTGGAGCTGACGAACGCGGTGCTCTCCCTCCCCGCCGACCGGGGCGGCTTCGTGCTCTGCGCGGTGTTCCTGGGCTGGGGCGGGCTGAGCGTCCACGCGCAGACTCTCTCCGTGCTCGACGGCACGGGACTCTCGGCGCGGTGGTACTTCCTCGGCAAAGCGCTGCAAGCCGCCCTCTCCGCCCCGCTCGCCCTGCTGCTGGCGCGATGGGTGTATTAATCTTAAGATCCGCAAAAAAGTAGACCTACAATCCGAACGCGCAAAATATAGT
>CAMKFK010000063.1 GCA_946411835.1 uncultured Clostridia bacterium
CTTCTCCATGCGCTGCTTGTAGCACTCGGCGCGCAGCATGTTGTTCACCGAGAAGCAGGCGCCCACCTCGCGCAGCAGCTCGATGTAGTTGAGCCCCATCAGCCAGTCGGCGTTGTTGAGCATCATCGCCTTGCCCTCGCCGAACTCGATGAACTTCTCCATCTGACGCTTGAAGCAGGCGGCGTTGTGCTCGATGTCCTCGCGGGTGAGCATCTTGCGCATATCCGTGCGCCCGGACGGATCGCCGATCATGGTCGTGCCGCCGCCGATGAGGGCGATGGGCTTGTTGCCCGCCATTTGCAGGCGCTTCATCAGGCACAGCGCCATGAAGTGCCCGACGTGCAGGCTGTCCGCCGTGCAGTCGAAGCCGATGTAGAACGTCGCCTTGCCGTTGTTGACGAGCTCGCGAATCTCGTCCTCGTCCGTCACCTGCGCGAGCAGCCCGCGCGCCTTGAGCTCTTCGTAGATTTGCATGGGTATCGTCTCCTTTGTTTGATGTGTAGTGATTCCGCTCATCCTGTCATTTCGTAAGGTAGAACGCTTGGTATTCCTTCTTGAAATCAAATGCCCTGTGCCGCCCCCGTCTGTCAGCCTTGGTATGTTGCGATTAGTTTACATAACCCATTTTTCAGGATCGTTATGTGTTCCTCGTCAATGCTCGTCGCGCGGCGGGGGCGGATGAGCCTGCCGAAGCCGCTGACCTTGTCTACGCCGCAGATGGCGAAGGACCGGCGGAACGCGCGGTTGTCCGAGGGGTAGTAGACCAGCCCGTCGGTCTTGAGGAAAACCGTGGTGTGCTCGCCGTTCTCGAAGCTGTCGAGGATGGCGTCGAGCAGTTCGCCGTTCCAGCGGCTGTTCCGGTTCGGCAGGATCAGCAGCTCCTCGCCCTCCGCGACGCAGCTGACGTTGATGACGGTCTTCTCCTTCGTCGAGGGGTACGCCTTGCGCAGCGCCTTCGCGCCGCTCATGCCGCCGAAGCCGCCGTCGAGAAAGGCAAACGCCACCTCGCCCCGGTAGCGGGGCGTGAGGGCGGCGGCGGTTTCCAGCAGGACGGCGACGCCGGAGCTGTTGTCATTGACGTTGCGCGTCTCGGCGGGGCCGAAGCGCAGGTACAGCAGCGCCGCGAGCAGCAGCGCAAGGAACAGCGGAAGCGTCCAATGCGGCGCGTTGACCGCGAAGGTCAGCGCGAAGGACACGACAAAGCTCCCCAGCATCGCGAGCACCGGCGGCAGCGCCAGATACAGCAGCGCCGTCAGCGGGCGGGTCGGCATGATGAGCGGCGGGAGCACGCCCTTGAGCGGCGTGTCGTAGTGCGCGACGAGGATCAGCTTCGCCGTCTCCGGGTCGCCCGCGACCACGTTCGTCACCTGCCCGCCGAATTGCAGCGCGGTCTCGCGGCTGCGGAGCTTCGGGTCGTAGCCCAGCTCGCGTAGCGCGCCCATCAGGTAGAGGCGGAACGCCTCCTTCTCCTTCGGCTTGAAGCGGAGGGGATAGTCGCGCAGGATGCGCTCGGCGTATCTGCTCATGCGGTCCCCTCCCCCAGCCGCCGCTTAAAGTCCTCCGCCGCGTCCAGCAGCTCCGCCGCGCCGCGCAGCATCGTCTCGCTGACGCTCTCGCCCCCGGTGAGGCGCGCCAGCTCGCGCATACGGGCGGCGCGGTCAAGCTCGGTCACGCGGGTCAGCGTGCGTCCGTTCTCCTCGCCCTTCTCGACGGAGAAGTGCGCGTCCGCCATCGCCGCGAGCTGGGGCAGGTGCGTCACGCAGAGCACCTGCTTCTCGCGGGACACGCGCGCGAGCTTCTCCGCCACGCGCTGGGCGGCGCGCCCGGACACGCCGGTATCCACCTCGTCGAACACCATGGTCATGACGCTCTCCTGCGCGGCGAAGACGTTCTTCATCGCCAGCATGATGCGCGCCAGCTCGCCGCCGGAGGCGATCTTGTGGATGGGCTTCAATTCCTCGCCCACGTTGGCGGACATGAGAAAGCGCACCTCGTCGATGCCCGATGCGTCCGGCTCCTTTTCCGCGAATGCAATGGCAAAGCGCACCTTGGGCATGTCCAGCTCCCGCAGCTCGCGCAGAATGTCCGCCTCCAGCGTCTTTGCCGCCGCCCTGCGCGCGTCGGACAGCTCGCGCGCCGCCTGTACGACGGCGGCCTTCTGTTTGTCCAGCTTCGCTTCGAGCCGGGCAATGCGCTCGTCGGCGTATTCAATGCGGTCCAGCTCGTCCCTGGAGCGGGCGAGGTAGTCCAGCATCTCCTCCACCGTGCCGCCGTATTTCTTCTTGAGGCGGTAGAGCAGGTCGGCGCGCGCCTCCACCTCGTCCAGCTCGGCGGGTGAGAAGTCGAAGGACTCGCGCTTGTCGCGCAGGGTCAGGGCAAGGTCGTAGGCTTCGCTGTACAGCGCCTCCAGCCGGTCGGACAGGGCGGCAAACTCGTCCCCAAGGCCGCGCAGGGCGCGCAGCGCGTTCTCCGCGCGGCGAATCTCGGCGGCGGCGCCGTCGCGCTCATCGCCGCCGTTGAGGCAGAAGTCCGCCTCGGTGACGGCCGCGATGTACTTTTCCGCATTGCGCAGGAGGTTTCGCCGCTGGGCGAGCGCCTCCTCCTCCCCCTCGCGGAGCTCCGCGCGCTCCAGCTCCGCGATCTGGTGCTTCAGCGTGTCCACGCGGCGCGCCTTCTCCGCCTCGTCCATGCGAAGCGCGTCGATCTCACGGCGCGTGGCGGCCAGCCCCGCGTACTGCGTGCCGTAAGCGTCCAGCCGCGCGTCCATGTGCGCAAAGCGGTCGAGGTAGGTCAGGTGCTGCGTCTCGTCGAGCAGCGCCGTGCCGTCGTGCTGGCCGTGGATGTTCAGCAGCGCCGCGCCGATGGCGCGAAGCTGCGCCACGGTGATGGGGCGTCCGTTGGCGCGGCAGACGTTCCGCCCGTCGGCGGTCAGCTCGCGCTGGAGCAGGAGCGTGCCGTCCTCCTCCGGCGAGACGCCGTTCTCCGCCAGCGCGGGGATGCTCCCGTCCACATCGTCGAACGCGGCGCTGACGAGCGCCTTGGGCGCGCCGGTGCGGATGAGGTCGCGGGAGGTGCGCTGTCCCAGCACCGCGCCGAGGGAGTCGATGACGATGGATTTGCCCGCGCCGGTCTCGCCCGTGAGCGCGTTAAAGCCGCGCGCGAACGCAATGTCCGCACGCTCGATGATGGCGATATTTTCAATGTGCAATACTTGCAGCATAGTCAGTCACTTCTGAAGCTCTTTTGCATCTCGTGTATCTCGGCGCAGAACTCCGCCGCGCTCTCCGCATCGCGCATGATGACGAGCACCGTATCGTCTCCGGCGATGGAGCCGACCATCTGCGCAATGTCCATGCCGTCAAACGCCGCGCCCGCCGCGCCCGCGAGTCCGGGCATGGTCTTGAGTACGACGAGGTTCTGCGCGAAGTCCACGCCGATGATGCTCTCCCGCAGGATGGTTTGCAGGCGGTCGGCGAAGTTGAGGCGGGTCTTGTGCGCCGAGACGGCATAGCGGTAGCGTCCGTTCCCGGCGGGCTCCTTGATGAGGTGGAGCTGCTTGATGTCGCGGGACACCGTCGCCTGCGTGCTGGTGACGCCGTGCTGCCGCAGGCGGTCGATCAGCTGCTCCTGCGTCTCGATGACCTCCTCGGCGATGATCGAAAGGATCAGGTTCTGTCGTTCATTCTTCATGGTTCAGCAGCCCTCCCAACATCTTGCGCTGCAGCACCTCGCAGAAGCTGCGGTTTTCCAGCCGAACCAGCTTGGTGTCGTAGCGCGAACGGGTGATTTCCACGGCGTCGCCGTGGCGCAGGGAAAACGCGCGCCCGCCGTCCACCGACAGCACCACTGGCTTGTAGCCGGTCGCCTCCGTCTGCACGGTGATGACGCGCTCGGGCGAGAGAACGTAGGCGTTGGCGTGGACGCTGTGGGCGCAGATCGGGCTGACGACAAAGTTGCGCGCCGTCGGCTCCACGACGGGGCCGCCCGCGCTGAGGGAGTACGCCGTCGAACCCGTGGGGCTCGCCACGACCACGCCGTCGCCCGCCACATCCACCAGCTTGCCGTTTTCGGTGAAGATGTGCAGGCGGATGACGCGGGAAACGTTGCCGCGCGCAATCAGCGCCTCGTTGAGGCCGAGGCTCGAATAGATGACGCGCCCCTCCCGCTTGACACAGACGTCGAGCATCATGCGGCTCTCAACGGTATAGTTGCCCGCGCAGAGGTTTTTCAGCTTGCCCAGTTCCTTTTGCTCCAGCTCCGCCATGAAGCCGAGGCTGCCGAGGTTGACGCCCAGCACCGGCACGTCGCGGTGGGCGGCGGTCTTGGACAGGTGCAGGATCGTGCCGTCGCCGCCGAAGGCGATGAGCATATCCGCGCCCCGGATCTCCTGCTGCATGGGGCGAATGTCCAGCCCGTAGCCCTCCGGCTCCTCGCTGCCCCGAAACGGGACGCAGACGACATTCGGACAGCGCGCCTCGTCGAGGATCGCCTTCGCCTGCTTGCAGACGCGAAGCTCCGTGTCGCGGTAGGGATTGGGGCACAGTATCACTTTTTTCAGCATTCCACGCACCTCTTATTTGTCCAGCTCTCCGTGGGACGCCGCCACCAGCGCCGCGAGGTCAAACGCCCGCGCCGTGACCGCGCCCTTCTCCAGATAGCCGAGATATTCGATGTTCCCCTCCGGGCCGCGGATGGGGGACCAGGTCAGATCGAGCACGCCGAACCCGCTGTCCGCCGCGTGCCGAAGAAAGCGCTCCAGCACCTCCCGGTGAACCGCGCTGTCGCGGACGACGCCCTTCTTGCCGACCTTCTCGCGCCCCGCCTCAAATTGGGGCTTGATGAGGCAGGCGACGTGTCCGCCCTCGCGCAGCAGCCCGTTCACGGCGGGCAGGATCAGCGCGAGCGAGATGAACGAAACGTCGACGGACGCGAAGTCCAGCTCGTCCGGCACCTGCTCGTGTGTGAGGTAGCGGGCGTTCGTGCGCTCCATGCACACGACGCGACCGTCGCCCCGGAGCTTCCAGTCAAGCTGTCCGTAGCCCACGTCCACGGCGTAGACCTTCGCCGCGCCGTTTTGCAGCATACAGTCGGTAAAGCCGCCGGTGGACGCGCCGATATCGGCGCAGACGCAGCCGTCAAGCCGCAGGTTGAACGCGCGCATCGCCTTTTCGAGCTTGAGTCCGCCCCGGCTGACGTAGCGCGGCACGCCGCCGCGCACCTCGACCCGCGCGTCCGGCGCGACGCCGAAGCCCGCCTTGTCCACCTTCTGTTCGTTGACGTATACGACGCCGCTCATGATGGTGGCAAGCGCCTTTTGGCGCGTCTCCGCCATGCCGTGCTCGACGAGGTAGACGTCCAGTCTCTGCTTCGCCATCAGCGCGCCACCTCCAACGCCTTCGCCGCGATGGACGCGGCGTCGATGTGAAACGCCTCGCGCAGCTGCTTCACGCTGCCGTGGGGCGGGAAGCGCTTGCCGAGGTTGCAGAGGTACAGCCGCTGCAGCGGCGTGCCCTCCTCGGTCAGGATCGCGGCGAGGCGCTGGCCGACGCAGCCGACGCTGGCGCACTCCTCCGCGACGACAAGCCGGCTCGTTCCCGCGAAGACGCGGCGCACCTCCGCGTCCACAAAGGGCGAGATGCGGTTGACCTTGACGACACGCGCCGAAACGCCCTGCTTCTCCAGAATTTCCGCCGCTGCGAGCACCTGCGCGATCATCGTGCCATAGGCGCAGAGGGTCACGTCCCCGCCCGCGCGCAGCTCCGCGAACGCGCCCTCGCTCCGGTCGTCGGCAAAGCCCTCCTCCCCGCCGCGCGGGTAGCGGATCGCCACGGGACCGGACAGCTCGAAGAGCGCGCGGCGCAGCATGGCGCGCAGCTCCGCAAAGCTGCTCGGGCAGAGCACCGTCATGTTCGGGATGTCGGAGAGAAACGTCGCGTCAAAAATGCCGTGGTGGGTCTCTCCGTCCGCGCCCACCAGGCCCGCGCGATCCACAGCGAACACGACGTGCAGGTTACTCAGCGCCGTGTCGTGGATCAGCTGGTCATAGGCGCGCTGCAAAAAGGTCGAGTACACGGCGAACACGGGCAGCAGCCCCTGCTTCGCCATGCCTGCCGCCATCGCCGCCGCCTGCGCCTCGGCGATGCCCACGTCGAAAAAGCGGTCGGGATAGCGCTCGGCGAAGTCCGTCAGCCCCGTGCCGTCGCACATCGCCGCCGTGATGGCGCAAACGCGCCGATCCTCCGCCGCAAGCTCGCACAGCGCCGCGCCGAACACGTCGGCAAAGCCCTGTCCGGGCGCGCGCTGCGCGCCGGTCGCGGCGTCAAAGGGTCCCACGCCGTGCCACTTGTTCGGCTCGCGCTCGGCGGGCGGGTAGCCCTTTCCCTTGACCGTGCGGACGTGGAGCAGCACCGGGCAGCGCAGCTCCCGCGCCCAGCGTAGGGCGTCCTCGAGCTGTCTCTCGTTGTGCCCGTCCACGGGGCCGAGGTAGGTGAAGCCCATGTCCTCGAACAGCGACGCCTTGGGCAGCAGCGCGTCCTTGACGCCGGTTTTGAGCTTATGGTTGAAGCCGTACACCGCCTCGAACACGCGGTTCGCGTGGAGGACGCGGCGGTAGCTTTCCTTGAAACGATAGTAGCCGGGTTTGCTGCGCAGCTTGGACAGGTGCGCGGACATCGCGCCGACGTTGCGCGAGATGGACATCCCGTTGTCGTTGAGGATGACGATCAGCGGCTCGCCGGACGCGCCCGCGTTGTTCAGCCCCTCGTAGGCAAGCCCGCCGGAGAGCGCGCCGTCGCCGATAAGGGCGAGCACGGCGTAATCCTCGCCCAGCAGGGTGCGGGCGCGCGCCATGCCCAGCGCCACGGATACGGAGTTGGAGGCGTGCCCGGCGACAAAGGCGTCGTGCACGCTCTCGTTCGGCTTGGGGAAGCCGGACAGCCCGTCGTACTGCCGCAGGGTCGAAAAGCGCGCCATGCGCCCGGTGAGCGCCTTGTGCGCGTAGCACTGGTGCCCAACGTCAAAGACGAGGCGGTCCCGCGCGGTGTCGAAAACGCGGTGAATCGCCACCGTCAGCTCCACCGCGCCGAGGTTGGAGGCGAGGTGCCCGCCCGTCTCCGCGACGCTGCCGAGCAGGAAGCTGTGCAGCTCCCGGCACAGCAGCGCCGTCTGCGCTCCGGAGAGCGCCTTCACGTCCTCCGGTGTATGTATCTGCTCTAAAACCAAGTGATTACCTCCCGATGCGGAGCACGCGCAGGATGCGTCCCACGCGGAACACGACCTCCTTGCTGCGGCCGAGGGCGAGGCGCTTGCCGATCGCCTTGCCGCCGATGGTCACGCCGGAGATCAGCGCCGTGACCGCGATGGAGATCAGGATGGTTCGGGTCCCGAAGTCCGCCTGCAAACGCGAGACGATGACCGCCGCCGTGGAGCCGCTGACGATGCCGCAGATGTCGCCCACCACGTCGTTGCAGAAGCTGGACACCTTCTCGGCGTTGCGCAGGAGGTACAGCGCCTCCTTCGCCCCGCGCTCGCGGTGGGACGCCATGGAGTGAAAGGGTCTCGCGTCCGCCGCCGTGACGGCGACGCCGATCACGTCGAACAGAATGCCCAGCAGGACGAACGCGACGAGCACGCTCACCGCCAGCGCGTAACCCGCGCCCTCCAGCGCCACGCCCGAGGCAAGGCTCAGCGCGGCGGACAGCGCGGCGGATACCAGGAAAATACGCAGTATCCAGCGCCAGTAGCTCACGGGCTTTGCCGCTTCTTTTTTCATGTATCGCTCCTTGCCGCGCCCGGAGGCGCGCCGTATATCATGGTACTGAACAGCGGCGGCAGGACAGAGTAATCCTGCGGCATAGGTCGGGTTGGCTTTCCCCGCGGTCCGCCCCCCGTTGCCGGTCAGGCGGTTCCCCTTTAAGGACCGCGCCGCGCCGTTGCCGACGCGCGGTACCCGATTGCCACTTAGTCCGCACTGTAACCCCCGCCCCGCCCCCGGATGGGACAGCCTAGGCGATTTCCGCCGCAGTCGAACCGTCTCTTAGCCTCTTTTGCAGCGCAGGTTTCACGGAGCGATCTTCCTCTCCCCTGGCCGGGGGATACGGTCGTGTTCTCCGATCCGTCAACGCCACGCAAGGCAGGCTACTCCGCGCACAGCGTTCACGGCGCCCGGGCCGGGTAGCACCGCAACGCGGGTTCATAGCCCGCTCCGTACCAAGGTCGCTTACCACCCATGGGAGTACGCCCGGCACGAGGGCGGGTCTCCACGGAAACAGGGTCGTGACCCCCATGCCATTAGGGGACGCCCGGAGTCCGCAGGCTCAGCTTCCGCAATCGAAAGGCATAGCCTCCCTTCAGCACCCACCCCAAACTGGGCGTAAGCAGCAGGCACCAAAGGTTTCACAGTTGTGCCCTTTAAAGGATTTTTAGGCCCTTCTTAGGAGACGGCAGATCTGACTAGGATACTGCGCCGCTGTTCAGTGAAATGATATTATATACGCTTCATGCTGAATATTCAAGCAATTTCTGCATATTTGCAAAAAGTTTTCACGCGATTGCAGGCAAACGCCCCCATCCGTTCCGTTCGGATGGGGGCGCGGCGTATGGTTTCGCCGGACGCGTTCCCGGAAAAGCGCCCGGCGGGATCGTCAGGTTTCGATTGATACGATTATCTGATTAGAATATCGGAAAGATCTCCGAGCAGTTTTTTCGCCAGACGAGGCGGAGGACGCACCGGGGCTGGCGCCCATCAAGGACGACAACGAAGTATGGCGGGAAAAATGCCGGAGAGATTCCGTTCTTTTCGTCAGATAATCGTATCAAAGGCGGCGGCAAGGGAACGCCCGCCCTCCACATCGTCCGCCACCTGCGTGAGAATCCTGTGCAGCTTCTTGTCGGTGGTCTTCTCCGCTTTGAGCACGATGTCACACTCGCGCTTGATGCGGTCCACCGCGTCCATCCGGTCAAACGCCTCGACCACGCCGCTGACGCGCTGCCCGCCCTTGCTGATGGCGGTGTATTTGCATGTGACCAAGGGGGCTCACCTCCGAATTGTGATGCGGTCCTCCGAAAAAACGTTTCCGTCAGGCTGCGGGTCTTGCCGGAGAAGGGCATCAGTCGTCCTGCGAGATCACGCGGCGCACCTCGCCGACGGTGGTGACGCCCTCGCGCACGAGGCGGATCGCGTTCCTGCGCAGCGGGACGAAGCCGCTGTCGCTCCTGTGCAGTATCTGTTCGAGCTCGTCGCGGGTGCCGCCCCGGTTGGTGACGGCGCGCAGCTCGCGCGTGATGAGCAGCATCTCGAACACGGCGATGCGCCCCTTGAAGCCGGTGTCGAAGCAGTTGGGACAGCCCTCGCCCCGGTAAAATTGCAGCCCCGGCTCCATGTCCATGTCCAAATCGTCCAGCTCGTCCCCGGCGGGGACATAGGGCTTGCGGCAATCCGGGCAGATTCGGCGCACCAGCCGCTGGGAAATCACGCCGCGCAGAGCGCTGGCAATCAGGTACGCCTCCACGCCCGTATCCTCCAGTCGCTCGATGGTGCCCACGGCGTCGTTGGTGCGGATGGTGGAGAGCACGACGTGTCCCGTGATGGCGGAGCGCATGGCGATTTCCGCCGTCTCGCCCTCGTTGACAACATTGACAGCGTAGGTCTTTTCGGCGCGGCGACTGCTCTCCTGCGTCACGGTCAGGGGTTCGCTGTCGGTTTCCGTTTCAAGCGCCAGCAGCTCATGGACGTCCGGCTTCAGCCGGATGTCCAGCCGGTCGTCAAACACGTCAATGCGCTCCACAATCAGCCCCACGTCCCGCTTATCCAGCTTTTCCTTGCGCAGGATCGCGTCAAATACGTCCATCGCCGTCTTTGCCCTGCGGTTCACCTGAATGAGCCGATTGCGGGAGTCGATGCTGTCCCTCACCTGCGTTTCCAGTCCCTGAACGCGCTGCAACAGCTCACGCTCCAGCTCCTGATAGGTTTCGTCGATGATGGCGGTCTGGTCGGCGTCCTTGCCCATCGTGTCAAGCAGCTTCCGCTTATACAGGGCTTTTAGCTGCTCCCGCGCGGTTTCCAACTGCCTGTCAAGGCTTTCGATGGTACGCCCAATGTCCGCTTCCCGCTCCGGCTGCTGCTTGACCGCTTCCTCCAGTTGGGCAAGCATCGACGCGCTGTTGTCGCGGACGCGCTTGATATACCGCTTCAACACCTCGTCCAGCTTGTCCACGCGGATATGATGGCTGGAACAGCCCTTCGTGCCGCGCTTCATGTAGGTGCCGCAAATGTACGACGGGCGCAGATCGGGGCGGCTCCGCGAGAACATCGGCTCGCCGCAGTCCCCGCAGAACAGGTAGCCGCTGTAGTCGCAGGGGTACTTCTTGACACCCCGATAGTTGCTGCGGGAACGAAGCCTGAGCTGATCCTGCGCGTACAGAAAGGTCGGAGTATCCAGAATCGGCGTGTGCGCGTTTTCCAGAACGATCTGCGCTTCCTCGTCCAGCGGCTTGTCCGCGCCGTTGATCTTCGCACGGGTGTACTTGTGCTGGCGGAGCACGCCGATATAAAAGTCATTCCTGAGGATGCCCACCACCGACACGATGCTCCACGCCTCCTTGGCTTTCAGCTTGGTGCGCTGCCCGTTCGCCTCCCGCCACGCGATCTCGCCGGCGCGGGGCGTCGGGACGCCCTTGTCGGTCAGGTGGTTGGCAATCGCCTTGTAGCCCCAGCCGTTGTTGTAGAGCGCGAAAATCTCCCGTACCACCTCGGCGGCGGGCGGGTCGATCTCGTAGGTCATCTCCTTGGTGTTGATAAGGCGATAGCCGTAGGGCACGGCACAGACCCATTTGCCGTTTTTCTGCTTGTTGGCGATGAGCTGCCGGATCTTCTTGCTGGTGTCCGTCACCGACATCTCGTTCATCAGGAACTTGAACTGAATCAGCATCCAGTCGTCCTTGGTGGGGTAGTCAATGCCGTCGCCGATGCTGATGATGCGCACGCCCGCGTCGCGGAGCGTTTCCAGCTCCAGAAGCCCCAGGCTGTTGCGGCGGGAAAAGCGCGAGAAATCCTTGACGATCAGCGTGGACACCTCGCCGGACAGCAGCCTCGGGCGCATCCGCTGATAGTCCTCACGCTGCTCAAAGGTGTAGCCGGAGCGGTCACGATCCTTGAAGATCGTCAGCGCGGCGGCGGGGAATCGCTCGGCGGCGTAGTCCTCGATGATCCTGACCTGATTCTCAATGCTGGTGTTCTCGCGGCTGTCCTCGTCGAGATCGACGGAGATACGCGCATATCCGAAAACTGTCATTGTTATCATCACCTGTTCGCTATTAGTATATCGTCATTGTAACATCTTGCTTGTCAAACGGCAAGAGGAAAAACACGCAGGGGCACGGCGACAGCATTTACTTTCTTAAGCCGACGTGATACTATGTCAACTCAAG
>CAMKFK010000064.1 GCA_946411835.1 uncultured Clostridia bacterium
AGAGCGGCAGCGGACCGGGGAGGTAGTGTCAAGTCGTCACACGAGAAACAGCGTCACCAAGACACTGGACCGTGGCAAGGCAAAGGGGCAGTACGACAAAAAGGAAGTCCAGAAACCATTGGTTTCTGGCGGCTTTTTGGTGACTTTTTCGCCGCCGAAAAAGTCACTCCGCCCGCAGGCGGAAACTCCTGTAAATGAAAACTAAAGTTAAGATAAAACCTAACGATATAATAAAACCAAGCAAAACAAAGAAAAAAGAGCCCCCCGCAGGGGCGAGGGGCGCGCGAAACGCCCCTTGCAAACCCGGCGGATCGACGGTATAATGAACGGCATGAAACAGATTTTCTTACGCCTCGCCGCGCTTGCGGGCGCTCTGCTCCTCCTCGCCGGGTGCGGCGGACGGGCGGCGTCCGGCGCGCCGCTGCGCCGCACCGTGTTCGCCATGGACACCGTGATGACCCTCACGCTCTGCGGCGCGAGCGACGCCGACCTCCAAGCCGCCGAGGACGAGATCAACCGGCTCGACGCCGCCCTTGCCCGCACGCGCGCGGGCAGCGACGTCTATACCCTCAACCACACGGGCAGCGTGCGCAGCGCCGCCCTCGCGGAGCTGTGCGCCCGCGCGAACGAGCTCGCCGCCGAAACCGGCGGCCTGTTCGACGTGACCGTCGCCCCCGTGCTGGCGCTGTGGGGCTTCGGCGAGAACGCGGGCGACCTCCGCGTGCCCGACGGCGCCGCGCTCGCCGAGGCGCTCTCCCGCGTCGGCTATGAGCGCCTGAGCGTCGACGGTGACGGCGAGACGGTGCGCCTCGCCCTGCCCGCGCAGGTGGATTTCGGCGGCGTCGCCAAGGGCTTCGCCGCCGACCGGCTGCTCCGCCTGCTCGACCGCACCGGCGGCGCGGTGCTCGACCTCGGCGGGGACGTGGCGCTCCGCGGCACGAGGGACGACGGGTCGCGCTGGCGCGTGGCGATCCGCGACCCGGCGGACGCGGGCGCGTATCTCGGCGTCCTGGAGACGACGGACGTGTGCGTCATGACCTCCGGCGTCTACGAGCGGTATTTCGAGCAGGACGGCGTCCGCTATCACCACATCCTCGACCCGCGCACCGGCTATCCCGCCGACAGCGGCGTGGTCAGCGCCACGGTCGTCTGCGAGAGCGGCGTCCGGGCGGACGCGCTGGCGACGGCGTGCTGCGCGGCGGGCGCGGACGCGGCGCTGCGATTGCGCGAAACGCTCGCCGACGTTATGCCGTTCGACCTGATCCTCGTCACCGACGATGCGCGGGTGCTGTACACCTGCGCCGATTTCACGCCCGAACCGGGCAATTCCTACACCTATGAAGCAGTTTCCTGACCTGAAACCGAACAAAGCGGACGCGCTGGCGGCGCTGGCGGTGCTGCTGCTGGCGGCGGCGCTGGGCGCGCGGCTGTGGACGTCGCCGCCGGGCGCGGCGGGCGCGGTCGTCGTCAGCATCGACGGGGCGGCGGTCGAGCGCGTCGCGCTGGGCGAGTGGTCGCGCACCTACGCCGCGAACGGGTACACGGTCCGCGTCGAGGCGACGGCGGGGGGCGTGCGCGTCGCCGCGTCCGACTGCCCGACGCAGGACTGCGTCCGCACCGGCACGATCACGCGCGCGGGGCAGAGCATCGTCTGTCTGCCCGCGCGCCTTGTCGTCACGCTCACCGGCGCGGCGGAGTACGACGCGGTCGCGGGGTGAGCGCATGAGGATGACGGCAAGGCGGCTTGCGACCTGCGCCGTGCTTGCGGCGCTGGCGCTCGCGCTCTCGTACATCGAGGGGATGCTTCCCCCGCCCGCGCCGCTGCCGGGGTTCAAGCTGGGGCTGGCGAACATCGTGACGCTCTTCGCGCTGTGCGCGCTGGGCGGGGCGGACGCGCTGGCGATCCTGCTGACGCGGGTGCTGCTGGGCGCGATGTTCGCCTCCGGCGCGACGGCGCTGCTCTTCTCGCTGCTGGGCGGCCTCGCCGCGCTGGGGACGATGCGCGTCCTCTCGCGCGTGCGCGCGCTGTCGATCTACGGCGTGTCCGTCGGCGGCGCGGCGGCGCACCACGTCGGTCAGGTCTGCGCGGCGATGCTGGTCCTCGGCTCCGCCGCGCCGCTGGCGTATCTGCCGGTGCTGCTGGCGCTCTCGCCCCTCAGCGGCGCGCTGACGGCGTTCGTCTGCGCGCTGCTGCTGCGCCGCGCGCGGGGATTTTTGCCCCCTCGCGAGGGATAGGGTATCCCGCCCCCCCTGCCGGGGGCAGGCGGAAGCTCCTGCGAACAAAACCAAACGACAAAACAAACCCAGGCAGAACAAACAGGAGGCACACCATGGACAAGAAGGACGAGATCATCCTCCGCCAGCTGGAGGTCATCCGCAGCATGACGGACAACAGCCTCAGCCGCATGAGCGGCGACTTCTGGGGCGCGCCGCCCCGCGCGGACGGCGCGGCGCAGGGCGGGAAAAAGACGCCCCCCACCGCGACCGACGGCGGCGCGGGCGCCGAGCCGAAGGAGGAGGAGCTCCCCCCGCCCGAGGATATCAACGACCTGCGCGCGGAGCTGGACGGCTACATCGGCCTCGCCGAGGTGAAACGCGAGGTCTCGAACCTCATCAACATGGCGACCGTGTTCCAACGCCGCCGGGACGCGGGATTGCCGACGGCGGACCTCTCGCTGCACATGGTCTTCACCGGCAACCCCGGCACCGGCAAGACAATGATCGCCCGCCTGATGGCGCGCGTCTACCGTTCGCTGGGCATCCTGTCCAAGGGGCAGCTCGTGGAGGTGGACCGCAGCGGCCTGGTGGCGGGCTACGTCGGGCAGACCGCCATCAAAACGCAGCAGCAGCTCCAGAAGGCGCTCGGCGGCGTGCTGTTCATTGACGAGGCGTACGCCCTCAACGGCGGCGCCGACAACGACTTCGGGCAGGAGGCGATCGACACCGTCCTCAAGGCGATGGAGGACCACCGCGACGATTTGGTGGTCATCGTCGCGGGGTACGACGCGCTGATGGAGCGCTTCATCCGCTCGAACCCCGGTCTGGAGTCCCGCTTCAACCGCTACCTGCACTTTGACGACTATTCCACCGACGAGATGGTGGACATCTTCAAGCTCCAGTGCAAGAAGGGCTGCTACACCCTCGCCGACGGCACGGAGGCCGAGGTGCGCGAGTTTATCGACGAGGCGAACGACGCCGGCGGCGTGACCTTCGGCAACGCGCGCGGGGTGCGCAACCTGTTCGAGCAGGTCCTGACCCAGCAGGCGAACCGCCTCGCGGCGATGGACGATTTCACGAAGGAGGACCTCATGACCCTGACGCCCGAGGACGTCTGGCACGCCCGGGGCATGGACTACGACGCGCCGCTGCCCACCCCAGAGGCTTGAGCTTTTCTGTTTTTGTTTTTATTGTGACGTCGGGTTTTCTTTGCAGGCGTTTCCGCCTGCGGGGTTAACCTCTCCGTCAAACGCTTCGCGTTTGCCACCTCCCCTTTCAGGGGAGGCAAGGGGCTTTTCTCTTTTTTCTGCTTGGTTTTATTGTTACTTTAGGTTTTCTTCACAGGAGTTTCCGCCTGCGGAGAAAAGCTGACGATAAAATAAAACCAAACAGAAAAACCAATAAAAGAATTGCCCCTCTCCCCCGGGGGGCAAAATTTAATAAAATCAAAGGAAAATTTTCCCACAATAGGACGAATTGACCCTAAAACGAATAGGACCCCCGGTCATAATATCCTTGGGTGAATCAAATGACGAAACTGCGAGAATTGAGAAAATCCCTCGGTTATACACAGATCAAGATGCAGCTCCTGACCGGGATCGACCAGAGCGCCTACTCCAAGCTGGAGCTCGGCAAGCGCAACATGAGCTTCGAGCAGTGCCGGCAGCTCGCCCTGGCGCTCAGAACCAGCATGGACTACCTCGCCGGCCTGACCGACGATCCCGCGCCCTACCCGAGGAAGGACCCGTGAACCCGCTCGACGTCTTTTTCCCGCCGCGCTGCGTGTTCTGCGGCGCGCGCGGCGTGCGGGGGACCTGCGCGTCCTGCGCCGCGCGCCTGCCCCGCCAGCCGAAGCAGCGGCGCGAGGGGACGTTCGGCGTCTGCGCCGTGCCCCTGCGGTACGAGGGCCGGGCGCGGGAGGCGATCCTGCGCTTCAAGTTTCGCGGCGGGCGCGGCGCGGCGGAGGGGTTCGGCGCGCTGCTGGCGCAGGCCGCGGCGGAGGAGCTGGGCGGAACGTTCGAGGTGGTGACGTGGGCGCCGGTGTCGCGGCGGCGGGAGCGCGAGCGCGGCTATGACCAGTCGTTCCTGCTTGCGCGCGCGGCGTGCCGCCTTTGGGACACGGCGCCCGCGCGCCTGCTCGTCAAGCGTCGGCACACGCCGCCGCAGTCCGGCCTCAGCGCCGCCGAGCGCCGGGCGAACGTCCTCGGCGCCTACGAGGCCTGCGCGCCGGAGCGCCTGCAAAACGCGCGCGTTCTGCTGGTGGACGACATCGTCACCAGCGGGGCGACGCTGACGGAGTGCGTCCGCGTCCTGCGGGACGCGGGGGCGGCGAGCGTGGTGTGCGCCTGCCTCGCCTCCGCCTCGACGGAAAAAAGAGGGAACGCAGGCTGAAACTTTTGTCAAAGCTGATATTGCAAAGTGCATTTTATGTCGCTATAATGGGAACAATCAAGATTCGATCCGGGAACGCGCTTTCCCGCATGATCGTGGAAATAAGAGGTAAAGAACTATGGCTTTAGGAAAGGATATCAGCATCGACCTCGGCACCGCTTCCGTCGTGATCTATGTCAAGGGCAAGGGCATCGTCCTCAACGAGCCGTCCGTCGTGGCGCTGGACAAGAACACGGGCAAGCTGCTCAAGGTCGGCGCGGAGGCGCAGGCCATGCTCGGCCGCACCCCCGGCAACATCATCGCCATCCGTCCCCTGCGCGAGGGCGTGATCTCCGACTATGAGGTCACGGAAAAAATGCTCAAGGAATTTATCCACAAGGTCGCCGGCTTCCAGTTCTTCAAGCCGCGCATCATCATCTGCGTCCCCTCCGGCATCACCGAGGTCGAGGAGCGCGCCGTCATCGACGCCGGGATCCAGGCGGGCGCGCGCCGCGTCTACCTGATCGAGGAGCCGGTCGCCGCCGCCATCGGCGCGGGGATCGACATCGCCCGACCCGACGGGAACCTCATCATCGACATCGGCGGCGGGACGACGGACATCGCGGTCATTTCGCTCTCCGGCGTGGTGGAAAGCGCGTCGATCAAGGTCGCGGGCGACCAGTTCAACGAGGCGGTCGTCAAGTATATGCGGCGCACGCACAACCTGCTCATCGGCGAGCGCACCGCCGAGGACATGAAGATGAAGATCGGCTGCGTCTTCCCGCTGGAGGAGGAGGAGGAGCGGATCGACGTGAAGGGCCGCAGTCTGCTCACGGGTCTGCCGCAGGAGGTCAGCGTCACGTCCACCGAGATGATGAGCGCCTTCGAGGAGCCGGTGGAGCGGATCATGGAGACCGTTCACCAGGTGCTCGAGCGCACGCCGCCGGAGCTGGTGGCGGACATTTCGACGAACGGGATCGTCATGACGGGGGGCGGCAGTCTGGTGCGCGGCTTTGACAAGCTGTTGACGGCGCGCACGGGCATCCCGACGAGCGTGGCGGACGAAGCGATCCTCTGCGTGGCGAAGGGCACGGGCAAGAGCCTGGAATCCGTCGCCGACATGCAGGACGGCACCATGAACCTCAGCCGCAGAAAGCAGATCAACTGATACGAGAGGTTGCGCGAAGCGCTGCCCGCCGGGCAGCGCTCCGTCGCGCGGATGGGTGGTGTATATGGACCGCGTATTTGACGTTGTGCTTGCGTATTTGAAGGGCTCGCTGCTGGAACTGAACATAATCGAGCTCGTGCTGACGGTCGGGTCGCTGCTGTTTTTGGCGCGACAGACCCTGCTGCTGCGGAAAACCTACCAATACAACTGCGACTGGCAGGAAAAGGAAAAGGCGATCGTGCTGGCGAAGTATTATAAAGACGAGATTTTGCCCGGTGTGAATTATATCAGCAGTGTTTTTAAGGAAACGGGCATTATGAGCTGTCTGGGCGGCATTCACCCGGACAATATCGTCAGCTTCAACCAGAGCGAGCTGTTCCGCCTGACCAATCGCGACATTAAAGAGCAGATACAAAGCAGATGGAGAGACCCGCAAAATCTGCGTGTTCTGTTAAACGAACGAGACCTCTATCAGCAAATTTCAAAGAAACCGCTGCGCACACTGAATCCGAATCTGATTGCCATGTGCTACGCGGAGCTCCGCGGGGAAACGGATGAGGACGGAAACGCCGTCGTCGTGCCGGACGAGATCAAATCGAAGCTGTTATCTGATCTTTGGGTTGAATTTTATATCATCGTCAGCGATACGTTAAATTCGCTGGAGCTCTTTTCCATGAATTTCATCACCGGCGTCGCCGACGGAGATGTTGTTTTCCAGTCCCTGCACCAAACCTTTTTGGTGCTGGTCCAGATTCTGTATTATGATATCGCCATACAAAACACAAACGAAAAAGATACATACTACACAAACGTCATAGAATTGTACAAGCTCTGGCTGGACAAGGACAAGAAGAACGAGCAGACCATTCACGCCGCCATGCCCAGGACCGGGGGACGCGTTCGAAAGGGTAATTGAATGAGTTAACAATTTGTGAACAAAATCGACAAGCTAATGGTTTTCCATGCCTAAATGTGTCCCTTTACAAGTTTGGTGTATGCTTTTGATTCCCATTTTTTGTATTTTAATTATGAAATTAGACTACTTAGACTCGATTTGTTAACAGTTTCGTAACTCATTCAATTACCGTAACGCGTTCGAAAATAGGGCTTGCATTTTCCCGCAAAACGGGTATAATAGATGTACCCTCCGAGAGAGGGGCGAGAGAGGAGTTTGATTGCCATGTGGTCACAGTTCATTGAAGACTGGGCGTCCACGCGCAGCGACGCGAGCGGAGCCGAGCAGAAATCCACAGAAACGGACGACTCGAACAACAAGTAACAAAAATTATCAGGGCTGCAACGGCTTTTCGTTGCAGCCCTCTTTTTCCCCGCAACAAGAAGACCGGCTGCTCATGCAGCCGGCTTTGAATCATCCTGCGCTCAGCACTTCTCAAACACGGTGGCGACGCCCTGGCCGCCGCCAATGCACAGCGTCGCGAGGCCCTTCTTCGCCTCGGGGCGCTTCTGCATCTCGTGCAGCAGAGTGACGATGATGCGCGCGCCGGACGCGCCCACGGGGTGCCCGATGGAGATCGCGCCGCCGTTGACGTTGACCTTGCTCATGTCGAAGCCCAGCTCGCGGGCGACGGCGATGCTCTGCGCCGCAAACGCCTCGTTCGCCTCGACGAGGTCGATCTCGTCGATCGTGACGCCCGCCTTCGCCATCGCCTGGCGGGACGCGGGCACCGGGCCGACGCCCATGATCTTCGGGTCGACGCCGCCCTGCCCCCAGCCGATCAGCTTCGCCATGGGCTTGAGACCGTATTTCTTCACGGCCTCGCCGCTCGCGAGCACGATGGCGGCGGCGCCGTCGTTGATGCCGGAGGCGTTGCCGGCGGTGACGCGCTGCTGGCCCTTGTCGTCGCTGTCGCGGATGCCCTTCGGCTCAAAGGTGTGGGTGACGGCGGGGGCAGGGGACTCGGGACCCACGGGGAACGCCCCGCGCAGGCCGCCCAGCTTCTCCAGCGGGGTCAGGCGCGGGAACTCGTCCACCTTGAACTCGACGGTCTCCTTCTTGACCTTCACCGGCACGGGGACGATCTCATCGTCAAAGCGGCCGGACTCGATGGCGGCCTTCGCCTTGGACTGGGAGGAGAACGCGAACTCGTCCTGCTCCTTGCGGGTGATGCCCCACACATCGTCGATATTCTCGGCGGTGGTGCCCATGTGGTAGTTGTTGAAGGCGTCCCACAATCCGTCTTGAATCATTTCGTCGACGACCTTCTTGTCGCCCATGCGGGCGCCCCAGCGCTCGTCGCTCAGGCAGTAGGGCGCGGCGCTCATGTTCTCGGTGCCGCCCGCGACGACGATGTCCGCGTCCCCGGCGAGGATGCAGCGCGCCGCCTCGATGACGGACTTCATGCCGGAACCGCAGACCATGCCGACGGTGTAGGCGGGAACGCTGTAGGGCAGCCCCGCCTTCACGCCGACCTGACGGGCGACGTTCTGGCCGAGGCCGGCGGTCAGGATGCAGCCGAACATCAGCTCGTCAACCGCCTCCGGGGCGACATTCGCGCGCTTGAGCGCTTCCTTGACGACGATCGCGCCAAGGTCGACGGCGGGGGTGTTCTTGAGGCTTCCGCCATAGGAGCCGACGGCGGTGCGGCAGCAGTTGACGACATACAGTTCTTTCATGAGCGTTTCTCCTTTAAGATAGTTTTCACCGGGCGCGGACGCGCCCCAAAGTCACAAGCTGATTATACACAAGCCCTTTTGAAAAAGCAACTGCAAAATCAAGTCTCCCCCTGCGCGGCGCGGATGGCGCCGTAAATGGCGGCGACGTCCATTTTCTCGATGTCGAGCGTGAGCTTGAGCTCGGCGCGCTCCACCTCGGCGAGGAAATAGCTGTCGAAATACGCGTCGCGCACCGCCTCGGCGGCGGCCGCCGCGTCGAGCGGGCGGCGCAGGATGATGTGCACCCCGTACTCGGTCTCCACGAGGTCGCTGTACTCGTTCTCAGCGAGCGCGCGGGCGGCGTTCTCAAAGGGCTCGACCATCTCCCCGGAGCCGAAGGTGTAGCCATGGGGGTTGCCCCTGCGTCCGGGGTCCTCGCCGTACCGGTCGGCGAGCTGGTCGAACAGGGCGACGGGATCGTCGGCGTCGCGGAGCTGCTGGAGCAGCGCCTCCGCCTGCGCGCGCTTTTCGGCGACGACGCCGTCCTCCAGCGGCTCGCGCGTGAGCGGGTCGAGGAAGGAGAGCAGGATGTGGTCGGCGGTGAGATAGCCCTCGGCGCGGGCGTAGTCCGCGAGGGTTTCCTCGGGCTGATAGAGGGGGCTTTCGGGGTCGCGGGAGGCGGCGGCGAGCGCGCGGTAGAGGTAGCCCGCGCGCTGGACGCGCTCGTACCCCGCCTCGGAGAGGCCCAGCTTGCGCACCTCCTCGCGGTACCCGTCCTCCCCGTGTTCGAGCAGGTCCGCCGCGCGCTGCTCGGCAAGCTCCTCCTCGTCCTCCGGGGAGACGGTGACGCCGTATCGCGCGGCGAGGTTTTCTACCGCGAGCTGCTGCTTGACGAGCGTCAGCGACTCGGTGCGGATGTACTGGGCGGCGTTTTCGCCGTTGGGCAGCTCGGCGTCGAGGTCGAGCGGCCCCATGTCGTAGGACTGCATCGTGTAGTCGAGGTAGGCGCAGCTGTACCCGATCTGGTAGGTCAGCAGCTCGGCGGGGGCGGTGTTGCCGTCCAGCTCGGCGATGATTTTGTCCGGTCGGACGCCGGTGGCAGCGTAGGTGATGTCGCCCTCGGGGACGGGGGCGTCGTCGTCCGGCGTCTCGGCGGCGGGGGTCTCGGTCGCGGGGGTCTCGGTCGCGGGGGTCTCGACGGCGGGCGGCTCGGTCGCGGGGGGTTCGGCGCGCTCCGCCGTCTTGCAGCCGGTGAGCGCCAGCAGCGCGGCCAAAACCAGCGCCGGCAGGATGCGATGCGTTGCTTGCATGTTGATGGCTCCTTTTGTGTGTTGTTTTTGTTGCGCCCTCGCCCCGGTTTACACATTGAAGCGGAAATAGATCATATCGCCGTCGCGGACGACGTAGTCCTTGCCCTCGGAGCGGAGCAGACCCTTTTCCTTCGCCGCCTGCACGCTGCCGCAGGCGATCATGTCGCGGAAGTTGATGGTCTCGGCGCGGATGAAGCCGCGCTCGATGTCGCTGTGGATCTTGCCCGCCGCCTGCGGCGCTTTGGTGCCGTCGCGGATCGTCCAGGCGCGGCACTCGTCCTCGCCGTAGGTGAGGAAGGAGATCAGCCCCAGCAGCGTGTAGGAGCACCGGATCAGCCGGTCGAGGCCCGACGCCTCGACGCCCAGCTCCTCCAGAAACAGGGCGCGCTCGTCGCCGTCGAGCTCGGCGATTTCCTGCTCCAGCTTGGCGCAGATGGGCAGCACCTGCGCGCCCTCCGCCGCCGCCTTTTCGCGCACGGCGCGGAGGTATTCGTTCCCGTCCTGATCGGCAAAGCCGGCCTCGTCCATGTTCGCGGCGTAGATGACGGGCTTGAGGCTCAGCAGGTCGGCGGCGGCGACGAGCTTCTCGTCGTCCCCGGAGCAGGCGAAGGTGCGCGCGGACCGGCCCGCGTCGAGGTGCTGCGCCAGCGCCGCGAACAGCTCGGCCTCCCTCGCCGCCTGCTTGTTGCCGGACTTGGCGTTCTTGGCCGCCTTTTCCGCGCGGCGGTTCGCCATTTCGAGGTCCGCCATGATGAGCTCCAAATCGATCGTCTCGATGTCGCCCAGCGGGTCGACGGGTACGTTCTTCGTCGCGTCGGAGACGACGTGCATGATGTTCTCATCGTCAAAGCAGCGCACGACGTGGACGATGGCGTCCGTCCGCCGGATGTTCTCCAGGAACTTGTTGCCCAGGCCCGCGCCGTTGCTCGCGCCTTTGACCAGCCCCGCGATGTCCACGAACTCGATGACGGCGGGGGTGGTCTTCTTCGGGCGGTACATCTCCGACAGCTTGTCCAGCCGCTCGTCCGGCACGGCGACCATGCCGACGTTCGGCTCGATGGTGCAGAACGGATAGTTGGCGCTCTCCGCGCCCGCGTTGGTGATGGCGTTGAACAGCGTGCTCTTGCCGACGTTCGGCAGGCCCACGATCCCGAGCTTCATATCTCCACGTCCTCTCATAGCATTCGTCGTCCGCGCGGCAGCAGCCGCGATACCCGCGCCGTCCCCCGCGAAAGGGGTCCGGCGTAAGATAAAATTATAACACAGCGCCGCAGATTTCTCAATAGCCTTTCAGCGGTTATCAAGGGTAATTGAATGAGTTAACAATTTGTGAACAAAATCGACAAGCTAATGGTTTTCCATGCCTAAATGTGTCCCTTTACAAGTTTGGTGTATGCTTTTGATTCCCATTTTTTGTATTTTAATTATGAAATTAGACTACTTAGACTCGATTTGTTAACAGTTTCGTAACTCATTCAATTACCGTAAGCGGTTATCCACGGCAATTGAATAAGTTAACATAATATGAACAAAACTCTTCCAAATGCTACC
>CAMKFK010000065.1 GCA_946411835.1 uncultured Clostridia bacterium
CTTGAGTTGACATAGTATCACGTCGGCTTAAGAAAGTAAATGCTGTCGCCGTGCTGCGCGTTTCCTCTTGACGGGCGGGAACGGATTTGCTAAGATTGAATAAAAAACTCAGAAAATGTTATGACAAAAGGAGATTTGCCATGGAATACAGAAGATTTCAGGACACCCTGATCGTCCGCATGGACAAGGGGGAGGAAATTCTCGAACAGCTCCGGATGGTATCTGAACGGGAGGGCGTCCGCCTGGCCGAGGTCAGCGCGCTGGGCGCGGTCAACGACATCACGGTGGGCGTCTTCAAGACCGACGAAAAGAAATACTACGCCAACCGCTTCACGGGCAGCTATGAGATCGTGTCGCTGACGGGCACGGTCAGCACCATGGACGGCGCGTACTACGCGCATCTGCACATGAGCGCGGGCGACGAGAGGGGCATGGTCGTCGGCGGACATCTGAACAGCGCCGTCGTCAGCGCGACGTGCGAGATGGTGATCCGCATCATCGACGGAAGCGTCGACCGGGCGTTCAGCGAGGAAATCGGGCTGAACCTGCTTCGCTTTAACTGACGCCGGACGGCAGGCGCGTTTCGGCAAATTTCGGCAAAGAAACAATCGGGAACCGTCGAGCCGACGGTTCCCGATCAGCATTTTGCGGATGGCTTACAGCTTCCAGCCGGCCAGCACGCCGTGCCAGTCGCGCGGCACGTCGCCCTCGAAGTGGTCCTTGATGCCGGTGTCGCGCACCCACGCCAGCTTCTCGCGCGTCGCCTCCGACATGGTGTAGGGCAGACCCTCGCTCTTGAGGAAGTCCACCACGTTCTGCATCTCGTGCTCGCGGCGGTCCGCGTGGATGATGGAGCCGGAGAGGTTGCGGTCGATTACGTTCACGATGTCCTCACCGTAGGTGTTCACCAGGGAGGCGACGATGTCCTCTTCCACGCCGAACTTCTGCGCCGCCTGGAACAGCTCGATGAACAGGACGCTGATCCCCTTGGCGTAAATGCTGCGGATGAATTTCATGCTCGTCGCCACGCCCGGCACGTCGCCGACCACCGTCATGCGCATATGATAGGGCGCCATGGCATCCTTCAGGCGCTGGGACGCCTTGCCGCTGAGCAGCATCGAAACCTTGTGCTTGTCCTGAAGCAGCGGGCCCATCATCGCGCCATCCACGTACTCGCCGCCGCGCGCGGCGATCATCTCGGAGATTTTGCGCTTGTCCGCCGGGGTCGCCGTGGAAACGTCCGTATAAATCAGTCCCTCGTGCACGCCGTCCAGCGCGCCCTCGGCGGCGGAAACGGCAAAGTTGGAGGGCACCGCGCTGAAAATGACCTGCGCCCTGCGGGCGACCTCTGCGGCGCTCGCGCATTGGACGGCACCCGCCGCGTCGCCCTTCGCCTTGAGCTTTTCGCTGAATCTGGGGTCATTCTGCATGGCGTCAAAGAAAACGAGCTCCTCGACGTTCTCACCGTGCAGCCCGAGCGCGATGGACGAATCCGCCTCGCCAAAGCCGATGAATCCGATTGTCATACTCTTTTCCTCCTCATAGATGGTTGTCGTGTTGCTTGCCTTTTCGTGCCAACCTTAACACACATTTTCCGGTAAAGCAAACAGGATTATTTTGTCGTTCTCACAAAAAATCTTTGTCGACGTCAGAGAGCGCCGTCCCCGGCGGGCAACGCCCTCATTGTTTCCGTTTTGCTTCCGGCAGCTCGTCGTACATCCTCGGCAGCAGCTCCGCGAGCGTCTCGCGGTCGTCCGCGTCCGCGAGGAGCATCGGCTTCGCGCCCGGATAGGGCGGCTCCGCCGGTGCGTCCGGCAGCAGCAAGCGCGCCGAGGGCGTGGGCTTGAGCAGCAGCCGGTCGTCATAGACGCCGCCGATGACCTTGCCGCGATAGTAAAGGATGTATTCGCCCATCATCGCCCGGTGGGCGACGCCGTCCAGCCCGGAAAGCTGATCCAGGACATAGTCCAGATAACCCTTTGTCGAAGCCATGGCGCACCGCCTCCGCGTCAGACAACACGATCCATTCGGATGTTCTCGATCTCGGCGTAGTATTGGAACAGGAGGTCGAGGAAGAATTTGAAGAAATGGGGAAGATAGCGATCCTTGCGCCGGATCAGGGACATATCCTGCACCAGCGGCTTCCCCTCGGAGAGCAGCGGGAAGACGTTGACGTCATCCGGGAGATTGCCCCGCTGGTCAACCAGGCAGGCGTGCGGGATAAACGCGGCGGCGAGCCGTTCAAAGCAGATGTTCGTGCCGATCTGCGTATAGGTGCTGGTCATGTACGCGCGTGGGACGACGTCCGCCTCCGCGAAGCAGCTGCGGATCTGATCGCCCATGCGGTTGTTGAGCATACAGAACGGCAGCCGGGCGAAGTCCCTGACGCTGGCGCCGTGCTCCGCCCGCGCCTTCAGCGCGTCCGTCTCCTCGCCGTAGCACCTGCGCAGCAGAGAGTCCGCCACGCAAAGGTAGACATGGTCCTCCATCAAGTGATGCGCCACCAGCTTGGGGTCAGGGTCGCTCGACAGCACGATGGCAAAATCGAGCTCCCCGTCCAGCACCAGCGGCGTCAGCTTGGAGGAAATCGTATCGGTCAGGCGCAGCTCCACGTTGGGATAGCGCTCGCTGAAGCGCGGGAGAATGTGCGGCAGGCTGGTGTTCATGCGCAGAGTGCTCGCACCGAAGCGGATCGCGCCGCGCTCCTGCTGCTCAATGTCCGAGAGGATATCCTTCAGGTTCGTATGCTCCTGTTCGATCACGCCGGCGAAGGCGAGCACGAACTCCCCCGCCGTCGTCAGCGACAGCTTGGGCCTGCGATAGAGCAGCTGTACGCCGAAATAATTCTCCAGACGCGCAATATGGTTGCTCAGGGTCTGCTGGGTCACAAACAGACGCTCCGCCGTTTTGGTGATGTGCATATCCTTGGCAAGCTCGGAAAAATAGTACAGGCTGATTAGCTCCAACCCAAACACCTCCCACAAAGAATCCTTGTGAAGCGCGCAAAAAAACATTGTTTGTCTTTTTCGCGAAACCATATTATGATATTACCATCAAAAAATCAAGTATCAGCGCGGCAATTGCACAAATAATCTGCGCGTACCGCAGCCAAAGGAGTGCTTATGTATCAGCTCATGATTCGAAACGGAACCGTCCTCGACCCCGCAAACAATCTGAACCGGGTCGCGGACGTCGCGGTCGCGGACGGCAGGATCGTCGGCGTCGGCAGCTTTGCCGACGCTGAGGCGCGGCAGACGGTCGACGCTGCGGGCTGTTTCGTGACACCGGGTCTGATTGACCATCACTGCCACCTGTACCCGCTCGCCTCCATCGGTCTGCCCGCAGAGGCGATGTGCTTCCGCTCCGGCGTGACCACCGCCGTGGACGCCGGAAGCACCGGCTGCCGGACCTTTGGCAAGCATGTTCCCTTCCTCCGTCAGAGCAAGCTGAGCATCAAGGCGTACCTCAACGTCTGTTCCATCGGTCTTGACTCCCTGCCCGGGGAGATGGAGGATGTGGACCCCGCGCACTTCGACGAGGGCGCGATCCGGGCGTGCTTTGAGGCTTACGGGGACGAGCTGCTCGGCCTCAAGCTGCGCACGAGCCGCGAGGTCGTCCGCGAGCTGGGCTATGCGCCGCTGAAGAAGATGGTCGAGCTGGCGGAGAAGCTCGGCGTCACCGTCATGGTGCACTGCACCAATCCGCCGGGTACGATCCCCGAGCTGCTGTGCTACCTACGCCGGGGCGACGTCATCACCCATATGTACATGAACAAGGGCAGCACGCTGCTCGACGAGAGGGGCTTCGTCTGCCGCGAGGCATACGAGGCGCGCAGCCGGGGCGTCCTATTCGAGGCAGCTGACGCCCGCGAGCACTTTGGCTTCTCCACCGCCGTTCCCGCCATCAAGGAGGGCTTTTACCCCGACATCCTTGCCACCGACATCACCAAATTCAGCATGAACCTCCGCCCGACCGCGTTCAGCCTCAACAATTAAATCGCCAAGTATACGCAGCTCGGCATTCCCTTCGAGACTGTGATCGACCTGTGCACGCGCCGCCCCGCCGCGCACATGGGACTCCTGGGCGAAATTGGCTGCCTGAGCGAGGGGGCGCGCGCGGACGTCGCCGTCTTCCGCAGAGAAGAGAGCCGCATCGCCTTCGGCGACCGCCCCTACGGTCACCCCGACGGCCGGGCGTTCCCCTGCGACTGGCGCCTGCGCGCGATGCTCACCGTCAAGGACGGCGAGATGGTCTATCGCGACGAGCTGTTTTAATCCGATTTCATGGATTCCCATCCTCCTTTCTTTTCTCTCATGCCGAAACCCTCCCCGAAGTATGCCTTTGGGGAGGGTTTCGACATAATATATCAGTATATTATAAAGTTTCGCTTGTATACCAATGCCGCCGATAAAAAAGATTGTTAAAAAAGTTGACAACTTCTCCGCAATACCGTAAAATATAGGACAGCGCCGGGCCTGCGCCTCGGCGGGCAAAACGGGCGTCGGTTTTGGGCGAAACCCGGCGCATCGGCGGCCCGGGTTTTACGGAGCACACGTCCAGCTGTGCGCGGGGACGTGTCCACCCCCGCAGCGCCAGAGAGGAGGAAGACGCCGCGATGAAGAAGCAGTACATTTCCGACGCGGTCATTCGCCGCCTCCCTCGTTATTACCGCTATCTGGACGAGCTGCACTCCCGGGGCGTGGTTCGCATTTCATCCAGCACACTGGGCAGACGCATGGGCGTCACCGCCTCCCAGATCCGACAGGACCTGAGCTGCTTCGGCGAGTTCGGCCAGCAGGGCTACGGCTACAACATCATCGAGCTGCGCGCCGAGATCGGCCGCATCCTCGGTGTGAACGAGCCGCGCCGCCTCATCGTCCTCGGCGCGGGCCATCTGGGACACGCGCTGCTGCAAAACTTTGACTTCGCGCAGGGCGGTTTTTTGCTGGACACCGCCTTTGACGTCTCCCCCGCCCTCATCGGCCGGTCGGTCAACGGCGTGACGATCCACGCCTTGGGCGATCTGGACGCCTACTGCGCCGTCAATCATCCCGCCGTCGCGGTGCTGACCGTGCCGCGCGCCGCCGCGCAGGAGCTGGCGGAGCGCCTCGTCGCGCTGGGCGTGCGCGGACTGTGGAATTTCACCAATGTCGAGCTGTCGGTAGACGAGACGGTCTTCGTCGAGAACGTCCACTTTGCCGACAGCCTGCTGACGCTGAGCTATCGCATCTCCAAGAAAGCCGGCGTGGAAAGGACGTAACCATGAAGCATCGCAGGCTGCCGATTGCCGTGACGCTGCTGCTGGCGCTGTTCGTCGGCTATGCCGCCGCAGCGGGCGGGAGCGCGGACGATCCTCTGATCTCTCTGGACTATCTGAAAAACACCTTCTCCCCCGCCGCAGAGAGCGCCGCGCAGGAGAAGCTGGACGCCGCCGGGCAGCGCGTGTACGACGCGGCGGCGGAGCGTTGGCAGGCAAGCGTCGCCGAAGCGGAGACGCTCGCTGGCGCGGAGCGCGCGCGCGTCTGGACGGAGACCCGGCTCAAGCACGGGGACGCGCTCTCCACGCTGACAGGCTCACAGGTGCTGCTGCTGGCGGGCGAAGCGTCGGTGCGCTACTTCTCCGGGGCGGTGGTGGACGCGACGGACGGCACGGTGCTCTCCAGCGGCGGCGAGCTGAAGCACCGGCACCGCTATCTGGTCGCCGAGGACACCACCGCGCTGTTCACCGTGGTCTCCCGCACCGCCGTGCTGGACTACTGCGGCGACTATCACTTCACGCTCTCCACCTCCTCTCCCGACTACAACGCCATGGCCGCCGCGCTCAAGACGCTGCACATCTTCCGGGGCAGCGACACGGGCTTCGGCTCCGGCTTCGATCTGGAGGCGACGCCGACGCGCGTTCAGGCGCTGGTCATGCTCATTCGTCTGCTGGGCGAGGAGGAGACGGCGCTCGCCTGCGCGGACGCGCCGGGCTTTGACGACGTGGCTCCCAGCTCATGGTGCGCACCTTACGTTGCCTATGCCGTGCAGAAGGGGTACACCAACGGCGTCGGCGGCAATCGCTTTGCGCCGGACATGCCCGTCAACGCCCAAATGTACGTCGAGTTCGTGCTGCGGGCGCTGGGCTACAGCACCACCGCGCAGACCGACGTTTCCTCCGCGCCGGAGCGCGCGCTGAACGTGGGCGTCCTCACGGGCGGTGAGAAGGCCGTGCTGGACACGGTGGGGTTCCTGCGAGCGGACGTCGTGTATCTCTCCTGGTACGCGCTGGATGCGGCGTCGGCGCAGAGCATGGAGCCGCTGCATCGCAGGCTGGAGGGCATGGGCGTCTTCACCGACGCCGAGTATCGCGCCGCCCGCGCGCTGGTTTCCTCCACAAGATTGTAACGATTTGCGTACATGGCGCATACGATGAAACTGAGGTCGCCGAGGGGCTGCCTCGGGGGCGTTCGCCCATATCTTCGTAGGAGGTTTTGTCATGTACAACAACAATAACTGCTGCTGGATCCTCATCCTGATCCTCATCCTCTTCTGCTGTGGCGGAAACGGTCTCTGCGGCAACGGCTGCGGCAACGGCTGCGGCAACAACAACGGCTGCGGCAACAGCAACGGTTGCGGCTGCGGCTGCTGATCTCCCGGCGATACACAAGGGCTCCGCGCAATCGCGCGGAGCCCTTCCAATTTGCATCTCTCAGTCGACGGTTTGGATGCGGATGTCGTATTCGTTGATATCGTAGGAGCTCTCCAGCAGGGAGCGGATCAGTGCGCGCGCGTGCTCGTCGGCGCGGGTCAGCAGCCCCTTGTCCACGGCGCGCGACTCTGCGGTCTCCTTGAGGACGCGGTTCGTCTCGGTCACGGCCTCCACGCCGATGGGGTTGAAGATGTTGTTGTTCTCATCGTAGAGGCGGAAGCTGTCCGTATACAGCTCGGAGCTGAGAATCTTCGCCTTGGGCAGGCTGACGGTGATGCACTTGAGCGTCTCGTCCTTCTCTACCGTGACCCCGGCAAAGTCGATACCCGCCTTGATCGCGCCATCGTAGCTGTAGATGAAGCTGGCGCGCGTGAGCGGGATGCCGATGTTCTGGCCGAAAATCTCCACCGAACGGCGGCTGTCGTAGCTGCCGACCTCGGTGTAGGTGTACTCCTCCGTCGCCAGCTCGCCGATGCCGCGCAGGTTGTCCTGCATAACCTCGCCGCTGACGACGGTTTTCACCTCGACGACGGTGGGCGACTGCTCGATGTAGCGCACCGTCTCCATGCGGTCGTAATACTCCTTGGTGACGAAGAACACGCCGCCCGCCACAAGCAGCAGCAACAGCAGCACGATTACGACGGAACCCGCCGAGCGTCCCTTCCGATATCCGTTGTAGCTCATAGTCGTCTCTCCTCTCAAATGCTATGCAGCGCGCTGTCAGGCAGCGTCTGCTTCGTGTGCAGGAGCACCTTATCTCCCGCCTGAAGGCGCGTTGTGCCCCTTGGAATAATGATGGCGTCGCCGCGCCTGACCATGACAAGGATGGTCTGGCGCGAAATGTCCAGGTCCCGCACGAGACGCCCGTTCCACGGGCTCTTCTCCAGCAGCACGACCTCCTTCAGGCCGATGACGGTCTTGTCGCGCAGCGGCTCCGCGCCGAGCACGATGAGGTCGCCGTCCAGCAGCGTCATGTCGCCGCGCGGCACCAGCACCTCGCCGTCGCGATGGACGGCGATGAGGAGCAATCCGCGCGGCAGCATCAGGTCCATGACGCGGCGGCCGACCCACGGATCGTTCGCGCCGAGATGCAGCTTGACAAAGTGGACGTCCTGCTCGCGGGCGACGGTGACGCTGGACTGGATGCGGTCATATTGCTCGACAAAGCCGGCGCTGAGGATACCGGTCGGGATCGCCACCATCAGCACGCCGAGGAAGGTGATGACCGTCGCCAGCGCGCGCCCGAGGGTCGTAATGGGGTAGATGTCGCCGTAACCGACGGTCAGCAGCGTGGACACCGACCACCACACGCCGGAGAAGGCGTTGCGGAACACGTCCGGCTGCGCCTCATGCTCCACGCTGTACATACACAGGCTCGAACCCAGCATCAGCACCATCAGGATGAACACCGAGGACAAAAGCTGCTGCTTCTTGCCCACGACGACCTCCGCAATGGCGTTGAGCGAGTCGTAATACGCCGTGATACGGAACAGGCGGAAGATGCGCACCACGCGGAACATGCGGAACGCCACCGCGCCCGCCGGAAAAAACACCGGCAGATAGTACGGCAGGAAGCTCAGCAGATCGACCACGCCGTTGAAGGAAAACACATAGTCAACCACGCCGCGCGTCTCCGTCTCCGCGCCGTAGATGTAGCGCGCCGTGAACAGGCGAAGCGCGAAGTCCGCCGCGAAGCAGGCGACGGTGAACCCCTCCAGTCCTTCGAGCAGCGCGCCGCAGACGGCGTTGATCTCGTCAAAGGTGACGAGCACCGACACGGTGAGGTTGAGCACGATCAGCCCGGTCAGCAGGAAGTCATAGCACCGGCTGGGCCAATCGTCCATGGAGCCGATCTCGATGACGCGCGCGATGCGGCGGCGGTACCATTCCATTGTTCTGTTGTTTTCTTTGCGTTTCTTCATAGCGTCCGACGCCTCCGAAAAAGAAGAACGCCTCGGGGCGTTCTTCTTTTTGGTTCCGTTTATCCGCGGCTCAGCGGCGCGACATGGCGCTCCTGCACACGGGACTCGGCGGGAGCGATGACGCGCGGGATGCGCGGCGTCTTGAGGTTGCGCTTCTTGATGAAGTTCGGCGCAACCTGCGGGAACAGCGCCAGGGACAGCACATCCTCCGTGCTCTGCGCGATGCCGGCAAACTCGGCGCTGTACTTCGCCAGCTCCGGCTCAAGCAGGTCGGCGGGACGGCAGGTGATGACGTCCTCCGGCTTGATGCCCGCCTTGGCGCGGACCTCCTCGTTCACCTTGCCGGGGAGCTTGCCGTACTCGCCCTTGAGCATGGCGCGGGACTCCTTGGTAAAGCTCTTGTAGCGCTCGCCCAGCAGGACGTTGAACACCGCCTGCGTGCCGACGATCTGGCTCGACGGGGTGACCAGCGGCGGGAACCCGAAATCCTCGCGCACGCGGGGGATCTCCGCCAGCACGTCGTAATACTTGTTTTCGGCGTTTGCCTGCTTGAGCTGGGAAATCAGGTTGGAGAGCATACCGCCCGGCACCTGATAGAGCAGCGTGTTGGTGTCGACGTTGAGCACCTTCGGGTCGAGCGCGCCGGTGGATTTCAGGCGCTCGGCGACCTTGCGGAAGTGCACCGCCGCCTCGCTCATCTTGTTGAGGTCGAGCCCGGTGTCGCGGACGGTTCCCTTAAGCGTCGCCACGAGGGATTCGGTGGCGGGCTGGCTGGTGCCGTTGGCGAGCGGAGAGAGCGCGCAGTCCACAATGTCCACGCCGGCATACGCCGCCATGAGGTTGACCATGTCGCCCGTGCCGGTGGTGTTGTGGGTATGGAGATGGATCGGCATCTTGACCGTCTCCTTCAGGCGCTTGACGAGGGAGTACGCATCCATCGGGAGCAGCAGGTTCGCCATGTCCTTGATGCAGAGGCTGTCCGCGCCCATCTGCTCCAGCTCCTGCGCCACCTTGACGAAGTAATCCTCGTTGTGGATCGGAGAGATGGTGTAGGACAAGGTCGCCTCGACCTGACCGCCGTATTTCTTGGTGGACCTGATCGCCTGCTCGAGGTTGCGGATATCGTTGAGCGCGTCGAAAATGCGGATGATGTCGATGCCGTTTTCGATGGACTTGGCGCAGAACATATCGACCACGTCGTCGGCATAGTGCTTGTAGCCGAGGATGTTTTGGCCGCGGAAGAGCATTTGCAGCTTGGTGTGGGGCAGGTGCGCGCGCAGGGTGCGCAGGCGGACCCACGGGTCCTCGTCGAGAAAGCGCATACAGGAGTCAAAGGTCGCGCCGCCCCAGCACTCGAGCGAGTAATACCCGATGGAGTCCAGCACCTCGCAGGCGGGGAGCATATCCTCCAGCGTCATGCGGGTCGCCGCCTGAGACTGGTGCGCGTCGCGCAGGATGGTGTCGGTGATGAGGAGGGGCTTATTCGAAAGGAATTCCATAAGCGTTTTCGTCCTTTCTGACAGATTTGTTATATTTTATCATAGCCGTTTCCGCATTGCAAGAGCGGATTGCGGAAGTTTCACGGAAAAAGGGAACGCCGCAGCGTCCCCCTTTTCTTTACTGATTTGTTTTCAAATATGTTGCCAGGCTGAAAAAGGCGTTCGCCTCGCTGTAATGTGCGCCCAGCTCCGCGTATTGGGCGGCGCGCTCCGTGTTCCGCTCCGTCTGTCGCAGGGAATCCAGCATTTGGGTGTTCCTCTCGATCATCTGCTGATTGCTTCGGTGCGCTTCGTCCCGCAGGCACCGCGTCTCGTAAATCTGCTCCTCCAGCTTGTCAACAATTTCACCCAGCTTGGCTTCGATTCTGCTGATTCCGTCATCAATCTGTCGGCTGAACAGGGCGGCGGTCAGGGTCTCCCGCGAGGTAGAAAGATAGTCGTAGATATAGCAGATTGCCGGAAGATTGCGGTACTGCACGGGGAGGATGTTCATGCTGTAGAAGCTGTTGAGCAGAGACTCGGCGCTGTTATATTGTTGCAGGTAGAATTGACTTTGCTGGTTCCAGCGGCTGTCAAGCGCTTGCTTTTTCTTCCAGTCTCTGTCCGCGCGAGCTCGTTCTTCTAAAACCATTATGTTTATGCTGTTTTCGCGTTTTTCCCACTCCGAATAAAGAGATTTGTATTCTCTGTTTTCTATAACAAATTCATGTGCCGTCACAACACAAATGAACGGCATTGATCCAATCACAAGTACTGTTCCGATCATGCTAGAGCCAGCTGTGACAATTATAATCAAGAACGCAAAAAGAACTATTTCACATAATGCATAGATTTTTAATCTGCGCAGAGCCTCATCACGTTTCGATGGATTCGGTTTCACTTCATGAATGAAAGTCCTTGCTGTTGGTTTTATACTAAACTCTAAATAAAACAATTGATAATCCAACTACGACCGGTAACA
>CAMKFK010000066.1 GCA_946411835.1 uncultured Clostridia bacterium
GCGTCGTGGTAAACCACGCGGGAACGATCCTGACGCCGACCGATCTCGAGCTGGATCGAAAGAAGGACAACCGCATTCGCATCAAGGACGGTCTGAACTTCCTCGGCGAGTGCCTGACGCTGGAGCAGTTCTGCGAGGAGCATGGGCTGGACTATCCGGCAGATACAAGGAAATATGTACCGCATCCCGCTTCCCGACAGGAGGCGGGATTATTCTATCGCATGGAGCCGGAGCTGGACGAGCTCATGGGCGGTATCGGACACCTGCGTATGGACTTCGGACGGCGCGGCGAGGAGTTCTGGACGAGTTGGTTCGACCACTGCGGCGACAAGCTGAACACGCCGGAATTCAAATCGGAAATCGACGAGGTGGTCAACGAGCTGCGGCAGACCGTGCTGCGTGACCGCGCCGCGATGCGCAGCTACTGCGCAGAATACGGCGGCGCGCCGGGTAAGGACTACGGTGAAGGGCAGTACGGCTACGTCATCGAAACCGCGCATTACCGTTACTATCTTCGTTGCAAGCCGCAGGAGGGTGATTACGACGGTTACCTTTATTGCTTCTCCCGCCAAGTACAGGAGATGAACCATGCACAGAAGGAAAAAGAAATCCAGACCGTCAACGAACAGATTAAGCCCTTTGACATTCAGATGCGCGCTCTCGGTGATTATTACCTCGCCCTGCGGTTCTCTTTCTTCAAGGGAACAGACAGGGACTACGGTCAGAGCGCCTTTGACGCCTATGCCGCGTCCAAGGGCGAGGAACCCGTCGATGAGCATGGCTGTCACGCGCACGGCAGCGGCTACGATTGGGACGAGGTCTTCCGCTATGCGTTCAAGGACACGCCTGGCTTCGACAAGCTGAAGTTCGACTCGGAAGCGGGCTGCTTCTTCTGCGACTGCGGCGACCTTGAGCTGCTGAAAACCTGCGCCGTCACGATGAAACAGATCTGCGCGGATCAGGAGCGGTTTACGGAGCTGGTACACAGCGCGCTGGACAGCAATGAACAGAGCATCGTCGGTCGCCTGACCTTCGCCAACGGCGACGTGCTGGAATTTACCGACCCCGCCGAGTATGTTCAAAAGCTCGGCGAGGAGATCGAATTCGTTGCCACGACGGGCATGAAGTACGAAACGCTTACCGACAATCCGCAGACGCGCAAAGCCGTGGACGATGTTGTCTACGACCACTACGGCGAGGACAATCCCCGCCCGCTGGATGACTATGAAACAACTACACCAACAATGGAAATAGGAGGAATGTGAACATGAACAGATGGCCTACGAGAGAACAGGTGCAGCGGATCAAGGATCGGTATCCGCCCGGCACGAGGATCAGGCTCGACCACATGGACGATCCGCAGGCGGTACCGGACGGTACCGAGGGAACCGTGCAGGCGGTGGACGACGCGGGGCAGCTCCTTATGAAGTGGGACAACGGGCGTTCGCTCTCGCTTGTCCCCGGCGAGGACTCGTTCTCTGTGATCCCGCAGCAGCAGGAGCAGGGCATGACGATGGGAGGGATGTGACATGGCGTTGGAACAGGGCTGGCAGGATTTTCTGCGCGAACAGTTCATCCCTGGCAGCCGCGTCAAGGTACGGCAAAGCGCCGAGTACACGGATGGTACGGCTGGCGTTCTGACGGAGATCGACGATGACGGCGGCTTCCATATTACGCTGGACGGCGGCAAAAACGCGGTACTGCGCATCGGCGTAGATCGCTTCCTCGTCGAGCCGCCCGAGGCGCATACGATGAAGCTCTATATGCCGCTGACCGCCGACCTCTACGAGCGCGACGAATACGGCGATATGGGGGACGATCCGACCATACTGTACGGCGACGACCTGCGGCAGTATCAGGACGAGATCGCCTCGGCGCTGCTGCGCAACAGCATGGACGAGGAGGCGGAGCGCGGTATCATGCATTGGTACGACGAGGACGACGGCGTAGACCGCAAGGTGCGCTCCGTCAGGTTTACCGTGGAGGAGCGGAACAAAACGCTTTGGGGCGTCGCCGAGTGCCTCGTCGCCGGAGAATTGTCGCCGGATGAGCTGGAACTGCTCAAGGACTACATCACCGGACAGGCAAGCGACGGCTGGGGCGAGGGCTTCGAGCAGCGCGAGATCAAGCTCGACGATGGCGCGGAGCTGTACGTCCACCTGTGGAGCAGCAGCGATTGGTCGCTCCAGACGGAGACGGAACGCTTCGGCCCTGCCTATGCGGATGGGCTGCCGGAGCTGTGCTTTACGGTCATCAAGAGCACGGGCGAGCTTGCCTGCATCAAGCGCGGCGAGATGGGCTACTACCGTTCGGATTGGAACACGTCTGACCGCGCTCAGAACGAGGAGCTTGCCGCGGCGCAGAACGAACGTCTCGGCGTGACCGAGGCACAGCGGCGGGCGATGGAGGTCGGCTCCATGTGCGGTTGGAATGTCCCCGGAGCAGACCCCAAACGCTTTGAGGCAGATCAGCCGCAGATGGGAGGGATGGCGCTTGGATAAGATCCTGACCGTAGAGCTTTCGGGCAGGAACGACACATACGCCGTCGCACAGCTTCCGCTCACGCCCTATGAGCTGCTCGACACGCTGGACAAGCTCCGCATGACGCCGCGGGACGAGCCGGAGTGGGAGATTCTCGCATACCATGATTATGCCGAGCTGCGCGACTGGATCGGGAGCGGCAGCGCCTATGAGCTCAACGCGCTCTGCATGCGGTTCTCGGAGCTGAACGGACAGGAGCGGCTTGCCTTTGAAGGACTCGTTCAGATGGATAAGGACAAGGGGCTGAAGATCATCCCGATGCACCGCCTCCTCGACCTCGCGTACAGCACGGGACAATGCCATCTGCTCGAAGATGTCCACAACCTCGACCAGCTCGGCAGGTTCGCGGCGAAAAACGGTTTTGTGCCCGAAGCGGGTCATTTGCCGGACGAGGCGTTTGAACTGCTGGATTTCAAGCGCATTGGGGAGCGGTTTATGCGCGACGAGGGCGGCGTCATCGTCAAGGGCGGATACGTCGCACAGGACGGCGATTTGGCGCGGGACGTCTGGAAAACGCTGGAGCTGACCCCGCGCGAGCCGGACTACGCCGTCCTCGTGGAGCTTGGCGTCATGGACACGGATCGCGCCGCCCTGCTCAAGCTCCCCGCGCCTCCCGCGGAGCTGGACGCCGCGCTTGACCGCGTCGAAGCGGAAACGTGGGACGAAATCACCTATCGCTGCGCGGACTGCCGCGTGCCCGCGCTGCGCGACGCAATCACGCTCGCGGATAACATCGCCCAAGCCAACCGCGCCGCCGTGTATCTCGCGCGCCTGCCGGAGCAGGATGTCCCGAAGTACAAGGCGCTGATCAGTGCACTGGGTATCACCGAGCTCCATGACGCGCTCGAGCTCACGGAGCGGCTGGACGAGTATCTCCTTGCGCCGGAGCATACGAGTTATGAGGACGCCGCCAGGAGTGAATTGCGGTTCATGCTCGGCGACGAGGGGTACGAAACGCTCCTGCCCTATGTGAACCTGTACCAATACGGCAAGGCACTTCAAGAAAAGTACCGGTTTGCCCTGACGGACTACGGCAGCGTGGAGCGTGCGGACGGACAGCCGATGCTGGCACAAGATCAGCTCAAGACAGGCGAAATGGAGATGACGCAGGGTGTGATGACAATGTGATACCTTGAAACCACTACCACAAGGGGCCGTTTCCCGAAAAGGGACAGCTGCCCCTCTTTTTTGCACCCTTTTCGGGAAAACGCACCCCGGAAAGGAGCAAAATGGAGAAAGAAACCATCTTGGAGCACCTTAAGCGATACCACCTCGGCGAGCGCAACGCCACCACGAGCCGCGAGCTGGAAGCCGCGTTTGACCTCCGCGGCAAGGAGCTTCGTGACCTTGTCAACACGCTTCGGCGCAGCGGCGAGCCAATCGCAAGCAGCGGTGCGGGCTACTTCTACGCCGAGACCGAGCAGGAGGTTCGCGCAACCATCGCGCATATGACCCACCGCATCGGCGGCATCGCCGCGGCGATCCGCGGGCTGACACAGGCGCTGGACGGCTTCGACACGGCGCAGATGCGTCTGCTGCCGGAGGAGCGGGTGCGCTCTCCCACCGATCCCGACGCGGCGGGAGGAGGTGAGCCGCCTTGAACAGCTTCATCAGCTGGGTGGGCGGCAAGAAGGCGCTGCGAGACTGGATCGTGCAGCACTTCCCGTTCTGCTACAGCCGCTATATCGAGGTATTCGGCGGAGGCGGCTGGGTACTCTTCCACAAGCATCCGCGCAACGACTTCGAGGTCTACAACGACTTCAACAGTCTGCTGGTGAACCTGTTCCGCTGCGTCCAGTGCAAAAGCAAGGCGCGGAAGATGAAAAAGCTGCTGCAATATTCGCTCAACTCCCGCGAGGAGTTCGACCGCATCCGCAAGGTACTGAACAACCCCAACGCGCGGATGGCGGACTACCGGCGCGCGGCGTATTACTACCAGCTCATCCGTTATTCGTACTCGTCCGGGCTGGACAGCTTCGCCAGCCAGCCGCACGACATCCGCTCCGATTTCCCGCTCATTGACATGGCGACGAGGCGGCTTGCCAACGTCGTGGTCGAGCACGGGAGCTTTGAGCGCGTGATCCCGCACTATGACCGGCCGACGAGCTTTTTCTACTGCGACCCGCCGTATCACACCTCGGAGAAGTTCTACAAAAATATCGGCGGTTTCACCGAGAAGAAGCACATCCTCCTGCGGGATACGCTGCTGAACGTCAAGGGACGGTTCCTGCTCTCGTATAACGACGACAAGTTCGTGCGCGAGCTCTACGACCACAAGGGCATCTATATGCTGGAGAAAAAGCGTCCGCACAATATGCGCCAGCGGTTTAAGGGCGGCTCGGAGTTCCCGGAGCTGCTCATTGCCAACTACGATCTGAACGACCCGTCCCAGCTTTTGATGGGTCAAACCACACTGTTTCATATGAATGGAGGGCTTTTACTGCCATGAAAAAGACAAGATCACCTTTACATCGAACAACGCCATCGGCGGGCTGCACATTCCGCCCGCTGCGCTGACGATTTCGGGGCTTCATACCGACAAGCCGGTTGAGTACCGCGTTATGCCGAGTGTAGTCGCCGCGTATAAGAAGCAGATGACCGCGTTGGAACTGGCAAACGCGGCATATTCGCTTCAGACGCTGGCAAACGAGCTGTTCAACGCATTGTGCGACGCCTGCGGCGAATGCGACAAGTGCGGCGAGGAATGCCCCTACAGCACGGCGGACTTCGAGATGGATCTCGAATTGCCGGACGAACTGATGGAGCGTGCCGGACTGGAAAGCGGCGAAAAGCTGTTTGCGGCAGCGGTCAACGGCGGCATCCTGATCTGCCCCGCGAAGGATATGCCGAGCCTCCAGAGCGTTCCCGGCGAGCTGATGGAAATGCTTCTCAGCTGCGACGTCTGCCCGGAGGAGCTGGAGGATCATATTGTCAAGGGGGATATCGTCTATGGCGTCTCGTGACTATCCGTATGTGTACCGGGACTCGCACGGCGACGCGGTACGGCAGCACGAAGAAGACCTGTGGGAGCACAGCTTCCGCGAGAACGTCTGCTGCGCCCGCGCCATCGAAAAGGAACTGAAAGCCTACGGGCAGGACAACGCGCCCGTCCCCTCTGACTGTGCGGCGCGGGTGCTGGAAGAATACGGCTTCAAGCGCGTTGCCTTCGTTCTGGCGCATACGATTGCGGATATGGACAAGATTCCCGCACTGCGGCAGATGATCGAGCCGGATGTCTGCGCGTGGGCGAACAGCTTCCACATTCCTCTTGATCCTGAATACGGGCGCTATTACTGCGTGGATACTGCGGCGGTGCTGCTCAACGGCTTCGTACACCGGACGCGGGAGGCATATCAGGCGCTTGCCCTGTTCGGGCGCGCGCATTGCTCCGCCGGAATGTACGACGCCAATGTGGAGGGCAAGGTGCTCGTCCTCTCTGCCGACGCGCTCAAGGAGAGCGCGTGGTCGCAGGAGAATCAGCTCTGGCTGGCGACGGGCGGCTTCGGCTGCGATCCCAAAGCGGGCGGGCGCGCGATCTACGCCACCTGCCTCGGCGACGGGGAGCAGACGCGCTGGAACCGCGAGGACTTCTGCGGTGTTCTGGACGAGCAGTACCTCCCCGATTGGGCGTGGGAGAAGCTGGAACAGACGCAGGAGCCGGAGGCAGCTCCCGTAATGAGCGCGATGGAAATGGGATGAAGCCGATGAAAAAGGGAGGAAAAGGATATGTGCAAAAGCAAGGCAAACAGCGCGCCGAAGCAGCAAGGAAAAGCGCGGGAGGCGGCTATTGGCGTGAGCGCGCGAGCTTATCTCTCACGCGGCAACAGTTCTACGCTCGCCAGCGTCACGGTGGACCTCGGCGGTGAGTACGCCATCCGAGGCGTCCGCGTCGTGCAGAGCAAGAACGGCCCGTTTGTCTCCATGCCGCAGCAGAAGGACAGCAAGGGCGAGTATCGGGACGTCGTATTCCCTGTGACAAGGGAGGCGCGGGAGCGGCTGATCGATACCGTCATGGACGCCTACGAGCAGGCGCTGGAACAGACGGCGAAGCAGTCGGAGGAACAGGATCAGGACCCCGTGATGACGATGTGAGTCGGCAGAACGTCAAAAGCAAACCCAAATATAATATGAAGGAGAAGAAGAACATGAAACGAATCATCACCGTATGCGCCATGCTCGTCGCTTTGAGCATGGCCCTTTCCCTGTCCGCGTTCGCGGCGGACACCTCGGAGGTCTGCTATCCCACCTCCGTCACGCAGAGCGAGGACAAGACCGAGATCAGGAAAGCCTATGACCTCGCGCCCGAACAGAATCCGGGCGGCATCCCCCGCTCGGACTTCGAGCAGGAGGGCTACCGCTACACGCTCATCGACCTGCTCCGTCAGGAGCTTCCTGAAGTCGAGCAGCGGCAGCACACGGAAACCGTCTCGCTGGAGAGCAAGAACAAGGATATGGCGTCGGTGCTGGCGCTGCTCCCGCAGGAGCGTGAATTCATCACCGACGACGGTCTGACCGGCGTCCTGACGCTGAAGCTGGACACCGTGCAGGTCGAGCCCTCCGGCTATGGCAGCACCACGAAGCAGCTCACCGCCACGCGCTCGTATCCCAACCTCGCGGGACAGGATACGCAGTACATCCCGAAAACCATCGAGGAAAACGGCAAGACCTTGACGCTCCAGAATATCGACTGGCAGACGGACAACACCGCGAACATGGACGGGTACGCCATCGGCGACCGTTATACGGCGGTCGCCACCTACACCGGCACGACCACCAGCAGCTATGTCAAGGGCTACACTGTCACGGCGGATTACACCGGCACCGTCAGCAGGATCGTGCTCAACCGCGTGCGCTATGTCGCCATCTTCGAGGGGACACAGCTTGAAACACCTGTGGAGCGCACCGTGGAGCAGACGGATACAGAGACGCAGACCGTCGCACAGTTCCCGTGGCACTACGTCCTTATCCCCATCGGCGTGGTCGCCGTGGTTGGCGCGGGCATCGGTGCCGCGCTGACGATCAAGCGCCGCGGCGAGAATGAGCACGGCGGAACGGAGGAGGCTGCGGAATGAAAAAGCTGATGACCACTGTCCTTTCCCTTTGCCTCGCCACAGGCATGGCGGTTCCCGCGCTTGCGATGGATGAGCATATCAGCGCCCCCGGCTGCCCCGATTACGCCAAGGCGACCTCTGTGGAGATCATTTACACGGCGGGCAGCGGCGCGGAAAAGAACGCGGACAGGAGCAAGAACGCCGCCCTGATCCCGCCGACCTTCGGCAGCCAGAGCGCCTACGCGCCGGTTGTCGCCGAGTATCTCACACCGAACCTTGCGCCGGAGACGATGGCAGCGACGGGCGCTGTCATCAACGGCGCTACCCAGCCGGTCACCATTCCCACTTCTGCGGGCGGAGCGGCGGTGACACACACCCAGCCCGCTTCTACCATCACGGTATCCAGCAGCTGCTTCACCGATGTGACGGATGACCTTTACTACAGCGGCGGGCATCTCGCCACGCTGAAGATTCCTGCCATCGGCGTGAATGTCAAGGTGTATCAGGGTACCGGCAGTTCCACGCTTGCCAGGGGCGCGGGGCATTTCGAGGAGACCTCGATCTGGAACGGCAATGTCGCCATCGCAGGTCACAACCGCGGCGCGAACTACGTCTTTGGGCGGATCCATACGCTTGACGTTGGCGACCGCGTCACCCTGACCACGAAACTCGGTACACGAACCTACGCCGTGACCAGCGTCAGCAAGATCAGCGAAACCGACCGGAGCGGACTTGCGGAAACAGCGGATAACACCTTGACGCTCTATACCTGTGTGCGGGATCAGAGCGGATACCGCTGGTGCGTTACGGCGGCGGAGGTTTTCTGAAACGCGGTGGTTTCTCCGTTTTGACGTGCTTCTTTTTCTCGACTTTGGGAGCATCTTTCGCTATGATGTGATTACCAACAAATGAATCGGGAACGAAACGGAGGAATCCATCATGAAAAAGCTCGGATATCTGTTGACGGGGATCGTCCTCGGCGCGACGCTGTTCGGCGGAGCGCAGGCCGCCGCGGACGGCATTCTCGCCCAGCGAAGCAGCGCGCCGTTCTTCCTCAACGGCTCGCCCGTGGAGGTGGAGACGTATCTTATCCACAACAACCACTTCTTTATGCTGCGCGACATCGCCAAGCTGGTTGACTTTGCCGTGACGTGGAACGCCGAGAGCGGCACGGTCAGCATCGACACCATGACCGGCTACGACGGCGAATACAAAGCGGCGACCGCGACAGACGCGCAGACGCGGGAAACAACGCCGGAAGCGGCTCCCGCCTACCACGAGCAGGCGAACGCCGCCGTGTTCGACAGTGTCTATACCGCCGAAGCCTATGATGCGCTGCGGGAGTGTGTGGTAACGGGAAAGACAAGCCGTTCTGTTGCAATGAGCGTAGAGACGCGGGAAGCAATGCTGCGTGCGTCTTCCGCTATCGGAGAGTATCCATCTTACGAGCTAAAAACGGAAACCGCGGGAATCAAATATTTTGAGGCGAAGCAGTCTTCATCATATGCAAATGCAGCAGTAATCTGCCAGCCTTTTGTCAACGGGCTTGTGGGAAAGGGTGCCGAGGAGAAAGGCGTTGCTCTTGCGTGTTATGTCTGCGAACGCTTGGACTATGATGCAAACTCAACAGCAACTCCGAATAATCTCTTCACGGACAGCAACGTCAAAAAGGGGAACTGTGCAAGTTTTGCTCACGGATTCCAGTTCCTCTGCAATCTTGCGGACATACCCTGTATCCTCGTGCATAGCGATATCCACCAATGGAACGAGATCTATGTCAATGGACGCTGGTATTGCGTCGATCTCACGTCATTTGACATTGGCTACACCGAACGTGGTAGCGCGACGCTTCTACATGATGCGTCGGAACTCCAAGGTGCTATTTTCAAGCAAACCGAGCCGCAGCTCACGCGCTTTGCAAAAGAGCTGCTTGTTCCAAACTCTACCAGATAATGATTCCAACAATCGGCAAAAGCCATCGCTTTTCGAAGCGGTGGCTTTTGTTATGCACATTAAAAAAGGAGAGCCTTATGAAAACAAGACCTCATCTTGTGAAGAGGGCGCTTGCCCTGCTTCTTGCACTCACGACTTTGCTGTCCCTCTTGACCGTGGGCGCGACGGCTGCATCCATCGAGGACGGAAGCCAGACTGCGTCCATGACCCTCGGCAAGGGGCAGTTCTACCTCAAGACCACGGCGGGCACCTCGCTCGGCGCGTGGAGCTACACCTACACGACGAACGATGGCTTGACCGGTCCGGGCTATTGTGTTGGTCACGGACTGCACTTCACCAGCCGTGCGTTGCCCATCGACGGCAAGTACAAGACAAGTCCGCAGACAGCCGGTGTCTACGCCAACGGCTATCCGCAGCATTCGCTTGAGACTTTCTTGGAAAGCTACCTTACCGCCAATCCCATCCTTGAGGGCTTGACAGAAAGCGAATATGCCTATGCGACCCAGCTCGCGGTGTGGGCGTCTCTCGGCCAACTCGGCATCGAGGGGACACAGTTCACGGCGGGACGTGAGCAGATCGCGCAGCCCACCGGCGATGCCCAGCAGATGCGCGTATTCCGTGCCGTCCAGCTTCTGCTTGCTGTTGGCGCTACATGGACGAAGATACCGCAAACAGGTATGTATATTCGCCTTGAAGAACGAGAGCTTGGCGGCAATCTTTCCATTCCTGCGGATATGACGCTGGAATATGCGGCAAACAATGAACGTTACGGCTTCAAGCGTGAGGTGATCGACGGCAAGTCGTACTACACCCACGAATACATCTTCGCCAGCGCAACCTCCACCTACTATGACAACTACTGTATCGAGTTATGGACGGATGGCGCGCCTGCCGGAACGATCTTTACCGATCTCAGCAACGCGGAACTGCCGCATGGCACTTATCATGAAAAGGCAACTTGGCGTCTGCCAACCGAAATCAAAACCACCACGCTCAACGACAACGGCGTGGAGTGCGTCGGCACGGCGAAGCTCTGCATTCCCGTCGATACCGTACCCAACAGCGGTGAGATCATCATCAACTGCGGATCGTTTGTCATGCAATACTGTATTTTCCTTGCCAAGAACGAGGAGAAAACCGAGCAGAGCTACATCATTGCCGATCCCAGCAAAACTGCGCTCTCCGCTAAAGCCGTACTGAATTGGGGTAGCCCGATTACAGAAACGGGTGAACTCGAAGTGCTGAAAGTTGATGGTAGCGGCACACCCCTCGCCGGCGCGGTGTTTACCCTCACCGGAAGTGACGGTTCCACCAGAACCGCCACGACCGACTCGAACGGTAAGATCAAATGGGAACTGCTCAGCCCGCTCTACACCTACACCCTCACCGAGACGACCCCGCCCGCGGGCTACGGCATCGCCGCGCCCGTCACGGTGAACATTCAGGCGGCGCGCACGAACTATGTCACCGTCAAGGATTCCACCACAAGACAGCTCACCGTCCACAAGCAGG
>CAMKFK010000067.1 GCA_946411835.1 uncultured Clostridia bacterium
GGAAAAGGTCTTGTCTGGATCGTCGAAGCAGCCGGGGTTGTGGATCACCCCCGCGTGTGCGGGGAAAAGTAGTATCATTGATCGGAATCACAAGCGGATCACCCCCGCGTGTGCGGGGAAAAGAAAACTCCTCCGGAACGAAGCATTCCGGAGGAGGGATCACCCCCGCGTGTGCGGGGAAAAGTGCTTGGCACAGGAAAGCACGTTGCGACCATCGGGATCACCCCCGCGTGTGCGGGGAAAAGCTTCAGTTTCTTCATTCGTATTTCACAGTATCGGGATCACCCCCGCGTGTGCGGGGAAAAGTCGGATTCACTTTTGATGAAAGGCATGAGGATGGGATCACCCCCGCGTGTGCGGGGAAAAGTGTTCGGTTTGCAGCTTGATGATCTGGAATTTGGGATCACCCCCGCGTGTGCGGGGAAAAGTGTTTTCCATTTTCATTTCCTCCTGTTGTTTTGGGATCACCCCCGCGTGTGCGGGGAAAAGACATACCAAAGGCTGAAATCCTCAGGATGGAAAGGATCACCCCCGCGTGTGCGGGGAAAAGACTAAAAATATCCCATAAAATCAGGCTTCCTCATCGGATCGCCGTTCGATTTCCTTTAACTTCTGATAGACGGCAAAGGTCAGCTCGCAATCCCGCAGCGCTCTGTGCGCGCCCGTGGCGTCGATGGAAAAATACGCGGCGAGCGTGCCGAGCTTGAAGTCCGCGACATCCCGCAGCTGACGGCGAGCCATAACGCGGGTGTCCAGATAACGATTTCGGATAATGGGAACCTGCTGCCGCTGACAGGCATACTGCAAAAACGCCATGTCGAACGCTCCGTTCTGACAGATCAGCGTTCGATCCTCCAGAAACGCCGTCAGACGAAGCAGCGCCTCCCGAAGCGGGACGCCGGATTCCCGAAGCATCTGCTCCGTGATGCCCGTCAGCGTCTGCACAGGCGATGGAATCGGCCTGTTTTGCGTTATCAAAACGTCAAAGGATTCCGCCGCCGTGTCGTCCTCAATGCGAAGCGCGCCGATCTCCAGAATCCGATCCTCCGTATAAGACAGCCCCGTGGTCTCGATATCCAGTACCGCCAGCCTTGCGCCGTCCGGCTTGGAACGTCTTGCGCTGCGGCGGTGGAACGCGCCGCGCGTCCTCTGAGGCTTTGGGGAGGCCTTGCCCTCCAGATACTCCGGCGAGGGACGCAGCATTAGCTTGATCCCGTCGAAATCCGTCGGCTCCCAGACGGTGTTGTGTACCCGAAAATCCATCTTTTGTTCGCCGTTCGCGGAGAAAACCATGGTCGCCTGACCGCTTTTCACGTTCTCGCAGATCCTTTGCCACAGCTCGTCCCGCACCCGTGCGCTGAACTGACCCACATAGACGTTGGTGTTGACCTCGATCATCCATTTGGTCAGGTCGCCCCGCAGTCTGGGCGGGCAGTTGGACAATACCACAACAGTCACGGCTCGTCCTTTCCGTAGGAAACGCTGCTTGCAAGCGGCTCGGTTCGCTCGTCCCAAAGATAGACCACATCTTGCTTGCCGCCGTCCTCGTCGGCGTCGTCTGACAGCAGAGAGCGGATGTCGCGCACCATGCGCTCCAACAGCCTGCCTGCCGCCATCGCGTCCCGGACGCGCCTGCGCATCATCGCGCCGACGTCCTCCGGGTCCTGCGCGGCAATCTCAAACGCCAGCGGGATCACCAGCTCCGCCTTGTACAGGTCCGCGATGTCATAGGCAAAGGAGCTTTCGTGCCCGACGTGGACAAACCCCAGACCGGGCGAGCAGCCCAGCGCGGCAATCACGGCGAGCGCCAGACCGTACAGGCAGGCGTTGCCCGCAGAAAGCGCCTGATTGACCTTGCTGCCGCCCTGATAGTCGTCTGGGTCAAATTCCCGCCCGCTCCACGGGATATTCCACCGCTTGGCGGCCTGACGGTAGATTTTGCGCACGCGGCTGCCCTCCTTGCCGCGCAGCTGCTGCATTGTCATGGCGGAAACATCTTCCTCCGGAAAGCGCATTTCATACATCTTCCGCGCCACGGCGAGATGTCCGCGCTGGTTGCTGACCAGCTCCGCCTGCCGCAGCAGCAGCCTCGAACGATGGGTCAGCGGTCTCCCGCCCGCGTAATATCGGACGCCGTGCTCTCCCACCCAGACGACGCTGACACCTGTGTCGCCGATCAGCTCCATGGCACGATGGGTCACGTTGGTTCCGGGGCCGAGCAGCAGGACGGAGATGCCGGCGGCGGGTACCGCCGCCGTTCCCCGCGCATCGCGGATCAGGATCGCGCCGTCCTCACGGTTGAGCTGACAATGCTCCAGATAGAGAAACGTCATGCGGTCGCCGATCTGCGGCAGCGCCTGTAAGCCGGGGCGCTCAATGCCGGGCAGTTCCTCAGCCATCGCTCGCCTCCGAAAGCCGCATGAGCGTCAAGAGCCCCATGCCGTAGGCTTTCCCGCGCCCGATCCCCTCGGTCAGCGCCGCGCGGAACAGCGTCTCGTCGGTCACGGTCAGCGCGCCCTCGAAGGTGGCGGACAACAGCGTGACGGCGGTACGTCCCTTTTTGTCAAAGCACAGCCATTGGCTGCTCACCACCTCAAACGCATCCTCGCGGAGGGAAAACCCTCGCTTTCCGCTCTGCTCCATGAGCCATTGCTTTTGGTAACGGGGCGTGATGTGCGCCAGCACCTTGCCGCGTTCCCCTGGCCGCGACTTGCTGACCGTGGGGTTCGCTGTCAGCCGGAAGCGCCAGCGGCTCCCCGTTGCGACGCGCGCCAGCAGAGGAGCATAGTTGCGCTCCTCCCACATCGGCTGTCGCTCCGGTACGCCGAACTGCCTGACCGCTCCGGCCAAATCGGGGCGATCCTCGCTGAGGATCAGCAGATAGGGCGTCCCGCGCAGAACATCCAGCCGCCACAGCCGCCTGCGCCGCTCGCCGGGGAAGGCGCTCTCGATCGCGCCGTGGAAGCGGCTGGGCGCGGCGAGCGCCAGCCTTGTCTCCCGCTTCGCGGGGTCCAGCTCCATTCGTGACAGGATCATATCGGTTCCCCTCCCAGCTCAGCCATAGGGTCGTGCTCCGTGCTGCGGGGCACGGCTGTTATTTCCGGCGCTGTCACAAAGCCCCGCTGCGTCACCGCCCGATCCGCAAAGCGGCGATGGCGCGGGTCGAAGGACACCGGCACGTCCCGCTGTATGCCGGTGTCTCGCTCACCGGGAACGCCGTCGGTCACAATGCGAAGAGCGGCAGACTGCTTCCCCTCATGCGGTATGCGCGGCTCCTCCCGCAGAACGGTCAGCAGCTCGCCGTCGCGGACGCCGAGGAGCAGGGGCGGTGTGGGCGGGCAGGAGCGGCGACCGAGGAACAGCGGAAACACGGGATGGCGAAGCGCGTCTTCCAGCCTAGCCAACAGCGCGGCGTCGTTGCTCTCCAGCCCCGCCAGAAACACCGCGTCCGAAAGATAGTAGCGGTTGGTCAGGTAGTCGCTTTTCCCGCTGTGCGCCATATGGAAGTCCCGCAGCAGTTCTCCTTCTTTATCCACACGCACGCCGAAGCGCAGCGCGGCGGACAGCGCCTGAATCTCCGCGTCCTCGTCCCGCCGGACGCCCAGCGCCGCCGCCAGCAGTCCGATCACGCCGCTTTTGGACGGCTCTCTGCCGGTGCGCCGGGTATCAAACTTGGAATCCGCGCCCCAGCTTTGCAGAGGTGCAGCCAAGCGGAGCAGCAGGGTCGCCATCAGTCCACCTCGCCGCTCTCGCACGCTTCCCGAACGACCTGCTCCACCCGTTCCAGAAGCTGCTCCCGCCCGAGGTTTTCCGCGTTGACCCAGTTGTCTGCGTGCCTGCTGACGCAGAGCGCCAGCGCAGGCTTATCCACAAAGCGGTCGTAGGTTTCCTTGGCATACTCCGCCAGCCTTGCCTCAGACGCGGCGACATAGCCCTCCCGCGAGCGGATCGGCTTTTCAAACGCACCCACCAGATTCACGGGCTGATCCTTGCGAACGGTGACATAAACGCAGTCGGGAGCGGTGCGGTTGGCGAAGCTGTTCTGCTTTCCCGTCGGCATGGAGCAGAGGAACGCATTGACAAAGCTCCTGATTGCATGAGGCGTATCATCCTTCAGCCACTCCGCCGCCTTGCGGACGTTCACGGTGGCGTAGCGGTACAGGGTGGAGGAATTGAACTCCGCCGTGTCGAGATATGCGGCTCCCATTTTATCCAGATCGTCAACAGCAGTGAAAAAGTCAAATTCGTTGCGGACCTCATGGGTGGAGATGCTGTGCGCCACCTGCGCGGCGGCGTCGTAATTCAGGTTGGAATTCTCCGCCACCATGCGCCCGAACAGCACAATGTCGGCGGTCGGATCATTCTTTAAGGCGGCGACGTAGTCCTGCTCTTTTTTGTTGCCGCAAATCAGTTCTGCCAGCGCAGCCGCCTGTTTCCTGCTGATAAAGCGCAGAACGTCCTCCTTTCCCTCTTTCGGAGCGGTTTCTTTCTCCGTGTCATCCGCATCCTTCTTTTTCCTCTTTGTCTCTTTTTTGGGGTTCAGCGCAAAGCTCCATGCCTTCTGCGCCATCTCCTTTGCTTCCTGCTCGCTCTTGCTCGGTTCTCTCTTCATGATCTCTTCGGAGATAAGGACCAGAATCTGCTTGGTGCGAACGCCGATTTCTCCGTCAAACTCCATGCGTATGGCTCTTTTCCACGCCTGACTGGATACTCGCGCGCGGGTCACGCCGCCGTAGACGGCGGTTTTGGGGCTGCCGGTATCGTCGCGGTTCACGCAGCTCGGCGGAACGGTTTGCAGGACATGGATGTCGATGTAAAGATTGCTGCTCATTGCGCTTCCTCCTTTGCGTTGCGGGCGCTCGGACTGTTTCTGTAAAAGTCCTCCGCCCATTGTAGTTTGATTTGTTCGGTTTTTTGCGGCATTTGCCACAAATAAAGTTCTCTTGCCAGCGCCGGATAATCCAGCGGCAGTCCCTCGTCCCGCAGCAGGCGAACCAACGCGCGCAGGCGATGGGACAGCTCCCGTATGTCGGACGAGGAGGCGGTGATGATGAACCGTCGCTGGATGCGTTCCCATGAGGCGTCGTCCCGCTTGCCCGTCTTGTCATACGACACCAGTCCGGCGACCGCCCGCCCAAGCCCAACGCCCTCTTGGTTTACCGGTTCCGTGCTTGGGTTTCTTCCTTGCTGGTGCAGCGCGAACAGGGTCAGCGCGGTATAGACCGCCCATTCGCCCCGGCTGGGTTCTCCGTCCCTGCCGTACAGCTCCGGCGGCAGCTCTGAAAGAAACGCGCCCCAGAGCCTCGGCTCCTCTCCCGGCGCCTTGCCGAGTCCCCGCCGCAACTCCGCCAGCGCGGCTTTTTGACCGTCGGGTCCGGCACAAAGTGCGGCAATCTGCTTTGCGGTGTATCGGTACACCGCGTCCCATGCGTTTTCCTGCGGCATCTTATTCCTCCTCACAGATCGTTTTTAGTTTGTTCTTGAATTTTATGAAGGCTTCCGGCGCGGAATAGTGTTTCTCCTCGATACAGCGTCCCAGTAAAGCGGCGTCTCCCGCGCCCTTAAGCAACTCCTCGCCCATATCTGCGGCGAGCCGTCTGGCGATGGCGACCCATTCGTCGCGCAGCCCGTCCCGCTCCACACCCGTCTGCGCGGGGTCGAGCTTTTGCAGCCATTCCCGAAACGGCACGTCGATCTTGTGATAATACAGCTCGCTTGCGGATTTGGCGCAGTTCATGGATAGAGATGACAGAACGCTTCCCTTGCCGTCCCGTTCCACATGACCTGCCGCCTTTTCCAAATCTCCCGCCAGTCTGCCGACAGCTGAGGCGAAGCGGCCAACTCTGGAGACCTCTTTTTCAATCAGGATCTGCCATGTTGTTCCCACCTCGGTAATCAGATTCATGTGAAAAGTAATCTGATCGCCGAGGACGTCGGAGGAAAAAAAGTCCTTGTCCCCATACTGGACAGAAGCCGTTCGAAACGAAATCCATCGGCGCGTATCCAAACAGTGCGACTGCCTCAAAATAGCAATCCATGAAATCACGCCCGGACGGTGGCCTTTTTCATCTTTGTATAACAACGATGAAAATTCCTGCCAAATGTATTGTTCCGCGCGGTGTCTTTGCGGACGGAACCCACTACGTCGATGTTCTTCATATGAGCGCCAAAGTGTCATTTGCTCTATGAAAGCATCTTCCGGTGGAAAGAAGTCTCCGCCCAGCAACGTGTATCCCTCTACAACCCCGTTTGCCCTTTTCAACAGGATTCTTCTGGATTGCAGCGTCAACAATTCTGCCTGGTTGTCCGGAAGAGGGATGCTCGTTCGCTCGGACTGTCTCGGCTCAGTCAGCTCCCATGTCGGTTTGTTTTCACGCCAAAGAGCGTTTTTCTCCTTCAGCAGCACAAGATTTAGAAGCAACGTCTCATAAAAATTTTGCCCCTCCGCAGTGATAAGACCCAACTTTCCAAGCCATCCTGCCCCCACAGAGGGCAACCCTTTTTCCTTTGGCTTTGCCGACGTGTCGTCAAAGCCGTTGACATACAACAACCATCGAGCAGCCTCAGCATAAGTCAACGTTCCCTTCCACTTGTCTCCTCTTACAGGAAACAGCCTCAGTTTATTCGCGCTTTCCGACAGCTCTCCATTCAGCTTTGCGGCGGAATACGCAGTGCCCTTATCCGCAGTTCTCACCTGATAAAACGGTCTCTCCGGATGGAACAGCCAGAATCGTTCATGCCACTGCTCCAGATAGTCACAAATCGGCTTTTCTGGAAAATGTCCATTCTCCCATAGCTCTTTCCAGCGAAGCAGAGCCTGTCCCGGCTTTTGAAGCGGCGCAATGCCGCCGCAGTCCACCCTTGAAAAAACCGTGTGCAGCACCGCCAGCAGCAGGCGAAGAACAGCCACATCCTGCGTCGGCAGCTCTCCGGCGAGAGCTGTGTAAGTATGCGCACGGAGCAGCGCCTCGCGCAAAGACACCGTTTCCACCGTGAGCGTCGGCGTCCGGACCTTGATCCACGGCTCGTCGATCAGATTAAATTCCTTTTCATTCATTTATTTTGTCCGCCTCCTTTTGACAGCGCAATCCCCATTTACGATCATAAGAAACCTGATAGCCGCACAGTTCGCGGGTCAGATTTTCCCGAAGCAGAAGCACCAATTCCCCTCGCAGCCACGAGGCGTTTTGCCAGCCGGGCAAATACCGCAACATTTCTCCTGCCAGCACGTCAAAAACGCGATCTCCCATGCGCCCGGCGGAAAGGCTTCTCGGAAGCTGCAACCGCTGAACGGCAATTTTTCTTGCCGTGGATTCCTCCGGCGGTCTGTCGGCGGGCACATCGCAGCCGTGCTCCTGCCACGGGAGGAAGCGGACGACGCCCTCATCGTCCCGCACCATGACCAGCACGGACAGAGAACTGTCCGAATCGCGCACCTTTGCTTCAGCTTTGGCGTCGTTGTCGATCACGTCGGCGTCCAACCAGCCGTTGATGGTGTTCAGTTCGGGGAAGTCTTCAATTTCATCAGGCGGGCACAGGCAGTAAGCGTCCGCATTTTCCTCTTTCCTTTTGAGTTGTACCGAATGCTTTTCCCATGCATCTCGCTTTCCGTCCAGCTCGTCCTCTCGCGGCGCATCATAGGTGCTTTGCACCAGCGTCGGGATGCTGTCCGGCAAAAGCAGCCTGTCGGGAAGCAGCTCTCTTGTGCGCATCAGCAGCCATTCGCCGTAAACCGCCTTGCTGCCCGCATCCAAGGTCTCGCCCGCACCCATCACCATGCAGATTGGCTCGCGCAGCTTTTCGGGTCTGTCGGAGCGGTCATCATGGCGGTGCAGACGCCCGATGCGCTGCAACAGCAGGTCCATCGGGCACAGGTCGATCACCATACAGTCAAAGTCGATGTCCAGCGACTGCTCCAGCACCTGCGTCCCCACTACAATGCGGAAATTCCGCGTTTCCGCCGTGGATTTTTTCCCGATCTGCCGGATCAGCCTGCTTTCCTTGTCGGCGCGGTCGGGCATCAGAAACTGCGAGTGGAACAGCTCGACCCGCGCGTTCGGCAGCGCGTCTTCCAGCTTTCGCGCCACCTCCTGCGCCCGCCGTACCGTGTTTACGATCACGCCCGCGCAGCCGCCCTCTGAGAGCATATCCCTCAGCCAGTCCGCCAAGTCTTCCTCCGCCAGTCGCCCCAGCGTGACCTCGCGGGACGGCGTATCCTGCTCTATGACCTCTTGATAAACTCTCTCGCCCTGCGTCCACGTCAGGAGCGGATAGCCCCGGCTTGCCCGCCAAGGTTCGCCTTTTTCCGCGCCGGAATCGGCATTGCGATAGGCGTCTATCATCTCGGCACGCCGCGCGGCGGGGAGCGTGGCGGACAGGATGATGACCGGCGTACCATACGCGCCCAGCCAGTTCAGCACGCGATCCAGATAATGGTTCATATAGGCGTCATAGGCGTGGCACTCGTCCAGAATGACGACCTTTCCCGCGAGCCCCAGATGCCGCAGCATCAGGTGCCGCTGCTTCAATCCCGCCATCAGGAACTGGTCGATGGTCCCGATGACGAAATCCGACAGCAGCGCCTGCTTCCGCCCTCTGAACCAAGGGTGTACCACCAGTCCGCTGTCGCCGTCCGCGTCCACGTCGGCTTTCCCGTCAAAGAGAGCGCGATAGTCTTCGTTCAACGCGGCGTTGCCATGCGCCAATCGGATGGTCAGATCCATATCCGCCGCCTGACGTTCGCCCCATATCTTCAATCGTGGAAAAACACCGTTCGCCGTTGCTTGCGTGGGCAGGCCGAAGAACACGCCTCCGCAGCCCAGCTTTCCGGCAAGCACCTCCGCGGCGGCGAGCGCCGCCTCGGTCTTGCCCCTGCCCATCTGCGCTTCCAGGATATAGATGCCCGGTTCCGCGCTGTCCTTCGCCGCACGAACGGCTGCGCGCTGCTCCTGGTTCGGCTCATAGTCGAAAGCATCCTTGAACCAGCTGTCATCGGGAAAAACACAGGGAGCAGTCCACGGATGTCTGGGATCGAACCGCTTCCACGCCTGCGCGGCGCGGCGCTCCATATCCAGATGCCCGCCATCGTCCTCCATATCGAGCAAGGGGAAATAGCTCGGGTTGCTGGCGACCCAATCCGCCACGATGAGGAGACCGGTCAGCAGCATCTGCGCACGAAGATCAAGTTGCGGCAGCTCGTCCACCGAGGCGAAGCCCGCCCGTTGCAGCGCCTCGTTGAACCAGAGCGCCCGAACCTCTGTCCAGAGACGTCCCTGCTCGCTGTTCCTGCCGTCCACGCCAAAATAATCGCCGGAATATACCTCCATGTGCTCGCCCAGATTCAGTTCATCTTCTGCAGAGATCGGCTTGCCGTGGTGCGCACCGACCACGGCGACGATGCCCGATGGACAGGAAAATTGCGTCAGGACCGCCGCGCCCGCCGTCGCGTGACGAACCGAAGAGTGTCTGCTGAGGCCATCGGTCGAAAGTCCCGCGCCGGCAAGACGCTCTTTCAGCTCCGGCAGAGTGGGTAAGATATTGCCCAGAAACGCGGGCGTCAGCTTTCCGATGTCGTGAACCAGCGCCAGAAACGCGCAGACGTCCGTAAGCCGGTCTACCGTCCTCAGCGATTGTCTGACCCGATCCGGCACCCAACAGCTCAGCAACCGCTCCATCACGGCGCTCGTGTCAAGCGCGTGAATACTGGCGGGCAGCCATTTTTGTCCATCATCAAATCCGCTCTTTCCAGGGAGCAGCGTCAATACCGCCCGTGCCCGCTTCAAATCCGACTGTGCAGACCGCATTTCATGTGCTCCTTTCTCTCAAATCTCGCTGCACGGTGTCTACAATCATCCGTCGCTTCGTTGAGAGTATGTATCTGCCAACGTGGGAGATACGCCGGAGAAATTAGATGATTCGACGCCATTCTACACCTCCCGCTCTGCAATTGCAACTGATTGAACAATACCTTCGTTGATATCCCAATCCTATCACAGGACGTGTCCCATAATCCGCCCATGTGTACTGCACTGCAACGCAAAGTAGGATAATGCAGAGAAGAAAAAATCGAACGGAGGGTGTGATGAAAACACTCAACGCCATCAACGGCGGGACGCTGATGGAAGCGGAGCTCAAGCCGCCGGACTTCGTCGTGGACACGCTGCTCGCGATGGGTCTCCATATCCTCGCGGGCTCCCCGAAGGTCGGCAAGTCTCGGCACGCCGTCAGCGTCGCAAAGGGAGAATCCGTCTGGGGCATGGCGACGAAGCAGGGCGCGACGCTCTGCCTCTGCCTTGAGGACGCGGACCGCCCTTCGCGGTCTACGCCAGAGGCTGGCTCAAGCGTCAGACGAAGTACGCGCCCACGACGCCGGCGATGGATACGCAGACCTGGCTTGCCGCTTTTGCAGAATCTTCGCTTCCGCGCATCTTTCAGCAGCTTTACGCCGCACTTTTCGGTATTGTTCGCCTGCCAAAAAGCTCAACTGGATCGAACGCAAAAGGGAAGAGGCTGAAAGTCATGGCAGGCATCCGAAAGCGCGGGAACAGCTGCCTGCTGGTCGTGTCCATGGGCTGCAACCCCAGCGGAACCGGACATTTACACGCACTCGTTCGAGAAAAGCAAAAAAGCAGCGTCCAAAACGCTGCAAAAGGGCTTGACAATTTGAATTGTATCGTGATCCAGCCCAAGTAGAAAACACAACTCCAATCATCAAAACTCCTCCGGAACGAAGCATTCCGGAGGAGTTTTGCGCGTGCGCCCGGCGAGCGCACGTTCTAACGGGTGAAAGTCCCGAGTCCGC
>CAMKFK010000068.1 GCA_946411835.1 uncultured Clostridia bacterium
GGCGCAGATGCGCTACGTCGTGCTGCCGAGCATCCTGTCCACCATCGTCATCATGCTCATCACCCGCATCGGCTCTCTGCTGAACATCGGCTATGAGAAGGTCCTGCTCCTCTACAACACCAACACCTACGTCACGGCGGACGTTGTTTCGACCTTCGCCCAGCGCTACGGTCTCGGCGGAACGGGCAAGGGGCTTGCCTCTGCGGCGGAAATGATGAACAACGTCATCGGTATGCTGCTGGTCATCGGCGCGAACACCATCGCGCGCAAGGCGTCCGATGTTTCGCTGTACTAAGGAAAGGAGATCGCCGTGAAAAGAAAACTTGAGGTCTCCGAGCTGATTTTCAAGATTATCAGCTACCTGCTGCTCACCGTGTTCGCACTGTGCTGCCTGTACCCCTTCGTGTATGCGATCTCGGCGTCCATCTCCGGCCGCGCCGCCGTGGACTACAACCAGATCGTCATCTTCCCGAAGGATGTGCAGTTTGACGCATTCAAGCGCATGTTCTCGGACAATATGTTCTGGAACGCCTACTCCAATACGCTGTTCATCACGTTCTACGGCACGGTCTGGGCGCTGCTGTACTCCATCCTCGGCGCCTACGCCCTGTCCAAGCGCCGCCTGCTGTTCCGCAAGGCGTTCAACTTCTTCCTCGTGTTCACAATGTGGTTTGCCGCCGGCATCGTCCCGCAGTACCTCAACTACCTGAGCACGCAGAAGGTGTTCAACGCCGTCGGCATCACGGACGATAAGTGGCTGGTCGTCATCGCCATGGGTATGGCGGCGATGAACATCATCCTGCTGCGCAACGCCTTCGAGGGCGTGCCCAGCGAGATCGAGGAGGCTGCCATCGTGGACGGCGCGAGCGAGTTCCAGGTTCTCAGCAAGGTCTATCTCCCCATGAGCAAGTCCACCATCGCAACGGTCGCCCTGTTCTTCGGCATCAGCCGCTGGAACGGTTACTTCTGGGCGCGTCAGATGATCTCCAACTCCAACGAGCATCCCCTGCAGGTCTTCATCCGTCTGCGTCTCGAGCAGTACACCGACCCCGAGGCGATGGCGGGCTGGAACGAGGTTTACGCCTCCGACTCCGTCATCTACGCGCTGATCGTGTGCTCCATCGTGCCGATCCTCATTATTTATCCCTTCATCCAGAAGTATTTCGCCAAGGGCGTCAACGTCGGCGGCGTGAAGGAATAAACCCTGACAGAGCGAAACCATCACATGATAACATTATTTAGGAGGAAACCATGAAAAAGAGCAAAAGCCTGATTGCCCTGCTGCTGACGGTGTCCATGATTGCCGTCCTGCTGGCAGGCTGCGGTTCCAAGATCGACGTCAACCAGTACACGGCACCGACGCCCGCCGAAACCACCGAGCCCGCCCAGAGCGGCGAGACCGACGCCCCCGCCGCGCCCACCGAGCTGAGCTACGCCGCCGGCACCGTGCTGCGCATGGCCACCGGCTACAACTCCGTCAAGACCGGCCTGAGCTTCGACGCTGAGACCGCCGGAGACGGCATCACCCTCGCCGACGGCGTGACCTATCACGCCGGCGACCTCAAGCCGACCTGGGTCGAGGCGGAAAAGCAGCTGAACGTCAAGTTTGAGGACAAGTATCAGGGCAACAGCGCCTCCAACGAGTTCGACTACTGGAAGGAGCGCCTCGGCGAAGTCGATATGGTCAGCGGCACCGCCACCAAGCTCACCGAGTACGGCGAGGCCGGCTCCGTGATCGACATCGCGCCCTATCTGGACATGATGCCCAACTTTAAGGCGTACCTTGACCAGAACCCCATCGTCCGCCTGTCCATCACCGGCAACACCTCCACCGGCGCGATCTACTTCAGCCCCTATTTCGACGGTGTGAACGACATCGAGCGTATGCCCCTGATGCGCGTTGACTGGGTGCAGAAGCTCCTGGACGGCGAGGGCGCTTTCGCCGCCGCCGCCAGCAATCAGACTGCGGCTTCCGTCTACCAGCCCTACATGCCCACCTCCGGCAAGGTTGCCGTCGACACCGTGAAGGCGGACGGCAGCGGCGTTGAGACCGTGACCAAGGATTACGATGCCGCCGGCAACATCATCGAGAAGATGAACGCCGTCGGCGCGATGAGCGGCGTGGACGCGGTCAACATGCTCCGCACCTACATCGACGAGGCGTATGGCGGCTACTACGGCGCCCAGCGCTCCAACCTGTTCATCGGCCAGAACGCCGCCTGGGACGCTGACGAGCTTGTCGCGCTCCTGCGCTGCGTCGTCGCTAACCCCCAGACGCTCAACGGGACCGATTCCGTGCAGGGCCTCTTCTCCCGCGAGGACAACAACAACCAGCGCCGCGTGGACATCATGCGCTTCACCGGCAACCTGTTCGGCGTCCGCGGCCTGGAGTCCCGTCAGGACTACCTCTACATTGACGCCGACGGCGCGATGAAGGACGCCCGTCAGGAGGTCGAGACCTACAAGGCCATCGAGCGCATGAGCGCCATGGCGAAGGAGGGCCTGCTCTCCAAGTCCTTCATGGACACCTCCGAGGAGTCCAGCTCCACCATGCTTGAAAATGACCTCGGCTTCATGAGCTACGACTACAACCAGACCCAGACCATTATGAACGCCACCAAGCTCCAGGCTGACGCGGGCGAGAAGTATATGGCGGTCATGGTCCCCGTCGCCCTGTGGCAGGACGGCACCGACGGCGGCGTCTATATGCGCTTCACCGAGTCCTGGCGCTCCGTCAAGACCGACGGCTGGGGCATCTCCAAGGCGGGCGTTGAGGGCAACGCCGACAAGCTGAACGCCGCGCTCAAGCTCATCGACTTCGCCTACTCCGACAAGGGCATGATCCTCATGTCCTACGGTCCCGACGCCTTTATCAAGACCAACGCCGACGGCAGCTATGCCACCTTCACCTTCAACGGCAAGGAAATGCCCGAGATCGCGGACGCCACCTATGCGGAGCTCTGGGAGAAGGCCAAGGGCAATTACACCAACTACGCGCGTATGTACCTCGGCTCCACGCTGAGCTTCGCCAAGAGCCAGGCCTTTGAGTATCAGTGCACGCACGAGGTCGGTAAGGAGGGCGCCGGCTACATCTCCAACGCCATCGGTCTCGGCGTCATCAAGCATCCGGAGCTTGCCGTCACCAGCAACCCGTGGTACACCTCCATCCCCACCGTTCTCCCGACGACCAAGCAGGAGAATGACCTCATCAACACCTACACCGACCTGAGCAGCAAGGGCAAGTTCTCCCAGAACAAGGGCGAGAGCAACGAGCTTGTCAACGAGATCGCCGTCGGCTACACCGAGCAGGGCATGGGCAACGCCGAGGCGGCCGCCGCGCAGGTGAAGGATGTCATGGGCGGCTCCCAGTATTTGCAGCTCAAGCAGGGCGCGTGGGATCGTCTGCTGGCGTACTACAACACGCTGTAATCCGCGCCATCGCGTCCATGCGGCACCGCAAAGCGGTGCGGCAGCAGATTCACGAAGCGCCCTCCCTCGGGAGGGGAATCGGTACACCCCCTTCCGAGGGCGCGCTTCGCAAAGCAGGAGGTCAATAATATATGTATAAAAAGCAAATGGCGCTGCAAAAAATCCTCTGCCTGTTGGCGATCTGCTCCGGCGCGCTGGTTTTCCTTTACGCGCTCGGCATCATGACCGATCTGTACGACACGCTGTACTCGACCATGATGAATTCGGCGGACCTGACGCAGACGGATGTTCCCGGCTCCATCGTCTACTACAACATGCAGCAGTTCAACGCGGTCTTTCTCAAGTACAGCATTGTTCTGATCCTGCTTGCCTGCCTGCTGTTCATCACGAACACGCAGGTCAGAAGAAGATACTACATCGGCAACTATGCCGCCATCGGCGTTTTCGCGGCGGCGAACATCTTCGCCGCGGTTTGGGCGCATGGGTATATCGAAATTTTCAAGCAGCAGTTTCTCCAGGTCGACTTCGCGGCACTCAAGGTGCATTCCGAAATGTGGAAGACCGCATACACCGAGTCCACGTTCTGGTTTGACGCGCACTACTTCGTGTTTGCCGTCACGATTCTCGTCTCGCTGGCGCTGGTGGCGAACGCGATCTGGAAAGCGAAACTCATGAAGGAAGAGGCGCAGCTCATTGAGAGCGGAAAGGGGGCGGCGGCATGAACGAAGAGAAAAACATCCGGCTGGACCGGATGCGCTACACGAAGAACACCCTGTCCTCCGGCCTCGCGCTGCTCGCCATCCTCTTCGACGTGTTCTTCTTTATCAGCATCTACGAGACGGACGTCGGCAATTATTACTACAACATTCTCATTGGCGCATCCATCCTGTACAACCTGGTGTTCCTGCTGGCGGCGTTTCTCTGCTCCGAGGGCGTGAAGAACTATAAGCTCGGCTATTCTTACCTGATGATCGTCCTCGGCGTGATCCAGCTCATCCGCATTTTCATCTATCCGATGCGGGCGCACGCCGCCACCGTCATGGTACAGGACGTGCCCGTCGCCGTCATGGGGGACGGACAGTTCATCAAGCTGGTGCTCTGTCTCGTGCTCTCCGCCGCCTGCCTGTTTGTCGGCGCGATTGCGGGCATCAAGCGCAGCCGCGAGCTTTCCGCGCATCTGGCGACATTGGACATCAAGGCCGCGTAAGGAGGGGAAAACGATATGGCACAGCTTACGATCCAGCACATCGACAAAATCTACGACAACAACGTTCAGGCGGTCTTTGATTTCAACCTCGACGTGAAGGACGGCGAACTGATCGTCCTGGTCGGTCCCTCCGGCTGCGGCAAGTCCACGACCCTGCGCATGATCGCCGGCCTGGAGGACATCTCCGCCGGACACCTGTTCCTCGACGGCAAGGACATCACGCAGACCCCGGCGAAGGACCGCGACATGGCGATGGTCTTCCAGAACTACGCGCTCTACGGTCACATGACCATCTATGAGAACATGGCGTTCTCGCTGACCCTGCGCAAGGAGAACCCCAACGTCATCCACAAGAAGGTGCTCGCCGCCGCCGAGATTCTCGGCCTGACCAGCCAGCTCAACAAGAAGCCGAGCCAGCTCTCCGGCGGCCAGCGCCAGCGCGTCGCCATGGGACGCTCGATCGTGCGCAATCCGAAGGTGTTCCTGTTCGACGAGCCGCTTTCCAACCTCGACGCCAAGCTGCGCGGCGCGACCCGCCGCGAGATCCTGCTGCTCCACAAGCGCCTCAAGGCGACCATGCTCTACGTCACCCACGACCAGACCGAGGCGCTCACCCTGGCGGACCGCATTGTCTGCATGTCGATGGGCCACGTCCAGCAGGTCGGCACGCCGCTGGAGCTGTACGATTCCCCCGTGAACAAGTTTGTGGCGAGCTTCATCGGCCTGCCGCCGATGAACTTCTTCGACGCAACCGTGCGCGAGGGCTATCTTGAGGGGAAGGGCTTCACCGTCCCGCTTGACCGCGAGGAGTGCGCGCTGCTCGTGCCCTACGCGGGCAAGGAGATCGAACTCGGCGTCCGCCCGGAGAACGTTCTCACCGAGGGCGATATCCCGATGAAGGTCTTCTCCAACGAGAACCTTGGCATGAACACGCTGGTGCACGGACACATCGGCGGCGTGGAAGCGGCGAGCAACAAGATTTCGGCGAAGTTCCGAAATTGGTGCGACTACAAGGCGGGCGACCGGATTTCTGTCGGCTTTGGCCGCAAGCACTTCTTTGACAAGGATTCCGGCGTCGCCATCGGAAGGGAGGAGAGAGCATGAGCGCAAAGGAAACGAAAAGCACGCCGAGTCATATGCCGGAGTTTCTCCGCAAGCTCGTCGTCTCGCTTAAGCGCAAGCCGGACACCATCGGGCTGCTGGTGTTCGTGGTCGCGTTCGTGTACTATTCCCTGAACCTGACCCATATCTCCGACACCACTGCGAAGATTCAGGGCGCTGGCATGGGGCTGTGCGGCTTCGCCACGATGCTGCTGTCCATGCTGTCGATGGTCTGCTACCTCAACTCCTTCCCGCGCCGCAAGAAGCCGGTCGTCCCCATGATCGTGCTGATGGCGATCATGATCGGCATCATCATCTTCTGCGACAATTACTATATGGGGCTCATCGCCGCCGCGCTCACGCGCCCGGAAAACCCCATCCTCATTGACAAAAACACCGTGTACATCGCTCTGGCGTACAACGTCCTGAGCAATCACATGAGCATTGTGATCGCCGGCGCGGTCATCACCGCGCTGCTGCCGGTCTACTCCAAGCTGCTGCGCAAGATCAACACCTCCATCATGGTCGAGGACAACGGCAAGCTGGGCGAGATCGACATTTCCGGCGAGGACTGAGATTCGATTGGGAGACCCTGCGCGGTCTCCCAAATCGCTGAACATTGAAGGTGAGCTATGGCATCCCGCAGAAACAAACGCGCCGTCCCCGAGGAAAATCGGACAACGTCGGATTATTACCGGCTCCATACCGACGCGGTCAGGGACCTGGCCGAGGCCGACGAGAGCAATTCGCCGGAGGTGCCGGAGTCGGAGCTGCTGCAATACCGCTCCGGCTCCAGACTCCGGCTGACGGATTGGGCAAAGGCGATCCTGATTAAAATGTGGTTCGCGGGCTCCGTCTGCTTCTTCATTTTCTGGGGGCTGAGCGCCTATATCACCGCGCGGCTTGACCTGCTGCTCGTGTTCGGCGTCGCGCTGGGCATTGTCACGGATATCCTGACCAACAATATCCTGCGCGCCTACGCCAAGACGGAGCACGGAAACGACCGCTGGATGATGTTTCCGAAGAAGCGCTACATCACCTTCTTTGCCAACATCCTGTACGCGCTTGTTCTGCTCGTCTTTGTGGAGACGGTGTACAGTCTGCTCAACCTGTTGATCCTTGCGGTCGAAGGGGAGGGCGCGTCTCCGCTGGGCGTGGAGCCGATCCTGTTCGGCATGATCTACACCGGGATGGATCTGGTCTTCATCTCCATGAAGCGGCTGGTGCTGCGCATCGTTGCCGACGCGAGGCGCGGCACACGGCGCTGAATCGCATTGACAAGTGAGGAAGCAAAGATGCTGAACATACTGTACGCGGGATCGACCTCCACGTGCTTCGAGCTGGAAAACAACGCGCCGTATTACGCGCCCGCGCCGTTCACCGTCTATCTGGACGGGAAGAAGCGGTGCGAGAGCGAGGCGAATGTGTTTTCCCTGTTTTCGCTCGAGCCGGATACCGAACATACGCTGCGTGTCGCGGGCGACGGCGTGGACGAAACGCTGACCTTCCGCACGAAGGCGGAGCGCTGCGCACTGGACGTGCGCGCGTTCGGCGCGGCGGGCGACGGTGTGAGCGACGACACGGAGGCGATCCGCGCCGCCATTGCCTGCCTCCCGACGGGCGGCAGGCTGTACTTCCCCGCCGGGACCTACCTGACCGCGCCGCAGACCCTCAAGAGCCATATGACGCTGGAGCTCGCCGAAGGCGCGATCCTGCTGGGCACGACCGACCGCTCCCGCTATCCCGTTATCCCCGGCACCGCGTCCGACCTCGACGGCGGGGACGAGGTGCACTTCGGCGGCTTTGAGGGCGACCCCAAGCCGATGTACCTCTCGCTCCTGACCGCGCAGTACGCTGCGGACGTCACCATCGTCGGCCCCGGCAGGGTGGACGGCAACGCCCAGAACAGCGACTGGTGGACGGGCTTCGAGACCTTTCCCGCCGCGCGCGCCCGGCTGATGTTCTTCAACCGCTGCGAGAATGTGACGGTGCACGGCGTTCACGCCTGCAACTCCCCCTCGTGGCAGCTGCACCCGTACTACTGCAAAAACGTCGCGTTCTACGACCTGTTTATCTCCGCGCCGAAGGTCAGCCCCAATACCGACGCCATCGATCCCGAGTCCTGCGACGTGGTGGACGTGATCGGCTGCCGCTTCTCCGTCGGAGACGACTGTATCGCCATCAAGTCCGGCAAAATCGCGCTGGGCTCCACGCTCAACGTGCCCGCCGACCACCATACCATCCGCAACTGCCTGATGGACTTCGGGCACGGCGCGGTGGTCCTGGGCAGCGAGATCGGCGCTGGCGTCCGCAACCTCAAGGTATCGCAGTGCTATTTCCGGGGCACGGATCGCGGCCTGCGCATCAAATCCCGCCGGGGACGCGGCAAAAACTGCATCATCGACAATGTCGCGTTCGAGAACATCCGCATGGACGGCGTGCTGACGCCGATCGCCATCAACCTCTGGTACAACTGCTGCGACCCGGACCGCTTCAGCGAGTATGTCTGGTCGCGGGAGAAGCTGCCGGTGGACGAGCGGACCCCCCATATGGGACGGTTCCGCTTCAGCGACCTGACGTGCACCGGAGCCGAAGTCGCCGCCTGCTATATCGACGGTCTGCCCGAGGCGCCCATCGAAGAGGTCACGCTGGAGCGCGTGCGCGTCAGCTTTGCGGAGGACGCCAGGCCCGGCGTGCCCATCATGGAAAACTTCGCCAAGCAGCGCTGCCGTCTCGGCCTGTACTTCGACAACGTGCGCCGCATCCGCGTCGCCGACACGTCGCTGGAGGGCGTGGACGGGCAGAAGCTGATTGCGGAGCATTACGAAAGCATAGAAAAGACAAATTTCGAGGATTGAACGATGTACAAACAGATCGACGCTTACGTGCTGCGTCTCATCAGGGAATCGACGCCGGAACGCACCGTCTGGAACATAGAGAAGATCCGTCAGGGCAAAAGCGCTGATTGGAATTACATTGACGGCTGTATGCTCACGGCGCTGCTGTCCATGTCCGAAATCACCGGCGATGCGCGCTACTTCGACTTTGCCGAGCATTTTGTGGACAGCTTCGTCGCCGAGGACGGGACGATCCGCACCTACCACATGGAAAAGTACAACCTCGACGACGTGAACGAGGGGCGGGTGCTCTTCCCACTCTACGAAAGGACCCATAAGGAAAAATATAAAAAAGCCGCCGCGCTTCTGCGCGAGCAGCTTTCCAAGCAGCCCCGCACTGCGGAGGGCAGCTTCTGGCACAAGTTGATTTACCCGAATCAGGTGTGGCTGGACGGGCTGTATATGGCGCAGCCCTTCTACGCGCTCTATGAGAAGAGCTTCGGCGCCGGGGACTACTCCGACCTGCTCCGCCAGATCAACACCGTGCGCGAAAAAATGTTCGACGCGGACAAGCAGCTCTATTACCACGGCTACGACGCCAGCCGCAAGGCGTTCTGGGCGGACCCGGAGACGGGGTGCTCAAAGAACTTCTGGCTGCGCAGCATCGGCTGGTTTGCCGTGTCGCTGGCCGACCTGATCGAGATCGTCCCCCCGGGCGAGACGAATGACCGTCTGCGCGCGATCTTCGCCGAGCTGATGGCCGGCGCAGCGCGCTGGGCGGACGGGGAGACCGGGCTGTATTGGCAGGTCGTGGATCAGGGCGGACGCGAGGGCAATTATCTCGAAACCAGCGGCAGCAGCATGCTTGCCTACGCCATGCTCAAGGGCGCGCGTCTCGGCGTTTTGCCGCAGGCGTACGCCGCAAAAGGCGAGAAGACCTTTCGCGGCATTGTTGAGCGCTATCTCTCATTTTCCGGCGACGATCTGAATCTCGGCGGCATTTGCCTTGTGGCCGGTCTCGGACCGGAGGACAATCGCCGACGCGACGGGTCCTATGCGTATTACATCTCCGAGCCGGTGGTGGAGAACGACGCCAAGGGCGTTGCCCCCTTCCTCCTGTGCTACACGGAGATCAAGCGCCTGGACGCGGCTACAGCACGATCTTGATGCTCTCTCCCTCCGGCGCCGCCTCTTTCCCGATGGTGACGGAGTAGGCGCTGGGCGATACGCCGTATTTCTTCTTGAACATCCGGGAAAAGTACAGCGGCTCGCGGAAACCGCACATGTGCGCGATTTCCGTGACGTTCGGACCGCCCTGGTCACTGTGGGTGAGATATTGGGCGGCGACCTGGAGCCGGATGTCGTTGAGGAATTTGTGCGGCGTGACGCCCATCTCCTTCTTGAAGAGCTTGCGCACGTAATCGTAGCTGAACGGCAGCTCGCACAGATAGGTGTCCAGCTCAAAATCACCGTCGGGATAGGTGTTGATGATCTTGTACGAGATGTCCTCCACGACCTTGCTGTAGATGCGGGTCTCCTGCATCTCCATCAGATAGCTGGCAATCAGGTTCCCGTAGGCGTACAGCATACGGGACTGCTTCCCGCCGTCGGTGCTGAAGTGGTAGAACGCGCCGGCAAATGCGTGGAGCAGATACGGGTTGCCGTTCCCGTGCAGCACGGCGGGCCGCTTGATGGGGAACGAAAGGCCCACCATGTTCAGGTGAATGTTCGTAAACCCCTCCTCGCTGCGGTTGACGTGCGGCACAAAGGGCGGGATGACGATCACATCGTCCGCGCCGTAGGGAAGGGAGGTCTCGTCGAGCTCGATGCGTCCGCCGCCGCTCGTGCAGTAGATCAGCTCCCAGCTGGCGTGGGAGTGCCGCGCCACCGAATAGGTGAGCAGATGCTTACCCGCATAGATGATTTGGTTCATCATCAAGCCCCTTTTCTCATCTTGATTTGGAATCAGGAATCCATCAGTTTTGACAGCTATTGAAACAATACCATACAATGTCCGTTTTGTCCATATGAAATGCACGGCGACAGCATTTACTTTCTTAAGCCGACGTGATACTATGTCAACTCAAG
>CAMKFK010000069.1 GCA_946411835.1 uncultured Clostridia bacterium
TTGAGTTGACATAGTATCACGTCGGCTTAAGAAAGTAAATGCTGTCGCCGTGCTGTAAATTTACTTCGCCAGCTTAGCGCGCAGCTCGTCGCCCATGGCCTCGTAGCCGGGCTTGCCGAGCAGGGCGAACATATTCTTCTTGTACGCCTCGACGCCGGGCTGGTCGAAGGGGTTGACGCCCAGCAGGTACCCGCTCAGGCCGCAGGCATACTCGAAGAAGTAGATCAGCGCGCCCAGCTCGCGCGCGCCGCGCTTGCCCGCGCGCACGATCATGTTGGGGACGCCGCCCTCCACGTGGGCGAGCAGGGTGCCGTCCATCGCCTGGGTGTTGATCTCGTGGAGGGTCTTCCCCGCGAGGAAGTTCAGCCCGTCGCCGTTGACCTCGTCCAGCCCGACGACCATCTGGTCGTCGTCGGGGTCAAAGCGGACGACGGTTTCCATCAAAATGCGCTCGCCCTGCTGGATGTACTGGCCCATGGAGTGCAGGTCGGCGGTGAAGTCCACGCTGGCGGGGAAGATGCCCCGGTTGTCCTTGCCCTCGCTCTCGCCGTAGAGCTGCTTCCACCACTCCGCCATGAAGCGGAAGGACGGCTCGAAGCAGGCCAGCAGCTCGATCTTCTTGCCGCTGCGGTAGAGCTCGTTGCGCATGGCGGCGTACTGCCAGGCGGGGTTGGTGAAGTCGTTGTCGCGGCACTTGACCATCATGTCCGCCGCGCCGCCCATCAGCTCGCCGACGTCGATCCCGGCGACGGCGATGGGCAGCAGGCCCACGGCGGTGAGCACGCTGTAGCGCCCGCCCACATCGTCGGGCACGACGAAGGTCTCGTAGCCCTCGGCGTCGGCAAGGCTCTTGAGCGCGCCGCGCGCCTTGTCGGTGGTGGCGTAGATGCGCTTCGCCGCCTCCGCCTTGCCGTACTTCTGCTCCAGCAGCTCCTTAAAGAAGCGGAACGCGACGGCGGGCTCGGTGGTGGTGCCGGACTTGGAGATGACGTTGACGGAGAAATCCACGTCCTTGACGAGGTCGTAAACCTCCCTGGTGGCGGCGGAGCTGAGCCCGTTGCCCATGAAATAGACGTTGGGGGTCGCCTTTTTCCTGAGGTTGTAGTTCGGGGAGCCCAGGCACTCGATCACGCCGCGCGCGCCGAGGTAGGAGCCGCCGATGCCGATGACGACCAGCGCCTGAGAATCGCTCTGGATCTTCTTCGCCGCCTTTTCGATGCGCGCGAACTCGTCCCTGTCGTAGTTCTCGGGCAGGCGCACCCAGCCGATGAAATCGTCGCCCTTGCCGCCGCCGTTTTGCAGCCAGTTCGCCGCGCGCGTCAGGTGGGGCGCGAGCGCGTCCTCATACGGCAGGGTCAGGAAAGCGCCGGCCTTGGAAGTATCAACTGTCAGCATGGAAATTTCCTCCTGTATTCAAATTCGTTCGCTGATACTTTATCACAGTTCCGGCGAAACGACAAGGTTGCAACCGGTAAAATTTTGTGCTAGAATTTTGGCGATTTCACGAAAGGGAGGCGAGCGCCGTGAGCGAGCGCGAACACGGTCACACGCACAGCCACGAGCACACTCGCGCGGTATCCAACCGTCTCGCCCGCGCCATCGGGCATCTGGAGGCGGTGCGCGCCATGGTCGAGGACGGGCGCGACTGCTCCGAGGTGCTGGTGCAGCTCGCCGCCGTGCGCTCGGCGCTGGCGTCCGTCAGCCGTATCATCCTCAAGGACCACCTCGAGCACTGCATTGTGGACGCCATCGAGCGCCGCGACCAGCGCGCGATGGAGGAGCTGGAGCGCGCCATCGACAAGCTCATCAAATAACGCCGCAGTCAAGCCCCGCAGGCGCGAAGCGCGGACGGTGTGCGCGTGCGCGCAGCAAAACGCACGATTTGTCCGCGAAACGCGGACAAATCGTGCGCTGAGCGGAGCCTTTGCCGACGAGCTAAAAAGCCCCGCAGGGTTTCGCGCCCGCAGGCGCGAAAGAACCTGATCCCTTTTTCCGGCGGCGTGTACGCCGGAAAAACACCTTGCGCGGAGCGTTCGTGCGATTTGTCCGCGAAACGCGGACAAATCGTGCGAGAAGCGAAGCGAACCCCCCCCCCCTCAAAAAAGCGGCGAAGCCACTTTTTTGAAGCTCTCCGTCAGGTACAGCGTGCAGCGCCGGTCGTGCGGCGCGGCGGGCACGGCGTCGGCGACCAGCCGCTCGCGGCAGACGCAGACCGTCGGGCAGCGCAGGCGCGGCAGCAGGCGGTCGTAGTACCCGCCGCCCTGACCGAGGCGGTTGCCCGCGCGGTCAAAGCTCACGCAGGGGATGAGCGCGAAGTCCGCCGCCTCCGGCGGCACGGCGGGGCACGCGCGCGTCGGCTCCCATATGCCATACGCGCCCGGCGACAGCTCGCCGTCCAAATCGCGCACGATGCACAGCGCCAGCCGCCGTTTCGGTTCGCAGCGGGGCAGGAGCAGCGTCTTGCCGCGCGCGAGCGTCTCGCGCAGAAAGGCGCGGGTGTCCGTCTCGCGCGCAAGGCCGACGTACGCCAGCACCGTCTCCGCCGCCTCGTATTCCGGCAGCGCCGCCAGCGCGCGGCAGATCGCCGCGTCGCTCGCCGTCCGGTACGCGGGGTCGAGCGCGCGCTCGCGCGCGCGGATCGCGCGTCGCAGCGCCTGTTTTTTCTCGGCAATGTCCATACCTTCACCTCATACGATTCTTCAACAAAGCCCTTCCGTTCGCTTCGGCATTTTTCCCGCCATACCTCGTTGTCGTCCCTGACGGACGCCGGGGGCGCCTGCGTCCTTCGCCTCGTCCGGTGAAAAATCTGCCCGAAGCTCGGCGGAAGCGTTTGATTGAAGAATCACCTCAGAAAGGAAGCGTTCTCATGTCTGACCTGCTCCGGGGCGCGAGCGCCGCGCGCGCGCTGACCGAACGTCTCGCGGCGGAGAGCGCCGCGCTCCGCGCGCGCGGCTTCATGCCGACGCTCGCCATCGTCCGCGTCGGCGAACGGGACGACGATCTTGCCTACGAACGCGCCGCGCGTCAGCGCGCCGCCCAGTGCGGCGTCGCAGCGCGGACGGTCGCCCTGCCCGGCGACGCGACGCAGGAGGCGCTGCTGCACGCGCTGACGGCGCTCAGCGGCGACGCGCGCGTCCACGGCATCCTGCTGCTGCGCCCGCTGCCCGCCCATCTCGACGATGCCGCCGCCTGCGCCGCCATCGCGCCGGAGAAGGACGTCGACGGCGTGACGCGCGCGTCCATGGCGGCGCTCTACGCGGGGGAGGCGGGGTTCGCGCCCTGCACGGCGGCGGCGTGCCTCGCGCTGCTGCGGCACGGCGGCGTCCCGCTCGACGGGAGCCGCGTCGTGGTGGTCGGGCGCAGCGGCGTCGTCGGCAGACCGGCGGCGCTGCTGCTCCTGCGCGAAAACGCGACCGTCACCGTCGCCCACAGCCACACGCGCGCGCTGAGCGAAGTGTGCCGCGAGGCGGACGTGCTCCTCGTGGCGGCGGGTCGGGCGGGGCTGATCGGCGCGGCGCACGTCCGCCCCGGCCAGGTGGTCGTGGACGTGGGCATCCACGCCGCGCCGGACGGCTCGCTCTGCGGCGACGTGAAGTTTGACGAGGTCGCCCCCATCGTGGGCGCGATCACCCCCGTCCCCGGCGGCGTCGGCGCGCTGACGACGGCGATCCTCTGCCAACACGTGATCCAGGCGGCCGGGGGCAGCGCGTGATATTTCAACGGCAAAGGCTCCGCCTTTGCCGACGAAATATTAAAGCGGAGCGCTTACGCGCTCCGCTTTAACGCTACGGGACCAGATACACCGCGCCGACGCCCATGAGGCGGCACAGCGCGATTTTCGCCTCGATGTCCGCCGGGCCCTCGAACCAGACGACGGTCTTGTCCAGAACGGCGTAGGAGCTTTCGTGGCGCGTGGAGCGGTAGACGGGGACCTCGCCGCCCCGGAGGGCGGCGTCCAGCTCCTGCGGGGTCAGCAGCCGGCTGGTCACGCAGTCGAGCGCGGCGGTGTGCAGCGCGACGGCGCCGGCGCGTCCCGCCGCCACACAGCTCCTGTACACCTCGGCGAGCGGCGCGCGCGGGCACATCGGCAGGGCGCCGCCCCGCTCGTTGAGCGGCGTGACGGTGACCGCGCCCGCCGGGGGCTCCTCCGCCTCCAGCTGCGCGATGTAGCCGCGCTGCGCATCGTAGACGCGGAGCATCACCGTCGCCGCCTGCGCGCGGTCGGCGGCAAGACCGGGCCGGAACGCGCCGCCGCCCGTGCCGCCCATGAAGCCCATGCGATACGCCAGCGTGATGTAGCCGCGATTGGTGCTCACGTCGGCAAAGGGGCAGTCGTCCTGCACCATGCCCGCCAGCGTGGTGTAGCCGAGGGCGCGCACGGTCATGACCGCCAGCTCCTCGCGCGTCAGCACGTCGAGGACGCCCGCGTTCGCGCCCAGCTTGCGCAGCGCGCCGTGGGCGTAGGCGGTCTCGATGGCGGTGTAGTACCATTTTTGGGGGTTCTGATTGTCGTCGAAGCTGCCCTGCGCGGGCGTGACGGGTTCCCAACCCATCAGGCGGCAGAGCATGGTGGCGTATTCGGCGCGGGTGACCGGTCGCTCCGGCGCGAAGCGCCCGTCGCCGAGGCCGCCGATGAGCGCCAGGTGCGACGAGCGCTCGATGGCGGCGCTCGCCCAGTGCCGCTCCGGCACGTCGGCGTAACGGGCGGCGCGGGCGTCGGACGGGAGCAGGAGCAGGAGCAGCAGCAGCGCGAACGCCGGTCGCAGGTTCTTCATGAAACAACACCTCGCTTTTTGTCGATGACGCGATGCGGTCAACGCACCGGTTCGAATGGCGATATCATACCACAAACCCGCGCCCGCGTCAACGCGCGCCGCGCACTCGACAAAAAAACACGCCGCGCAAAACACCAAATCCTCGACAAAGGCATTCGCCTTTGCCGACGATTTAAAAAAACAACGCCCCGAAGGGCGTTGTTTTTTTGCTTGGATTGCGAGCGATGCTCAGGCCTTCTCCGCCTTGGTCAGGATGATGACCACGGCGCCGTCCTTGGCAACGCTCATGCTGATGGTCGCGTTCTGGACCTTGCCGTCGGCAACCAGGTCAGCGAGCTTGGCGAGGCTGGTGATGCTCTTGGTGTAGTTGGTGCCGTTGTCGTCCTTGCTGTGGGCGTCAACGAACGCGGCGCCGCCAACCTTGATGTCGTGCAGCTTGCCAACCGTCAGGAGCTCCTCGTCCTCGTAGTAGTCGCCGTCCTTCAGGACGTACGCGACCACAACGCCGGTATCCTCGTCCCAGTCAGCCTCGGTCGCGGTGTCGAGCGTCTTGACGTCGCTGTTGTCGAGCTCAACATAACCGTCGCTGTTGGTGTCGTAGGCATAGAAGCCGGAGGAGATGGAGCCGTCGCTCTCGACGCTGTTCTCGTCGATCTGCCAGGTCTCCTTGGAGCCGTCGGGCAGATACACGGTCTGGTTCCAGAAGCCGTCGCCCTGCTCCTTATCCGAGCTCTTCACGAAGACAACGTTGTCGCTGTCGAAGGTCGTGCCGCTCTCGGACTCCTTGCCGTCGATGATGGCATAGGCAACAACATTGCTGTCCTTGTCGTTCTTGGCGGCGTCAATCGTAATCAGGGTATCCATGTCAGCAGCCTTGTAGGACACGCCGCCGGTGTAGAGGTTGACCTCGAGCTCGTCGGGATCACCGCCGATGACGACGTACTTGGTGCTGCTGTTGAGACGATAGCTGCCGAGGCGGGAATCGTCCTTCTTGATGTCGGTCTTGCTGGGGGAGTTGACATACCAGTCGTCGTTCTCCCAGGTCTTGAGGTCGAACTTGTTGTTGTTGGCCTTGCCCTCAGCGCCGTTGGCGGACCACTTCTTGTCGGAAATGGTGACGAGCTTGCCTTCCCACTTCTCAGCCTTGTACTCCGTCTTCTCGCTGGCGTTCTTGTCGGTATTCTCGAGGGTGATCTCGGTGATCTTGCCGTCGCTGACCTTCACGAGCTGAGCGCTGTAGGTGACGACCTCCTCGCCGTACCTCATCACGCCGCCGTCGTCATAGACCCTGTTGACGTAATAGACATCCTCGATGGTGGGATCGCTGCCCTCAACGAGCTCGATGCCGACCACGTAGTTGTTGTTGTCGAAGTACAGGGTGAACGCATCGGAGCCGGCCTTGACGTTGGCGAGGTTCCTGTCGAACAGCTCGGCGTTGCAGGTCTCGGCGAGGTAGTACTTCGTGCCGTCGAGCAGGACGTAACCGTCCGTGCCGCCGATGTTCTTGGTCGCGGTGATCGTGCCGTCGGAGCTCTCGGCGAGAGCGGAATCGAGAACCTCGTCACCGTCCACGATGGCGATGATGTAGGCGTCCTCTTTGTAGGTCGCGGCGTTGTAGCCCTCGAAATCCTTGTCCTTGATGGCGGAGCCGTCGTTCAGGGTGACGATGGCGGTCACGCCGGCCTTCTTGTCGCTGCTGTCGACGTCGGTGTCAACCTCGTCGATCTGATACAGGGTGTACTCATAGGCGACGAAGTCATAGACGTCGTCCTCGTCGGTCTCGTAAGCCTCGACGACCAGACCCTCGTGATTGCTCAGAGCGTACAGGTCGGCGCTGGTCTTGCCGGACTGGCCGTTGATGGTGACCTTGTTGACCTCGACCGCTTCGTCAAACCAGCTGTCGAGGGCGAGGGTGGTGGCCATGTCGGTCTTCCACTTGAGGTCCTTGTCGTTCACGAAGACCTTGTCGGCGGACTCGACGGCCTTGGCAACGATGTTGTCCTCGTCGCCGGTGGTGTCGTTGAGCTTCTTGGCGTCGGCATTGTAATACCAGTTGTTGGTGGGACGGCCGAGCTTGTCCTTCTCGCCGTCAACGCAAGCCAGCTTCACGCCGAAGAGCTTCTCGCCCAGCTGGACGACGTCCTTGCTGTCGATCGTGTCTTTGTCGATGCTCTCATACTTCTCGTTCTTGGCAGCGGTCTTGTCCTCAGCCTTGGAAGCGCCGGTGGCGATCTTGGCGCCGTTGATTTCGATGCTCGTGCCCTTGTCGGCGTACTCGACGACGTTGGCCTTGAGCGCGTTGAGGCAGTACTGAGCGGCCTGCTCACGGGTCAGGATCGCGGAGAGAGCGCCGTCCACACCGTCGGCGAGCTCAATGTCGTTCATATACTTGGCGACGTTGATGCTCCAGGTGTTGCCGGTGAAGCCCTCGACGTTGGCGTCATAGCCGAGCACGCAGAGGAGCATCTTGCCGAAGGCATAGCCGGTCAGCGCGCCGGTGGGGTTGTAGTTGTTGTTGCCGACGCCGGCAATGAGACCGTTCTGATAGCAGTACGAAATGTACTTGGCGGCCCAGTGGGAAGCCGGGACGTCGTTGAAGACCTGGACGGCGGGGAGGGTCTCAGCGGCCTTCTCACCGAGGTCGAGGTAGGCAATCAGCTTCGCCGCGGCAGCGCGGTCGAGGTTGGCCTTGGGGGAGAAATTGCCCTTCTCATCGCCCTGGAAGACGCCGACGGCGGACAGAACGTCCACGGCCTCTTTCAGATCGATGCCTGCCGCGTCGGGATACGCGGCATTGGTAGCGACGGTCGCCAGACCCAGGGTCATAACGAGCGCCAGTACCAGCGCGAGTAACTTTTTCATGATGATCGTTACTCTCCTTTCAAAATATTTTGCGCAAATCCTGATTGGTCGGACGGTTTCCGGTTCGATTCCCGGGGCTAGCCGGTCCAGGCATCGAGCCGAACCGCAACCTCCGTGTCCCGCCGTCCGCGTTTCGCCGCGTGCGCCGTTTCGATCGGCGCGGCGTCCGCGCTGCGCCGCTTGCCGCCGCGTCCGCCTGCCGTTCCGTCCTGCGTGATGCGCTCACGCTCCAGCCGTTAGACGGTGGGCTTGCTTCCGCATGGGTTCGCGCCGCGCCGCGACCGTCCCGCTTGTCGGTTCGGCGTCCGCGTCGTCAGCGTCCGTCGGCGGCGCGGAAATCACGCGCCCGACCCGTTCGGATTTTTGCTGTGTACAAGATAACCGATGCCCGGCCCAAAGTCAAGGGCTTCGCCCCAGATGTAACACAACTGTAACATTGGGGTAACACTGTTACAGCCGCGCCCCCTCAGCGCAGGTCCTCGCCCAGGATGTAGCGGCGCAGCGGCCCGTAGAGCAACGCGGCGAGCGCCAGCGTCAGCAGCGTGTTGGGGAGCATATACGAGCCGTTGTAGACGGCAGAGTAGAGCGCGGGGCTGGAATACGTGCGGTTGAGGAAATCCGTGGGCGCGATGATCCGGTAGACGGTGACGCCGCTGACGAAGTGGACGCAGAAGCGCGCCGCGCAGCCGAGCGCCGTCCCCGCGAAGACGCCCCAGGACCTGCCCCGGAACAGCCCCGCCAGACCCAGCGGCGTGAACGCGACGAGGTAGTCCAGCAGCATGGACTGCCAGCCCCAGGCGTAGGCGCCGTCGAAGATCAGCTGGAGCAGCCCGAAGACGAAGCCCGCCAGCATCCCCGGCCTCGCGCCCCAGCGCACCGCGTAGAGCAGGATCGGCAGCATGGCGGGGGTGATGGAGCCGCCGTTGGGCGCCTCGCCCAGCTTGACGTAGCTGAGCGCCTGCGCCAGCGCCACCATCATCGCCGCCTCGGTCATGCGGCGGGTGGCCATGTGTGATTTGTTCATATGTGTTCTCCCTTCTGTAATTTGGATTGCAGGACCAGCAGCGTGCCGCGCCCGGCGGAAATCTCCGCCTCCTCCGCCGTCCAGACGTTGCTCACGCCCAGCGGGAACGCGCTCGTGAGCGTCACGTCCGCGCAGTCGAACTTCGTGCCGCGCACCGTCACGTTTTCGACGGCGTCCGTCAGCGCGAAGAGGGAGAGGGACCAGCCCTCGCGCCGGGGAAAGCGGCGGGTTGCGCCGGTGAAGGCGTGGGCGCGCTCGTCCGCGCCGCACAGCCGCGCCTCCGCCCCGCGGGCGACGAGCCACGCCGCCGTTTGCAGGTTCGCGAGCGTGTGGTCGAGCCGCCCGCCGAAGGCGCAGCAGATCGTCACGTCCCGGCAGCCCAGCGCGAGGGCGCGCCGCGCGGCGTACAGGGTGTCGGTATCGTCCTTCCGAGTGGGCAGGCGCTCGACGGGCACGGGCGCGTCCGGCGCGGCGGCGGAGTCGAAGTCGCCGACGACGAGGTCGCACCTCACGCCCAGGCGCGCGGCGTAGCGCCACCCCCGGTCGCAGGCGATGACGACGTCCGCCGCGCGGCATTCCTCCGGCAGGGGGGCGAACGCCCCGCCGGAGACGATCAGGCACAGCTTATCCACGGCGTCACCTCCGCGCGTCATATATAATAAGGTAGAAACAGGAAAAGGGCTTTCCCGCGAACGCAGGAAAGCCCTTCAAAAGGCGCGCACTCTCTCCCTCCGCCGGCATTACCCGGATCAGGTCATGCGAACATTCACAGAACGTTCGCACAAAGGGTCGAAGCTGTCCGCTTCCTCTCAGCCTGTCACACAAGCTCCCCTGCTGCGTCGTATTGTACCACGCCGCGCGCCGCCGCGCAAGTGTTTTTTCCGTCCGTCTGCGCGGGCGGCGCGTCGAACCGCAGGATGAACCGCATGAACCGGGACGTGACAAAGCTCACGCCCACCAACAAAAAGAAAAATGCTCCGGCTGTCATAAAAAACGCCCTCCTTGTCCCTGTATGCCGCCAGTATCGCACAAGCGCAGTCCGATAAGCCGGACAGTCAAACGGGACTTGACAAAAGGGTGCACATTTTCTATCATCAGGTAAGGTTCCCGCCGGGCGGGAACACGAACGAATCAAACCGAAAATCGGGAGGAACCACATGGAACACGACGTCATCATCCGCAGAGAAACCGAGGGCGACCGCCGCGCGGTCGAGGAGCTGGTGCGCGAGGCGTTCTGGAACGTCTACCGCCCCGGCTGCCAGGAGCACTACGTCCTCCACCGCTTCCGGGACGATCCCGCCTATGTGCCGGAGCTCGCGTTCGTCATGGAGCGGGCGGGGCGGCTGATCGGGCAGAACATGTTCGTGCGCGCGGCGGTGCGCGCCGACGACGGGCGGGAGGTTCCCATCCTCGCCATGGGTCCGATCTGCATTGCGCCGTCGCTCCAGCGGACGGGGCTGGGCAAGCGGCTGCTGGACTTCTCGCTCGAGCGGGCAGCGGCGCTGGGCTTCGGCGCGGTCTGCTTCGAGGGGAACATCGACTTTTACGGCAAGAGCGGCTTTGTGCCCGCGATGTGCTTCGGCGTCCGCTACCACGGCCTGCCGGAGGGCGCGGACGCCTCGTTCTTCCTCGGCCGCGAGCTGGTCCCCGGCTACTTTGACGGCGTGACCGGGGTATACGCGCCGCCGGAGGGCTACTTCGCCGCCGCAAACGAGCCGGAGGCGTTCTCCCGCTACGACGCGACCTTCCCGCCCAAAGAAAAGCTGACCCTCCCCGGCCAGCTCTTCCCCGAATAAAGGAAGCCGAAAACTGAAAATCGTCGGCAAGGCTTCGCCTTTGCCGACGATTTTTGCATAGAAAGCCCCGCAAAATTTCGCGCCCGCAGGCGCGAAATGAACTTAAATCTAGAGTCTGTTCACACTAATTGACAAAAAGGGATACATATGCAATAATAGTGA
>CAMKFK010000070.1 GCA_946411835.1 uncultured Clostridia bacterium
GTTGACATAGTATCACGTCGGCTTAAGAAAGTAAATGCTGTCGCCGTGAGAGCGCGAAAATAACGGTTGAAAAACAGAAGTGATTGCACTATACTGTATGGGAATGTTCTGCGGAGCTGAGAAAGTGTGGTGATAGCATGACAATGGAAGCCATTGAAAAGGTGACACAGGTCGAGCAGCAAGCCCGCGCGGACAAGGCGGAGGCGGAGGCGCGCGTCAAGCGCGCGCTGGCCGAGGCGGAGCGCGAGGGCGAGGCACAGCTGCAAAAAGCGCGCAATGACGCCGCCGAGCGGGGCAGGGAGCTGCTGGCTCAGGCGGAGGAGCGCGCGGCGAAGGCCGCCGTCGAAATCGCCCAGAGAGCCGAGCGCGAGGGCGACGCTCTGCGCGCTGCGGCAAAGGCGCGCCTCGACGAGGCGGCGGACTATATCGTCGGAAGGGTCGTGAAGAGCTGACATGATCGTAAAAATGAAAAAGCTCCGCGTCATCGCCATGGCGGCAGAGCGAAAGCGGCTGCTGGACGGGATGCTGCGGCTGGGCTGCGTGGAGATCAGCGAGCCGACGGACAAGCTCGCCGATCCCGCCTGGTCGGCGCTGCTGCGGCGGGAGGAATCCGCCCAGACCCAGCGGCGCATCGAGCTTGGCGAGGTCAACGCCGCGCTTGACGCCATCGCACGCTATGGAAAGACCAGGGAAAAGGCGCTGCACCTGCGCCCGGAGGTGACGGAGGAGGCGTTTTTGGACGATGACGCCGCCCGCAGAGCGGGGAAGGCGAGCCGCGAAATCAACGACACGCTGCAATTTCTCTCCCAGCTGCAAACGGACGAGAACCGCATGGTTTCGCTGCGCGGCAGTCTGCTGCCGTGGGAGGCGCTGGACGCGCCGCTGGAGCATCACGGCACAGCCTACACGCTCAGCCGGCTGGAGGTTTGTCCCGCCGCTGTGGACCTGAACGCGGTACGCGCCGAGCTGGACGCTGCGGGCGCGGCGGCGGAGCTGTGGGAAATCAGCGCCGACAAGCAGCAGCGCTATGCTTATCTTCTCTGCCTCCGCTCGGAGGAGGGCAAGGTACAGGAGATTTTGCGCGCGCACGGCTTCAGCGTGACGACCTTCTCCGTCCCGCAGGGCACGGCGAAGGAAAACCTCGCGCGTGAGGACACGCTCATCGCCCGCAACCGCGCCCAGCAGCAGGACGTGATCGAAACGCTTTCCCGCTGTGAGGCCAGCCGCGACGAGCTGCGTCTCTACGCCGACCGTCTGGAGACCGAGACGCTGCGCGAGGAAACGGTCGAGGCGCTGCTGACCGACGGGACCATCCTCTTTTTCGAGGGCTGGGCGCCGGCGGAGCGCATGGACGAGGTGGGCGCGTTGCTGGACGGCTGCGCCTGCGCGTGGGAGGCGAGCGACCCCGCAGAGGACGAGATTCCCGACGTGCCGGTGGCGCTCCGGAACAACCGCTTTACCCGCCCGCTGAATATGGTCACGGATATGTACTCCCTGCCCAGCTATGCGGGCGTCGATCCCAACCCGCTGATGTCGGTGTTCTTTATCCTGTTCTACGGGATCATGATGGCGGACATGGGCTACGGGCTGGTGATGATGGCGCTGTCGTGGTTCGTCATCAAAAAGTCGAAGCCCAACGGCCCCACAATGCGAAACATGATGCCGCTGATGTTCTACTGCGGCGTCTCCACCTTTATCATGGGCGCGCTGACCGGCGGCTTCTTCGGGGACTTTATCCCCCAGCTGCTCAAGCTCGTCAATCCCGAGAGCACCTTCAAAATGCCCGCGCTGTTCAATCCGCTCGACGATGCGGTGACGGCGCTCATCGGCTCGCTGGTGCTGGGGCTGGTGCACATCTTCTTCGGTATGGGCGTGAGCGTCAGCATGAAGCTCAGGCGCGGGCAGGTGATGGACGCCCTGTGCAACGAGATCGTGTGGTACGCGGTGTTCGCCCTGGGAGCGGCGGGCATCGTCACGGGGAACAAACTGTTCCTGTGGCTGATCGTCGCGCTGCTGGTGCTGACGCAGGGCTACGGCAAGCAGGGGCTTGTCGGCAAGCTGATGGGCATTTTCGGCTCGCTTTACAGCAACGTGACCGGGTATTTCAGCGACATTCTGTCTTATTCCCGCCTCATGGCGCTGATGCTGGCGGGCGCGGTCATCGCGCAGGTGTTCAACACCATCGGCGCGATCACCGGCAGCCTCGTGGGGTTCTTCATCATCTCCCTGCTGGGCAACGCGCTCAACTTCGCGCTGAACCTGCTGGGCTGCTACGTCCACGATATGCGACTGCAATGCCTCGAGTTTTTCAACCGCTTCTACGAGGATGGCGGCAGGCCCTTCCGTCCGCTTCAGGTGCGGGCAAAATATGTGGATATCACAGAAAACAACTGATCGATTGATCCGGAAAACAACGAATCATACATTAACAGGAGGAATGAATTATGTTTGAGCAAATCGGCGGTATGGCGCTGGCGCTGTTCGGCGCCGGTCTTGCGGTGGGGCTTTCCTGCGTCGGCTCGGCGAAGGGTACGGGCATCGCCGGCGAAGCGGGCACGGGCCTGCTGAGCCAGGACCCCAGCAAGTCCGGTAAGGTCATGGTGCTCCAGCTTCTGCCGGGTACGCAGGGCCTTTACGGCCTGGTTGTGTTCTTTGTCTGCCTCACCCGCATCGGCATTCTCGGCGGCGCGGCGCCCGCCACGGCGGCGGAGGGCATGAAATACTTCGCCGCGTGCCTGCCCATGGCGCTGGGCGGCCTGCTTTCCGCCATCGCGCAGGGGCGCGTCGCGGCGGGCTCCATCAACATCCTCGCCAAGAAGCCCGACGATTGGTCGAAGGGCCTGATCCTCTGCGGTATCGTTGAGTTCTACGCCATTCTGTCGCTGCTCGCGTCGATGCTGATGCTGCTGTTTATGGAGTGAGAGGGGAGGGTTCGCAATGAACGGACTCGAACGGATCACGGACCGCATTCAGGCGGAGGCGAAGACGGAGGTCAACGGTATCCTCGACGCGGGCATGGCGGAGGCAAGCCGCGTGGTCGCCGACTGGCGCGCCCGCATCGACGCCGAGACCGTCGGCCTGACGGAGAAAAACCGGAGGGCCGCCGCCGAACGGGAGGAGCGTTTGCTCTCCGCCGCCGAAATGGAGGCGAAAAAGACCATCCTCGCCGCCAAGCAGGAGCTGGTGGACGCCGCCTATGCCCGTGCGCTCGACAAGCTCTGCTCGCTCAAGGGCGAGGAGAAGACGGCGCTGCTGACGGCGCTGCTGCTGCGCGCCTCATCCGGCGGCAGGGAGGAGGCGGCATTCTCCGCCGCCGACCGCGCGGACGGGGAAAAGGCGGTGGCGCGCGCCAACGCCGAGGGCGGAAAGAAGCTGACCGTCGCCAAAGACGCCGCGCCGATCCGGGGCGGGTTTATCCTGCGCGACCGGAACGTGGAGGTCAACTGCGCCTTTGAGACGCTGCTGCGCCTGCAGCGCGCGGAGACGGCGGGCGCGGTGGCGAAGCTGCTGTTCCAATAAGGAAGAGCCGATTGCGAAACGCAGTTTCGCAATCAATAATAAGGAAGACAAGGAGGAAACGCCTTGGCTGCGACAAAACGATTCAGGGACACGGACTATCTGGGCGTTTCGGCGTATGTGCGCGCGTTGGAAAACAGCCTGCTGACGCGGGAACAGCTCGAACAGCTCATCACCGCCAGGTCCTACGACGAGGAGGTCAAGCTGCTGCAGGCCTTCGGCTACAGCGAGCTGGAGCCCAAGCATCCCGAGGCAGTCGACGCCGATCTGACGCTGGTTCGCGCGGAGGCTCTGGAGGAGCTGGGCGCGGCGCTGCCCGATCCAGGCGTGCTGGACGTGTTCCGCATCAAATACGACTATCATAACATTAAGGCGATGCTCAAGGCGGAGGTCATGAACGTCAGCCCGGGCTCGATGCTCGCCGACCTGGGGCGCGTCAGCGTGGAGGAGCTGTTCGTCGCCCAGCGCGACAACGACGGCAGCGGCCTGCCCGGTTATCTTGCCTCGGCGGTGTACGTCGGGCGCGAGGTGCTGTCCAAGACGCGGGACCCGCAGCTGTTCGACGTCGCGGTGGACAAGTGGTGCTTCCGCGATCTGCTGGAAACGGCGGAGCGCACGGGGAGCGCGTTCCTCGTCGGCTACGTCAGACTGCAAATCGACGCGGCGAACCTCCGCACCCTTGTGCGCACCCTGCGCATGGGGAAGGACGAGGACTTTTTGCGCGGCGTCCTGTTCCGGGACGGCGAAATAACAGTCGAGGAGCTGCTGCGCGTGTGCGGGCAGCGCGGCGCGGGGCTTGCCGAGCTGTTTGCGCCCACGCCGCTGGCGGAAGCGGCGGAGGCGGGCGCGGCGCTGCTGCGCGGCGGCGCGCTGACGGAGTTCGAGCGCCTTTGCGACGACGCGCAGACGGCTTACCTCGACCGCGCGCGGCTGATTCCCTTCGGGGAGGAGCCGGTGCTTGCCTATCTCGCGGCGAAGGAGACGGAGTATACGAACCTGCGCATTGTGCTCATGGGCCGCGCGGCAGGCGTTCCGGCGGAGGTCATCCGCTCGCGCCTGCGCGCCGGGTATATGTAAGGAGGAACAGCGATGGCCGCAACCTATAAAATCGCCGTCGTGGGCAACTGGGAGTCTGTGATGGGCTTTCGTGCGCTGGGGCTGGAGACCTGCCCCGCCTCCACGCCGGAGCAGGCGCGCAACGAGATCCGCCGCCTCGCTCACGAGGACTGCGCGGTGATCTATCTGACCGAGACGCTGGCGAAGGCGCTGCCCGACGTGCTGGATAAGTATAAGGACGAGCTGCGCCCCGCCATCATCCTGATTCCCGGACGCGAGGGCTCGCTGGGCATCGGGAAAGAAAACATTCAGCGCGCCATCGAGCGAGCGGTCGGCGCGGACATTTTGTGACAGGCGCCGCCTGTCGCGGAGGAATAACCTTTGAAAGAAAGAAGGGGATTTACCTTTGGCTGGTAAAATCGTGAAAGTGTCGGGCCCGCTGGTCGTCGCCACGGGGCTTGCCGACGCGAATATGTCCGACGTGGTGCGCGTCGGTCCCCAGCGCTTGATCGGCGAGATCCTGACCATGAAGGGCGACACCGCCTCCATTCAGGTCTACGAGGAGACCTCGGGCCTCGGGCCGGGCGCGGAGGTGGTCACCATCGGCGCGCCGATGAGCGTGGAGCTCGCCCCCGGCATGATCGAGGGCATTTACGATGGCATCCAGCGTCCGCTGGAGAAAATCGTCGAGAAGGTGGGCGCGAACATCACGCGCGGCGTGGAGGTGCCCGCCGTCGATCACGACAAAAAGTGGGAGTTCACCGCCGCCGTCAAGGTCGGCGACAAGGTCGTTGGCGGCGACATTCTCGGCACCGTGCCGGAGACGGCGGTGGTGCTGCACAAGATCATGCTGCCGCCCAATCTGCACGGCACGATCACCGACATCCGCAGCGGCAGCTTCACCGTGACGGAGCGCTTCGGCACCCTCAAAACGGACGACGGGAAGGAAGTCCCGCTGCAAATGCTGCAAAAGTGGCCGGTCCGTATCGGCAGGCCCTATACCAAGAAGTACCCGCCCGCCCGTCCGCTCAGCAGCGGCCAGCGCATCATCGACACCATGTTTCCCATCGCCAAGGGCGGCACGGCGGCGGTGCCCGGACCCTTCGGCTCGGGCAAGACCGTCGTGCAGCACCAGCTCGCCAAGTGGTCGGACGTGGACATCGTGGTCTACATCGGCTGCGGCGAGCGCGGCAACGAAATGACCGACGTGCTGCGCGAATTCCCGGAGCTGAAGGACCCCCGCACGGGGGAATCCCTGATGAAGCGCACGGTGCTCATCGCCAACACCTCCGACATGCCCGTCGCGGCGCGCGAGGCGTCGGTCTACACCGGCATCACCATCGCGGAGTATTTCCGCGACATGGGCTACGACGTGGCGGTCATCGCCGACTCCACCTCCCGCTGGGCGGAGGCGCTGCGCGAAATGTCCGGGCGCCTGGAGGAAATGCCCGGCGAGGAGGGCTATCCCGCCTACCTCGCCTCCCGCCTCGCGCAGTTCTATGAGCGCGCGGGCAGCGTGGAGTGCATCGGCTCTGACGAGCGGCGCGGCAGCCTGACGGCGGTCGGCGCGGTGTCGCCTCCGGGCGGCGACCTCTCCGAGCCGGTGTCGCAGGCGACCATGCGCATCGTCAAGGTGTTCTGGGCGCTGGACGCCTCGCTGGCGTATCGCCGCCACTTCCCGGCGATCAACTGGCTCAACTCCTACTCGCTCTATCTCGACTCCCTCAAACCGTGGTTTGACGAGAACCTGGGCGAGGGGTTCATGAAGAACCGCACCCAGGCGATGTCCCTCCTCCAGAGCGAGGCAAGCCTCAACGAGATCGTCCAGCTCGTCGGCAAGGACGCGCTGTCCCCGAACGACCAGCTGACGCTCGAGGTCGCGCGCATGATCCGCGAGGACTATTTGCAGCAGAACGCCTTTACCGACGTGGACGGCTATTCCAGCTATGACCGCCAGAGCAAGCTGCTCGACATCATCCTTGAATACGACCGCCGCTGCCGTGACGCCATCGCCAAGGGCGCGGACGTGACCAAGCTCTTTGCCATCGAGGAGCGCGAGGCGATCGGGCGCGCGAAGAGCGTCCCCGCCGACGAATATGCCGACGCCTATGACCGCATCCGCCTCAACATGGCGAACCAGATCGAAGCGATAGCCGCACAGGGAGGTGAGGACTGATGATCCGTGAATACAAAACCGTAGAGGAGATCGTAAGCCCTCTGATGATGGTCCGCATGGTCGAGGGCGTCACCTACGACGAGCTGGTTGAGATCGAGCTGCGCAACGGCTCCGTCCGGCGCGGCAAGGTGCTCGAGGTCAACGGCGACACCGCCGTGGTCCAGCTCTTCGAGTCCGCCGCCGGCATCAACCTCGCCGACGCGAAGGTGCGCTTCCTCGGACATCCGCTCCAGCTCGGCATCTCCGCCGATATGCTTGGGCGCGTGTTCAACGGCATGGGACAGCCCATCGACGGCGGTCCCGAGATACTGCCCGACGAGTACAAGGACATCAACGGGCTGCCGATGAATCCCGCCGCGCGCGACTATCCCAACGAGTTCATTCAGACCGGCGTGTCCACCATCGACGGGCTGAACACGCTGGTGCGCGGACAGAAGCTGCCCATCTTTTCCGGCTCCGGCCTGCCCCACGCCAACCTTGCCGCGCAGATCGCGCGTCAGGCGAAGGTGCTGGGCGACGAGGCGTCCAACTTCGCCGTCGTGTTCGCCGCCATCGGCATCACGTTCGAGGAGTCCGAGTTCTTCGTCAGCGAGTTCCGACGTACCGGCGCCATCGACCGCACGGTGCTCTTCTCCAACCTCGCCAACGACCCCGCCGTCGAGCGCATCTCCACCCCGCGCATGGCACTCACCGCTGCGGAGTACCTCGCCTTTGAGAAGGGGATGCACGTTCTGGTCATCATGACCGACATCACCAACTACGCCGAGGCGCTGCGCGAGGTCTCGGCGGCGAAGAAGGAGGTGCCCGGGCGGCGCGGCTTCCCCGGCTACCTCTACACCGACCTCGCCACGCTCTACGAGCGCGCGGGCCGTCAGCTCGGCAAGCCCGGCTCCATCACGCTCATCCCCATCCTCACCATGCCGGAGGATGACAAGACCCACCCCATCCCCGATCTGACCGGTTATATCACCGAGGGGCAGATCATCCTCTCCCGCGCGCTGTACCGCCAGGGCATCGAGCCGCCCGTGGACGTGATGCCGTCGCTCAGCCGCCTGAAGGACAAGGGCATCGGCGTCGGCAAGACCCGCGAGGATCACGCCAACACCATGAACCAGCTCTTCGCCGCCTATTCCACGGGCAAGGAGAACAAGGAGCTCATGTCCATCCTCGGCGAGGCGGCGCTGACCCCGGTCGATTTGCAGTACGCCAAGTTTGCCGACGAGTTTGAGCGCCGTTACGTCAACCAGGGCTACGACCAGAACCGCACCATCGAGGAGACGCTGAACCTCGGCTGGGAGCTGCTGAGCATCCTGCCCAAGGCAGAGCTCAAGCGCATCAAGCCGGAGTATATCGAGAAGTACTGGCCGAAGGACAAGGCGTAAGAGGGGAGGGCGGACCATGCCGAACGTAACGGTCAACCCGACCAGAATGGAGCTGACCCGTCTCAAGGGCAAGCTCCGCACCGCCCAGCGCGGGCACAAGCTGCTCAAGGACAAGCGCGACGAGCTGATGAAGCAGTTTCTCGACACCGTGCGCGAGGTGCGTTCCCTGCGCGCGGAGGTGGAGGAGGAGCTGATGCAGGTGCACAGCTCGTTTGCCGTGGCGTCCGCGCTGATGAGCGCGCAGGCGCTGGAGCAGGCGCTGATGTACCCCAAGCAGAGCGTGGAGCTGACGATGACGTTCCGCAACGTCATGTCGGTCAACGTGCCGGAGTATGACTTCCGGACCAAAACGCAGTCGGACAGCGACATCTACCCCTACGGCTTCGCCGCCACCAGCGGCGAGCTGGACGCGGCGGTGGAGGCGCTGGGGCGCGTGTTCCGCAAGCTGCTCAAGCTGGCGCAGATCGAGAAATCCGCGCAGCTGATGGCGGAGGAGATCGAAAAGACCCGCCGCCGCGTCAACGCGCTGGAATACGTCAAAATCCCCGAGATGCAGGAGAGCATCAAATATATCACCATGAAGCTCGACGAAAACGAGCGCGCGAACACCATCCGCCTGATGAAGGTCAAGGACATGGTGCTCAAGGCCGCCATCGAGGAGCGCCGCGCGAGAGACGCGGAGGCGGCAGCCGACAGAGGCTGATCCAAAAGAGTGAATGCCCCGCTGCTTCAACGTTGAGCAGCGGGGCGTTTGGGAAGGGAGCGCTGTGCTATGGGCAGAGAACGAGGGTCGAATATCGAGCTTCTGAAAATCATTGCGATCCTTTTGATCGTCGTCTCACATTTCACGCCCAAGTACGGCGACCCCGCGCTGCCGAGCTATATCGACCTGAAGCAGGCGACGGTGAGCGTCCAGGGGCTGCTGCTGGTGCTGTTCGATTACTTTGGGCAGATCGGGAACTGCCTTTTTGTCGTTTGCTCGGCGTTTTTCCTGGTGGACCAGGATCAGGTGAAGGGGAAGAAAATACTGGACGTAGTCCTGGACTGCCTTTTCATCTCCGTACTCTCTTTCCTGCTCCACCGCTGCCTTGGCGTGAGCGTGGGGCTTGAGGACACGGTCCGGAGCTTTCTCCCTGTCTCGTCGGGAAACTGCTGGTTTATCTGCTGCTACCTGCTTCTGTATGCGATCCATCCCGGATTGAACCTGATTATCAACAAAATAAGCCAAAAGCAACATCTGACCATTGTGTGCGTCATGGCTGCGCTGTACAGCGCGGAGGCATTTTTGCCTCTGGTGTACTATTATTACAACGATCTGGCGGGCTTCGTGGAGATATACTTTGCCGTGGCGTATCTGAAACGGTATGTGCCGAGCTGGCGAACGAAGAACTGGGACAGGGGCGTGTTCCTTGCTTGCGCCGCGTCCCTGCTTGGCCTGATTGTCGCCACAGGCGCGATCGGCGTCCGAATTTCGGCCTTTTCCAATCAAATGATTCGGTGGAAGCTGTTTGTCAACCCGCTCACGATCATGATGTCGCTTGCCGCGTTCGGCATGGCGCTGAAAAAGCCGTTTATTTGCAGGCCCGTCAACTACGTTTCGGGGGAATCCCTGCTGATTTACATCATTACGGAGGATTACCTGTTCCGGGAAATGGAAAAGCCCCGCCTGTGGCTGTCCATATACCGCGCGTTCTCCTATCGGTATGTCGTGCTGTGGGTCCTTCTGCTGTCTGCGGCCGCCTTTGCCGCGGCGGTCCTGATTGCATCCTGCTACCGGGAGACCGTGCAGAAGCCGCTGCGCAGGCTGTCAAGCCGTCTCAGCGAGCGGCTCGGCGCCCTGTGGGGCAGCCTGCTGGACACGCTGACCGCATGGAAATGAGCCGACGCGCCGAGCGACAACAAGACAACAGCGGTACTGTGAGGAACCGACCTCAACAGTACCGCTATTTGTTTGTTTTTGGGTTGTCTGTACGTCCGAGCAGATAGTCGATGGATACGTTGAAGTAGTCCGCGAAGAGGATGAGCGTCTTATAGTCGGCTTGGTGTACCTCGTTTTCATATCGGCTGATGGTGTTTTGCCCCATGTTCAGGTCAATGGAGAGCCTGACCTGCGAAATGCCCCGTTCCTTGCGCAGCTGCTTCAAGCGGAAAATATGAATCACCCCAACAATTGTTCTTGACTCGATTATCCCATAATGGTATATTATTTATATCCCGATTACGGATAAGAATTTAGGAAATGAGGCGATCATATCATGGATAATACAGATTTTTTGGACAGAAACGCATTGATACTGTATCTTCAAAATGTCAGAGACCTTGAAGTGGCTTTGCATGGAATCAGCAATAGATTTTACGAAGAGAAAAACCGTTACAATACAAGCGTGAGAGGTCTAATACTATTATCCAATTAAAAAGATTGAATAATCCTTGCCACTATGATATA
>CAMKFK010000071.1 GCA_946411835.1 uncultured Clostridia bacterium
TAAAGCGGTCGAGGGAGCCGAGGATCGCGCGGTGGAGCACGACGGGGGTCTTCTCCGCGCCGTCGGCGTCGATATACTTGAGGTCGAACTTCATGGGGAGGCAGAAGTCGAGCTGGCAGGTGGACAGCGTGTACTCTGCGCCCACGGCGGGCACCACGTTCACGTCCAGCTTCGGGCCGTAGAACGCCGCCTCGCCGATCTCCTCGGTGAAGTCGATGCCCAGCTCGACGAGCACCTCGCGCAGCGCCGCCTCGGCGGTGTTCCACATCTCGTCGTCCTGGTGATACTTCTCGGTGTCGGCGGGATCGCGGAGGGAGAGGACGCAGCGGTAATCGGTGATGCCGAAATCCTTGTAGGTGGCGAAGATCAGGTCGCAGACCTTGCCGACCTCGTCCTTGATCTGCTCCGGCGTGACGAAGAGGTGCGCGTCGTTCTGGCAGAAGTGGCGGCCGCGCTCGATGCCCTTGAGCGTGCCGGACGCCTCATAGCGGAAGTCGTGCGCGATTTCGCCGATGCGGATCGGCAGGTCGCGGTAGGAGTGCGGGCGGTTGGCGTAAATGCGCATATGGTGCGGGCAGTTCATCGGGCGCAGGACGTACATTTCGTCCTCGACCTCCATGGCGGGGAACATATTCTGCTGATAGTGGTCCCAGTGGCCGGAGGTCTTGTACAGCTCGACCGTGCCGACGCAGGGGGTCAGGACGTGCTGGTAGCCCAGCCTGATCTCCTTGTCGCGGATATAGTTTTCGAGGATGCGCCAGACGGTGTAGCCCTTGGGCAGGAACATCGGCATGCCGCGCCCGACCAGCTCGTCGGTCATAAACAGGCCCAGCTCGCGGCCCAGCTTGCGGTGGTCGCGCGCCTTCGCCTCCTCCAGCTTGCGCAGGTACTCGTCGAGCTGCTCCTTCTTCGGGAAGGCGATGCCGTAGATGCGCTGGAGGCTCTTGTTCTTCGCGTCGCCGCGCCAGTAGGAGGCGTTGCAGGCGGTCAGCTTGAGGGCGTTGCCCTTGATGCGCCCGGTGGAGTCGATGTGCGGACCGGCGCAGAGGTCGGTAAACTCGCCCTGCTTGTAGAAGCTGATGACGGCGTCCTCCGGCAGGTCGTTGATGAGCTCGACCTTGAAGGGCTCCTCGCGCTCCTCCATAAACCGGACGGCGTCCGCGCGCGGCAGTTCAAAGCGCTCGAGCTTGAGCTTTTCCTTGCAGATTCTGCGCATTTCGTCCTCGATCTTGTCCATGATCTCCGGCGTGAAGGCGAAGGGGGAGTCCATGTCGTAATAGAAGCCGTTGTCAATGCTCGGCCCGATGGCGAGCTTGACCTCGGGATAGAGGCGCTTCACCGCCTGTGCCAGAACGTGGGAGCAGGTGTGCCAATAGGTCTTGCGGTATTCGGGATTTTCCCAGCTGAACGCGAAGTTTTCTTCTGCCATGATGCTTTCTCCTTTTGTGTTCGGGGTAAGGAAATCCCACCCCTGATGTGATGTCAGGGGTGGGATATGCGCTGCATATTCCACGGTTCCACCCTGCTTACGGCTTGCGCCGTCGCTCGTGTCCCCTGTAACGGGAGGGCCCGTCCCGCTCGTCGCGGGCCGCTCGGGAGTGGTACCGCCGCTGCTCGCCGCAGGGCGCTCGCAGCATACGCGCCCCTCTCTGTGCGGTGTTCCCGGCTTCTTCTCCGTCGTTGCATTTCAACGGAGAGTTTACCACCGCAGCGGCGAATTGTCAAGTGCCGCCGCTCTTTTCTCTTCAGGAGCAAGAGTACGATACCTGTTGGACAATTCTGACTCTTGTCTCGATTTGCCAGATATGATAAAATTTGCATATCCTATGTCGAAAAGAGGCGCCGAATGAAAAAGAAATCACAACTCGGGAAGCTGTACGGAACGGCGGTCTGCCTGGCGCTTGCGATGCTCTTGCCGCTCTGCGGGTGCGCATGGCGTTTGGACCGGGCTCCGGAATCCGACGGGCCTGTTCCCGCAAGCACACGGGAAGGGGAGCTCGCCGCAGAGGTGGATCGGCCGGAGACAGATGACCGATCCGCCGCTTCGGATCGCGCAAAGCCGTTTGCGTATGCGTTTGACCCGCATGTTATTTTAAAGGCCTATATCCGGGCGTATGGCGAAGAGATCGAACCGCTTTTTTACAGCTTTTGTGACGCGGTGCTTGCCGGACGGGATTCGTTCCCGTGCCCGTCTGCGGAACGGCTTCATCGTTTGCTTGAAATCGCTCGGGTTTGCCTTCCGGTCGCCACGTTTTGCATCCGTGCGGATGATGTTTCTGTGAAAGACGGGGTGGGATATCTTTCCTATTCCATGGACCATGACGAGCTGCTTCGGACGGTGAAGGCGTTTCAGTCCAAGGTGACGGGCGTCATATCCCGTTCCATTCCCTGCCGGGAGGAAGATTTTATCATGGCTGCGGAGCTTTTGCGAACGGTTGCTCATAAAGATATCGCGGCGGAGGAGGATCTTGTTTCCTTCGACAACGCGCTTTCTGTCATGCCGTATCGCGCCATCATGGAGGACAAAGGCATCTGCCAGGAGATTGCGGGAGAATATATCTATTATCTGTTGCAGATCGGCATAGACGCCACGACCTGCTCCGCTTTATCATCGGATCAAGAATACGCGCATATGTGGGCGATTGCGGAATTAGACGGAGCCTACTACCATATTGACCCCATGTTCACCATCGAATACCCCGACAGCCTTGCGTTCTTCTGCCTCAATGATGATATGCGCTCGCAATATGGGGATTTCCCCATCGAAAACTTCACCTATGCGGAATCTGACGCATTCGCCGCCGGGGATTTTGCCGCGGACAGTGAGCGATTCAAGCCCCTTTGGCGTGCGGAGTCTTACCAAATCGATCGGGAAAACCGCGTCCTGCGCCTAAAGCTGTTTGATCTTTATGCACAGGAGCGCTATGACGAATTTGCGTATTGACGGGTCGTCTTTGCGGTGTGCGCGCATCGGTTTTTCGCGTCTTCACCAGAGGCGACGCGCGCCCGGATCAACACGAAAAGAAAAAGAGCGCGACGGTCCGACCGGAACACGGAACCTCTCCCTTGCATAGAATGACGCAAGGCGAAGGGGGTGAGACGATGGCCTATTCCGAGCGCGAGCTGCTGGCGCGGCTGATCGAGTGCGAGGCGGGCGGTGAGGGAGAAAACGGCATGAAAGCGGTGGCGGGCGTTGTGATGAATCGCGTGGAGGCGTCCGGCGGGGAGTATGCCCGCATCGGGCAGGGCAGCATCCGCCGCATCATCATGCAGCCGGGACAATTCGTCTGCGCGATGGAGATGGTGGGCGGGGCGTACAATCCGCAGAACATATACAACATGCGCCCCACGGATGTGCACTACTACATCGCGGACTGGGCGATTGCGGGCAACCGCATCCCGGAGGTCGGCGAGGCGCTTTGGTTCTACAACCCTTACGCGCCTGACTGCCGCCGCAGTTTTCCGAGCGATGTGGGCGCGTTCCGCGCCCGCATCGGCGACCATTGCTTCTACACGCCGACGGCGGCGTACTATCAAACCTGAAGGGGGAAACCGTAGGATGGATCGAACCATGGGACAAAGACCCTGCGCGCCGGTGTGCAGGAACCACTTTCACGGCAACGGCAGCTGCGACGCAATGCGCGACGCAAACAAGCGCGCGGACCATATGCACGCCGTCACGATGCCCGCCGTCACGGGCATGGAGAGCGAGATCGCGCCCTATCACGGCGGCACGGCGGCGGCGGGCTACGACGACCCGCAGTACGGCGTCGACCACGAGTGGACGGCGACGGAGGAGGCGGGCATGAACAGCATGCCGCAGGACGCTTTCGCCGCCCCGATGAGCGCAGACGAGGCGGCGCGCAACTCGTGGCGGGCGCTGTTGGCGCGCAACGTCGGACGCAACGTGCTCGTGCGCTTTCTGATGGGCACGCAGAACATCGTCACGGTGGAGGGCGAGCTCTACGAGGTCGGCACGGACTATCTGGTAATCTACCAGCCGCTGTGGTACAGCCACATTTCCGCAGACCTCTACTCGGTCAAATTCGTCGAGTTCCGCGAGCCGCCCGGAATGACCGAGCTCAACTAAAAAAGCAGTCCTTTGCCGACCGGCAAAGGACTGTTTTCTGTTGCGGATGAGCCCCGGGCGGGGCGCGGTCGACCGCTTTGCGGAGGAGGCGTTACGCCTGCTTCGCCAGCTCGATCAGCTTGGTGAACGCGGCGGCGTCGTTGATCGCCAGCTCGCTGAGCATCTTGCGGTTAATTTGGATGTTTGCCTGCTTGAGACCGTGCATAAAGGTGGAGTAGTTCATGCCGTTTGCCTTGCAGGCGGCGCTGATGCGGGTGATCCACAGGGAACGGAAGTCGCGCTTGCGCAGGCGGCGGCCGACATAAGCGTAGGTCAGGGATTTCATGACCTGCTCGTTGGCCATCTTATAGTGACGGGACTTGTTGCCCCAGTAGCCCTTCGCCAGCTTCAGGGTCTTGTTTCTTCTCTTGCGCGTCATCATCGCGCCTTTTACGCGTGCCATATCGTTAAGCTCCTTTCAGCGTACTGCTCTCGATTTATTTGTAAGGGATCATCTTTTCGATGGTCTTCTGCTTCGTCACGTCGGCATAGCCGCCCTGGCGCAGCTTACGGGTACGCTTGGTGGGCTTCTTCGTAAGGATGTGGCTCTTGAACGCCTTGGCGATCTTGATCTTGCCGGTCTTGGTTTTGTTGAAGCGCTTTTTTGCGCCGCTGTGGGTCTTCAGCTTGGGCATGATGTTGTTCTCCTTTTCTGTTGAGTTACTTTCCCGCCTTCGGGGCGAGGAAGATGGACATACTGCGTCCTTCCATCTTGGGATCCTTCTCAAGCGTCGCGGTCTCGCTCGCCTGCTCGGCAAAGCGGAGCAGAAGGTCGCGGCCGATCTCCGTGTGCGCCATCTCGCGGCCGCGGAAGCGGACGGAGACCTTGACACGGTTGCCCTCGGAGAGGAATTTCTGGGCGTTTTTGAGCTTGGTATTGAAATCGCCGACGTCAATGCCGGGCGACATGCGCACTTCCTTGATCTCAACGATGTGCTGATTCTTCCGGGCTTCCTTCTCGCGCTTGCTCTGTTCAAAGCGGAACTTGCCGTAGTCCATGAGCTTGCAGACGGGCGGATTGGCCTGCGGAGAAATCTTCACAAGGTCAAGTCCCTGTCCATCGGCGATCTTGAGCGCCTCCTCGGCGGACATGATACCGAGCTGCTCGCCGGAAGAGCCGATCAGACGAATCTCGCTGTCACGGATCTCTTCGTTGAGCTGATGCACATTGCTGCTAATACCGGAGCACCCCCAATACGGAATTTTCGCAAAAGAAAAACGGATGCTTTCGCATCCGCCGGCAATAAGTACAAAGGCGCGCACTCGCCCCCTTGTCCCTTGTTGACCCCTTCGCTTCGCTGGGGGTGAGGACGGATGCGCCGCCCTTCTTTATTTTGCGTGGGATATGGTAACATGGAGGCGCGCGTTTGTCAAGTTATTTTTTGCGAAAATGTATTTTTTTCCTGTCAGCCGGGCACACTGGGGTTACAGCAGTACGACGGAAGGAGGGGCGCGCCATGAAAAACGGCAATCGCACGGAACACAGCGACGAAACCGCGCAGAAGCGGCCGGCACAGGACAGATCCTGAGCAACTGTAAAAAAGCGCCGAAAGCCCTTGTGCTTTCGGCGCTTTTCCTGTATAATACAAAATCATCCTGAAAAGAGGCTGCTCGTTCCTATGCACCTGGCATCCTATTTCACGCAGACCCTTGGCGGCAGGCTCCTGCTGACGACGCTGTTCTCCATGCTCCCGGTGGTGGAGCTGCGCGGCGGCGTCCCGTTCGGCGTGGCGCTGGAGCTGCCGATCCGGGCGGCGCTGGCGGCGGCGGTGGTCGGCAGCATGCTCCCCGTGCCGTTTGTGATTCTGTTTATCCGACGGATATTCAAGTGGATCCGCATACATATTCCCAAGCTCGGCGGCCTCGTCGACCGGGTGGAGGGGCGCGCCTACGCCAGGCTGGACGACAGACGGCTCCTCCGCTGGAAGGCGTGGGGGCTGCTGCTGTTCGTTGCGATCCCGCTGCCCGGCACGGGCACGTGGACGGGCGCGCTCATCGCGGCGCTGATGGACCTGCGGATCAAAAAAGCCGTGCCGGTGATCTTCATCGGCGATGTGATCGCGGGGCTTATCATGTCCGCGCTGACCTATGGAGCGACGGTGATCCTATGAAGGTTCTGGTTCTGTCCGACTCTCACGGGGACGTTGAGAATATGTGCCGCGCCGTCGAGCGGGAACAGCCGGAGCTGGCGCTGCACCTTGGCGACGGCTGGCGCGACGCGGAGGAGCTGTGCCGCCGCTGTCCCGGCCTGCGCGTCGAGAAGGTGCCCGGCAACTGCGACGCGCGCGTCAGGGAAAGCGCCCTGCGCGTGCTGGACGTCGGCGGCAAGCGCGTCATGCTCTGCCACGGGCACACGCTCGGCGTCAAGGCGGATCTGAACCGCCTGCTCTACGCCGCGCTGGAGCAGGGCGCGGACGCGGCGCTGTTCGGGCACACGCACAGGCCCTATGTGGACATCGTGCGGGGCGTCGTGCTGCTCAACCCCGGCAGCATCGGCGACGCTCGCCGCCCGACCTACGGCACGCTGACCGTTGCCGACGGCAAGTGTATCCCCGCCGCCTGGAAGCTGTGACCGCATCCCCCGCCCCGGCGGGGGATGATTTTTGCTTTTTGGGGCAAACTTCCGGAAAAGGAGGGCTTGCCATGGCGACCGCGTTTATGCGAACGGTATTGTTATACGTCATTCTCATCGTCGGCATCCGCGCGATGGGGAAGCGGCAGATCGGAGAGCTGGAGCCGGTGGAGCTGGTGCTGATGCTGCTCATCTCCGACCTTGCCGCCGTGCCGATGCAGGACTTCGGCATTCCGCTGCTCAACGGCGCGGTGCCCATCGTTACGCTGCTGGCGCTGTCGATGCTGCTCTCGTTCTTCTCCATGCGCAGCGTGCGCTTCCACCGCCTCGTCTGCGGCAACCCGACGACGCTCATTCGCGACGGCGTGATCCGGCAGGACGCCCTGCGCCGCAATCGCTTCACGCTCGACGAGCTGCTTGACGAGCTGCGCGCCCAGGGCGTGACCGACCTGACCACGGTGAAGTACGCTGTGCTGGAGACGAACGGGCAGCTCTCGGTGCTGCTCTATCCCGACGAGGCGCCGCTGACGGCGAAGCAGCTCGGGCGCGCGGTGGAGGACGACGTCTTCCTCCCCGTCGTCCTCATCAACGACGGGCGGGTGCTCCGCCGCGCGCTGCGGGACGTGCAGCGCGACGAGGCGTGGCTCGACGGCGTGTTGCGCGCGCGGGGCTTTTCCAGCGCGCGCGAGGTGCTCCTGCTGACGGTGGACGACGCTGGAACGGTGCTCTGCGTCGGAAAGGAGGATGCGCGATGAAGTATTTCGTTGTGCCCGCCGCCGTGCTGGCGCTGCTGCTGGGCGTGTCGCTGTGGAACGCGGCGGCGGTGGGCGCGGCGGTGGAGCCGTGGTGCGAGGCGCTGTCCGAGGCGAGCGACCGCGCGGCGCGGGAGGACTGGGACGAGGCGGCGCGCGCCGTCCGGGAAACGCAGCGGTCGTGGGAGGAGCGGCAGGTGTACTTCCACATCGTCACCGCTCACGACGAGCTGGAGGCGGCGGACGCGCTGTTCGAGGCGGCGGAGAGCTTCGCCGCCGAGCGCGACGCGGCGGAGTTCCGCGCCTGCGTCGCCCAGCTCGCCGCCCAGCTCCGCGTGGTTGCGGAGATGCAGCGGCTGAGCGCGAAAAACGTGCTGTAAGAAGGGCGCGCTGCGGTTCTTCCGCAACGCGCCCTTCTGATTTTGTTTGTCTCAAAAACGGGACGCCGCCTTACAGCCTTTCCGCCGCGAAGCGGTGTCCCCGGCAGCGCGGGCAGGTGCAGTACCGCGAGCCGCCGCGCGCGACGAGGCAGAGCGCCTTCGTCATCCGCTTATAGTCCCAGTGCGCGCCGCAGACGAGGCAGCGCAGGCGGTAGCGGTACGGCGCCTCGCGGCGCGGCGGCAGATCGGGCAGCGCCGACGCATCGCAGCAGCGCGCGGGCGCACAGCCCACCTCGACGCACGCCGCCTTCCACACGGCGTCGTGCCCGTGCTTTTCCCGAGGGGCGCGGAGCTTCACCAGCGCGTGGGCGTACTCGTGGCGGATCGTGTCATAGAACACGTCCTCCGGCGCGCCGAGCACAAAGTCGGAGATCGTGACCCCCGCCACCGTGCCGCCGACGTACTTGCAGCTGCCCAGCCGTTTCTTCGCCCGCGTGGAAACGGCCAGCGGGATGCGGGACGTATCGACGCCGCACAGCGCGTCCAGCCGGTCGTACTCACGGCGGACGTCCTCAAGGGTAAAGGGCATTTATTTCTCCACCACCAGCTTGTTCAGCTCGTGCAGAAAATCGTCAATATCCCGGAAGTGGCGGTGCACGGAGGCGAAGCGGACATAGGCGACCTCGTCCACGGGGCGCAGCTTCGACATGACCAGCTCGCCGATGTAGTCGCTCGAAATCTCGCGCTCCAGCGAGTTTTGCAGCGTCTGCTCGATCTCCTCGCTCAGCTGCTCGATCAGCTCGACGGAGACGCGGCGCTTTTCGCAGGCGCGGATCATGCTGGACGTGACCTTCTCGCGGTCAAAGCTCTGGCGGCTGCCATCCTTCTTGACGACAATCATCGGCAGGCTCTCCACCGTCTCATAGGTGGTGAAGCGCTTGGAGCAGCGCAGGCATTCGCGGCGGCGGCGGATGCTGCTGCCCTCCTCGGCGGGGCGGGAATCGACGACCTTGCTCTCGACGTTGCTGCAGTACGGACACTTCATGGAAGACACCTCTTGCTCTCAAGTTCTCTTCGGAAGCACCGGGCAAACCGCCGCTTCCGTGTTGATCGGTACAGCACGCTTTCAGTATAGCACGTTTTTCAAAAAATGGTAGACATAATTTTTCATATCCCACAAAAAGCGCGCAGTGCAGCGCGTTCCGCGCGGAAGAGCGGGACGGCGGAGACAGCTCGGGCGGGCGAAGCTGACGGCAGTCCCCCGCGCGCTTGACGAATGGACCAAAACAACCGGTTTGTTTTTGTAGATAAGGCTAAATTCCAAATTTGGAATATGTTTTTCTTGCGCATTCCAAGGGAAAAGACTATAATTTATCCGTACAAGAAATGCTTGTTAAAAAAAAGACGAACCAAAAATTTATAGCGAAGGAGTAAAAGAGTATGGATTTTCATCTGTCCAAAGAGCATGAGCTGGCTCGAAAGATGTACCGCGAATTTGCGGAGACGGAAGTCAAGCCCTTGGCCGAGGAAATTGATGAGGAAGAGCGCTTCCCCATGGAAACTGTCGAAAAAATGGCAAAGCTCGGCATGATGGGTATCTACTTTCCGAAGGAGTACGGCGGCGCCGGCGGCGACGTTCTTTCCTATGCCATGTGCGTCGAAGAGCTGGCGAAGGTCTGCGGCACCACGGCAGTCATTGTTTCCGCTCATACCTCCCTCTGCTGCGCGCCGATTTTCGAGAACGGCACCGAGGAGCAGAAGATGAAGTACCTGCCCGACCTGCTCTCCGGACGCAAGATCGGCGCCTTCGGTCTGACTGAGCCCAACGCCGGTACCGACGCCTCCGGCCAGCAAACCACCGCCGTGCTCGATGGCGACCACTATGTGCTCAACGGCTCGAAGTGCTTTATTACCAACGGCTCCGTGGCGGACACCTTCGTCGTCTTCGCCATGACCGACCCGAAGAAGGACAACCACGGCATCTCCGCGTTCATCGTCGAGCGTGCGTTCCCCGGCTTCTCCAGCGGCAAGCACGAAAAGAAGATGGGTATCCGCGGCTCCTCCACCACCGACCTCGTTTTCGAGGATTGCATCGTCCCGAAGGAGAACCTGCTGGGCAAGGAGGGCGACGGCTTTAAGATCGCCATGAAGACCCTCGACGGCGGACGGATCGGCATCGCGTCCCAGGCGCTCGGCCTCGGCGAGGGCGCCATCGACGAGGCGGTCAAGTACACCAAGGAGCGCGTCCAGTTCAAGCGCCGCCTCTCCCAGTTCCAGAA
>CAMKFK010000072.1 GCA_946411835.1 uncultured Clostridia bacterium
CTTTGGCTATGTCCTTCCCACTGCCGGGCGGACTCGGGACTTTCACCCGTTAGAATGTGCGCTCGCCGGGCGCACACGCAAAAGACGAGGTTAGGAAACCCCTTTCGGGCTCCTAACCTCGTCTTTTTTCAGCGCGCTATTTTGCGACGCGCCCCGTCGCTGCCACGTGCCCATGCGCCCGGATCGATCCAATCACCGGGCAGGGCGTCTCCTCCCCTCTCGGAGCGGTCTTGTGCGAATTCTTCCCCCGGTTCATATGCCGCAGAAGCGGAAGCGGAAGCTGAGGTCCCGCTCCGCCGGGAGCAGGTATTCCGGATGCGGCCTGGCGCCCCAGCTGTCGTCGCCGCCGACGCCCATCTGCTGCATCGCCACGCGGACGATGGTGTGGTGCACGTTGGGCAGCTCGTAGGGGTGCGCCGCGTTCTCCAGCTCATGCGGCGTATAGGGCAGCACGTTGACCGACAGATCGGAGCCCGAAAACAGCAGCCCGCGCCCGCGCCGGTCCACGACCCTCATGGTGCGGACGCCGCACTTGTTGCCGCTCTCCTGCGGCACCAGATAGCGCGCCATGTTTTCCGCCACGGTCTTTTCGTAGACGCCCAGCCGCGCCCCGTGCTGCCGGTCTGCATAGCTGTCCTCCGGACCGAGTCCGTACCAGGAGATGCGGTCATAGTCGGCGGGGAGCGAGAACAGCATTCCAAACTCCGGCATATCCGGCAGGCCGGGAACGGCCCGATAGTCCAGCGTCGTCTCCACCGTGCCGTCGCCGAAGACCTCATAGCGCACGGAACAGGCGCTTTTCGGCGTCGTGGGCAGAAGATACGTGAAGGTCACGGCGACGCTGTGCTCCAGCTGCTCCACCTTCGGGAACAGAGGCGCGCCCGGATACAGCCCGGTCGCGTACAGGCTGGCGATCTTCCACTCGGCATAGCGCTGCGGCATGCCGCAGCCGAAATCGTTGTCCACCGGCGCGCGCCAGAAATTGGGGGCGGGAATGCGGTCGAACAGCTCCGCGCCGTCATAGACATAGGAGCTCAGGCCCATGCGCAGCGCGGTAAACTGCGCGGAGAAGCGGGAGCCGTAGACCCCCACGTTCCATTTGCCCCGCACGACGCGAAGCGGCTCGGCGCAGGCGTAGACGGGCTGCTCGCGGCGGTAGACCTTCTGGCCGAAGGCGACCTCGTGACCCGCCTTCGCCCAAAGCGTGTCCCGGCGCAGGTGGAAAGAGACGGTGATCGCAAACTCCGGGAGCGACTTGCCCAGGCTCCGCGCCGCTTCCTCCTGCAAAGCCATCTCGTCTGTCAGCGCGGCGGGAAGCTCGTACCGCTTCTCCGAAAGCGGCGGCACGTCGACGTCGAGCGGTTGGGCTTTGATCTCGACGCCGTCTTTCAACAGAACGGCTTTCGCGGAGAACGCCGACGTATTGACAAACAGGTGCCGGTTGACGACCCGGAAACCGTCCCCGTCGAAGGACACGGCGATATTCTGATAGTTGTACTTGACCTCCTGCATCTTGGGAGAGGGGGCTCGGTCGCCGCCGTAGACGATGCCGTTGCCGCTGAAGCTGTAGTCCGTGGGGCGCTCGCCGCAGTCGCCGCCATAGGCCTGGTACCAATTGCCGTAGCGGTCCCTTTTGTACAGGGACTGGTCCACATAGTCCCAGATGAACCCCCCCTGATAGCGCGGCTGGCGCTCGGCAAGCTCCGTGTACTTGTGCATCGCGCCGCAGGAATTGCCCATGGCGTGGGAGTATTCGCAGCAGATCAGGGGCTTACCGGGGTTCTTCGCCAGGAAATCCTCGATCTCCGAAACCGGGCTGTACATCCGGCTCTCCATGTCGCTGGTCTCCGGATAGCTCGCGTCATGGAAAACGCCCTCGTAATGGACCAGCCTCCTGCTGTCCAGCGCGCGCAGGCGCATGCTCATGTCGCGGATCACGCTGCCGCCGTAGCTCTCGTTTCCGCAGGACCAGATCAGGATGCAGGCGTGGTTCTTGTCCCGCTGGTACATGGAGTCGATCCGGTCCAACAGCAGCGGCGCAAACTCCCGATGATCCTTGGGGATCACATAAGCCTCGTCCGCCTGTCCGCGCAGCAGCGCGTCCCAACTGCCGTGGGTCTCCATGTTGCACTCGTCGATGACGTAGAGGCCGTAACGGTCGCACAGCTCATAGAGCGCGCTCTGGTTCGGATAGTGGCAGGTGCGGATGGCGTTGATGTTGTTCCGCTTCATGGTGACGATGTCCCGCACGAGCTCCTCCCGGTTCGGGACCCTTCCGCGCACGGAGCTGAAATCGTGCCGGTTCACGCCCTTGAACACAATGCGTTTCCCGTTGAGGCACATCAGGCCGTTCCGCATCTCAAACCGGCGGAAACCGCAGTTCTCGCGTATGACCTCCGTGAGCGCGCCTTCGGCGTCCAAAACCTCAAGCAGGAGCTGATAGAGGTTCGGCTCCTCCGCGCTCCACAGCGCGGGAGCGTTGACGGAAAGAGAGGCTTCGGCGCAGCCGTCCCGAATGTCCGCGCGCACGGCGCTCAGCCGCTCGTCCCCTCGCAGCAGGGTGATGCGGACGTCGCCCTCTCCGCGCGTCTTCATGTGCAGGGAGACCGTGCCGCAGTCAAGGTCTTCGGACAGCTCGGGAACGATCGACAGGTCCGTGACGGCGGTCTTCGGCAGCGCATAGAGAAACACGCTGCGGAAAATGCCGGAAAAGCGGTAAAAATCCTGATCCTCAAACCAGCTGCCCGGCGTCCACTTGAAGACCCGGACCGCCAGCTTGTTGCGCTCCTCCGTGAGGACGCCGGTCAGCGCAAAGTCGGACGGCGTAAAGCTGTCCTCGCTGTAGCCGAGGTAGGCCCCGTTCAGCCAGAGGGCGAAGCCGCTCTCGACGCCCTGGAAGGAGATGTTCACCTCCTCGCCCCGGAAGCCCTCCGGCAGGGTAAATTCCGTGACATAATCCGCCACCGGGTTGAAGATCGACGGCACCTCTCCGGGCCTCAGCTCCTCCAGAGCGTCCCAGGGGTACTGCGTGTTGATATAGGCGGGAACGTCGCAGCCCTCCATCTGGATATGGGCGGGGACCCGGATGGTGTCCCAGGCGGAGGTGTCGTAGTCCGTCCGCCAGAAGCCCTCCGGAGCCGTCTGCCGGTTTTTGGCGTAGTGAAATTTCCACACGCCGTCGAGCGGCATTCGCAGGCTGCTCTCCCCCGCCTCCAGCTCCGCCATGCTGCGGTATGCGGTATGGTCCGAATGGGCGTCGAGCCGGTTCTCCGCGAACACGGCGGGGTCTCTGACCGTCTTATCAAAATCAAATTCTTTCATCATCCGTTTTTTCCAATCTGTTTTTTGTCTGCGCGCCGGGTTCACTTGACCGCGCCGGTAATGCCTTCCGCAAACTGCTTTTGCAGGATGAAGAAGATGATGATCGTGGGCAGCGAGCAGAACAGAACGCCCATCATCAGCATTCCGTAATCAATCGTGTAGCCGTTGGCAAGGTTCGCAATCAGGATGGGCATGGTCTGTGCGTTGCTCTTGTTCAGGACGACGCGGGGCCAGAGATAGGCGTTCCAAGCGTTCATGAAGGTGATGACCGCTGCGGCGGCGTAGGTGGACTTCATGACCGGCATGTAGATGCGAAAGAAAATGCCCGGCTCGCTCAGTCCGTCGATACGGGCAGCGTTCATGATTTCCACGGGGAAATTGCGCGAGTTCTGGCGGAACATCATAATCATAAAGGGCGTGGAAATGGCGGGGAGCGCAAAGCCCAGAACGGAATTGAGCAGATGCAGCCTGCTCATCATGGTGAACAGCGGGATCATCGTCGCCACGCCGGGGATCATCATCGCCATCAGCAGGATGCCGAAGAGGACGTCCTTGCCCCGGGTGTGGTACAGCTCAAAGCCGAAGCCTGCCATGGAGCAGATCAGCAGAGAGAACACCGTCTGCACGGCCGCATAGAAAAAGGAATTTGCCATGGACTGCCACAGGCTGGTGCTCGCCAGCAGGTTTTTGAAGTTTTCCGCCGCGTGGGTCCCGAACCACAGCTTGCCCTGGGCAACCTCCAGCGTGGTGTTGGTGGCGGCGGTGAACATCCAGAACAGAGGCAGGATGGAAAACAGGGAGAAAAGGATCAGAAAGATGTAGCTGGGGATCAGCCGGCGCTGGATCGTGCTCTTGTTCTTTTTCTCAGTCACGGGTATCACCCACCTTCAAATTGATGATCGCCAGAATGCCGACCAGAATAAACACGATGAAGGACATGGCGGAGGCATAGCCGAAGTTTGCCACGCCCGTGCCGAACGCGTTGTTGTAGATGTAGTGGGACATGGTCATCGTGGTGCCCGCCGGACCGCCGTTGGTCAGGTTCACCGACTCGTCGAAGAGCTGGAGCGTGCCGTTGATGGACATGATGAAGGTCATGACGATGACCGGGCGGAGCTGCGGCACCGTGATGTGCCAGAAGGTGTCCCAGCCGTTGGCGCCGTCCATCATCGCCGCCTCATACATGGAGTAATCCAGATTTTGCAGACCGGCCAGATAAAAGACCATGTTGTAGCCGGTCCAGCGCCAGATCAGCGCGAAAATGACCACCCCGCGCGCCGTGCCCGTCTGCCCCAGCCAGTTGATGTTTTCCTTGATGAAGCCCAGCCCCATCAAAACGCTGTTGACCAGACCCTGCGTCGCGAAGAGCGAGCGGAAGATCAGCGCGTAGGAGACCAGGGAAATCGCGCAGGGGAGAAAGATGCAGGTGCGGAACAGCCCGCGAAATTTCAGATGCCTGTTGTTCAAAAGCTGCGCCAGCAGAATGGCGAGCACCAGCATCACGGGAACCTGAATGACCAGATACAGAAACGTGTTTACCAGCGTGGTCCGGAACATTTTGTCCTTGAACAGGCGGGCGTAGTTGTAGATGATGGGGTCCGCCGCTTTCATGTTGGCGCTCGAACCGGTCTTGAAGGACGTGAGCAGAGCCGACACCATCGGATAAAAGCTGAAAACGGTAATCATGGCGGTGGCGAGGATCAGGAACCGCCAGCCCCATCTGTTCCGTTTTTCTATCACATATATTCCCCCTTTCCAATAATGAGGAACTGTCGGCAAAACTTGCGTACTGTTTATCTACCGACAGTTCCTTAAAATACCGTATGCGTTCGCGCAAATCAGACGTGCGCCGGGATTGACTCGGCGCCGCCTTAGAGACCCATCTCGAAGCTGACCTGATCCTGCGCGGTCTGCAGCTCGCTGACGAGCTCAGAGCCGTTCTGGATGTTCGTGATCGCGTTGCCGATATAGGTGCGGGCAACATAGTGGTAATCGCTCTGCTCGACAACGGGGACGGAAGCGCCCATCGCCACGATGTCGGCGTAGATCGCCTGACCGCCGAAGAAATCCACGCCCTCCTGATACACGCCGGACTTGCCCGCAGAGATGCAGGTGGTAATCACGCCGCCGTCGCGCAGGGCGGCGTCATAGGTCTCGATGGCGCCTTCGCCGCCGCCAAAGGTGTAGGCAAGAAACTCGCGGGCAAGGTCAACGTTCTTGCAGTTGCCCGTGATGTACAGGGAGGAGCCGCCGTTGGCCGCGTAACCGTCCTTGCCGCCGTCGAGGGTGGGAAGCGTGGTCAGCGCCCATTTGCCGCTGTTCGCCGTGACCTGCTCGATCGTGGGGATGATCCAGTTGCCGTTCATGACGCCGGCGACCTGGTCGCCCTGGATGGTCTGGTCGGTGTACTCGGACCAGGAGTTGGCAAGGATGATGGTGCCGTCCTTGGCGCCCTGGACGATGACCTCAATGATCTTCTTCAGGGCTTCGTTCTCCACAAAGTCGGGCTTGCCGTCGGACCACTGGGAAAGGCCCTCCGCCTGCATCATCATGTAGGGCAGATCGTCGCCGGAGTGATCCATCGAGAGCAGCGCCATGCCGGTCTTTTCCTTGACGTCGCGGGCGATCTCAAGCCAGCGGTCCCAGGAGATGCGGGTAACGTCGTCAATGCTGTAGCCGCATTGTTCGAGGATGTCGGTGCGATAGGCGAAAATGGCGGTGCCGTTGTCCACGGGGGCGCCGTAGTGCACGCCGTCAATGGTGCTGTAGCTGAGCTTTTCCGCGCCGAAATCGTCCCAATTGATGTCGGCGCCCTCAAGGCTCTGCCATGCGTTGGGATAGTCGGAAACGTACTTCTGAATGTAGTGATCCTGGAAGAGCACAATGTCGGGCAGGGTGCTCAGGTCGCCGGAGGAGGCGGCGAGGGTGACGGCCTGCTCCACGTCGCTGGAGCCGGACTGCTGAACGATCTCCAGCTTGAAATCGGGGTTGACCTTCTGGAAAGCCTTTTCCGCCGCCTGAAGCGCGGGAATGTTGAAGTTGGCGTCCCAGGCGTAAACGCTCAGGGTGCTGCCGCCGCCGGAGCTGTCGCCGCTGCTGTCGGGGGTCGTGCCGCTGTCTGAGCCGCTGCCGCTGCCGCTGCCGCAGCCGGCCAGCAAGGCGGCGCACATGGCGAGCGCCAGAACAAGTGCAAGAATCTTTTTCATAGTAGCCTCCAAATGCTTTAGAATTTGCGGTCTGACATGAACGGGAGAAAGAGCCTTTTTCGACAAAAGCCCTCCCGCCCCGTCATGCGCTCCGCGTAGCAGAATGTATTGTATCATAACTGGATATTTTTGACCATACTGTTTTCACTTTTATCAAACAAATCCTGCTGAAAAACGAAAAAATGTCATTGTGCACAAAACGATCCCCAACGACTTGTACAGCATGCGCCGGAAACGACGATCTATCTTGTCTTGTATTTACCCCGCGCCTGTGATACACTGTCTCTTAACATGACAAGGAGAGGTGATCGGCATATGTGGGAACAGCTTCATTCCAGGTCGATCTACGATCCGGGTGCAAAGGAGCTCACGGAGCTTCAGCAGCGCTGCCTGGACCGGCTTTATGATTACAACCATACCCGGCCGACGGAACAGGAGCGGCGGGACGCGCTGCTCGCGGAGATGTTCTGCGAGCTTGGGGAGGGCTGTTATATCGAACCGCCTCTGCACGCCGACTGGGGCGGACGCTTTGTCCATTTCGGAAAAGCTGTCTATGCGAATTTCGGCCTGACGCTGGTGGATGACACCCATATCTATGTGGGGGATCATACCCTGTTCGGTCCGAATGTCATCCTTGTAACGGCGTCGCACCCGATCCTGCCCGCGCTGCGGGAGAAGGGTCTTCAGTTCAACCTGCCCGTCCGCATCGGAAGCAACTGCTGGCTTGGCGCGAGCGCCATCGTTCTGCCCGGCGTCAGCGTGGGAGACAATTCGGTGATCGGCGCGGGCAGCGTCGTCACCGCCGACGTGCCCGCGAATGTCATAGCAGTCGGAAATCCCTGCCGCGTCCTCCGGGAAATCGGAGAGCGGGATCGGGAATATTATTACAGGGAGCTCAGAATCCCGCCGGAGCTGCTCGGGAACCGGGACCGATGAGGGCCCATCACAAAGAAAAGGCAGGATGAACCATATGAATGTACAACAACTGCGCAAACAGATCGAGGCGGGAGCCTTTGACGCGGAGCTCTCGCCGCTCTACGCCATGGATGGAAGCGCCGCGTCGCTCTCCCGGGCGAAGGAGCGGTGCGCCCGTCTTGCGGACGGGTTTCTCCGCCGCTTCGGAAACGCGGAGGGCGCCGCCCTCGTCAGCGGACCGGGCCGCACGGAAATTGCCGGGAACCATACGGACCACCAGCACGGCCACGTGCTGTGCGGCAGCGTGGACATGGATATGCTGTCCTGCGCCGCGCCAAACGGCTCGAGGCTGGTCCGCATTCTCTCCGAGGGCTATCCGGAATCGTCGATCTCTCTGGATGAGCTGGACGCAAAGGCAGAGGAAACGGGGACGTCGGCGGCTCTGGTGCGAGGCGTCGCGGCGGGTCTGGCGAAGCTGGGGTATGCCCTTTCCGGCTTTGACGCCTGTGTGCATTCGACGGTTCTGTCCGGCTCCGGGCTGAGTTCCTCCGCCGCCTATGAGGTACTGATCGGAACGGTCTTCAATCATTTTTCCTGCGCCGACCGGTTGGACGCCGTCGCTCTGGCAAAGATCGGACAGTATGCCGAAAACGTCTATTTTGGAAAGCCCTGCGGCCTGATGGATCAAATGGCGTCCTCCGTCGGGAGCGCCGTCGCCATTGATTTCAGCGATCCCGCGCAGCCGGTCGTGGAACGGGTGGACTTTGACTTTTCCGGCTGCGGTCACGCGCTGTGCATCATTGACACCGCCTCCTCCCATGACGACCTGACGGAGGAATACGCGGCGATCCCGCAGGAAATGGGCGCCGTTGCCGCGTATTTTCAAAAGCACGTTTTGCGCGAGGTGCCGGAGGCGGCATTCCGCGAGGCCATCCCCGCGCTGCGTCGAACGCTCGGCGACCGCGCCGTTCTGCGCGCCATGCACTTTTACGCTGACGATCGGCGCGCGGTGCAGGAGGCCGAGGCGCTGCGCGGCGGCGATTTCCCCCGTTTTCTTTCGCTGGTCGGCGCCTCCGGCCTGAGCTCGGAGCTGCTGCTGCAAAACATCTGGTGCGCCTCCCACCCAGAGCGGCAGGCGGTCACGTTTTCCCTTGCCCTCGGCCGCGAGCTGCTGCGCGGCAAGGGCGCCATCCGCGTCCACGGCGGCGGCTTTGCCGGGACCATCCAGGCCTTTGTGCCCGACCGGGAGGTCGCCCGCTTCAAGGCCGGCATGGAGGCGGCGCTCGGCGAGGGAAACTGCCACATCCTGCATATCCGGCCCGCCGGCGGCTGCGTCGTTTGCGGATAACATCAATCATTCTCGACAAAGGAGATGCGTATATGGCTATTCTGGTTTTGGGCGGAGCGGGATACATCGGCTCCCACACGGTCTATGAGCTCATTCGCGCGGGGCGCGAGGTGGTGGTGGCGGACAATCTGCTCACCGGCTTCAGGGCCGCCGTACACCCGAAGGCGCGGTTCTATCAGGTGGACATCCGCAGCCGCGAGGAGATGGGCGCGCTGTTTGACAGGGAACACATTGACGGCGTAATCCACTTTGCCGCGTCCTCCCAGGTGGGGGAAAGCATGACCAACCCGCTGAAATATTACGACAACAACCTCTGGGGCACGACGGCGCTGCTCGAAAGCATGATTGCCCACGACGTCAAGCGGATCGTCTTTTCCTCCACCGCCGCCACTTACGGCGAGCCGGAGCGGGTGCCGATTCTGGAATCTGACCGCACGGAGCCCACCAACTGCTACGGAGAAACCAAGCTCGCCATGGAAAAGGAAATGCGCTGGACGGAGCGCGCCCACGGCCTGCGTTTTGTGGCGCTGCGGTATTTCAACGCCTGCGGCGCGATCCCCAGCGGCGAGATCGGCGAGGCGCACAACCCGGAAACCCACCTGATCCCGCTGATTTTGCAGGTGCCGAACGGACAGCGCGAGAAAATTTCCGTGTTCGGCGACGACTATCCCACCAAGGACGGCACCTGCATCCGCGACTACATCCACGTCACCGATCTTGCCCAGGCGCATATCCTGGCGCTGGACTACCTGATGCAGGGCGGGAAGAGCGACGTGTTCAACCTCGGCAACGGCGTCGGCTTCACGGTCAGGGAGGTCATCGACGTGGCGCGGAAGGTCACCGGACACCCGATCCCCGCCGAGATATGCCCCCGCCGCGCGGGAGACCCGGCGCAGCTGGTGGCGTCGTCCGAAAAGGCGAAGCAGGTGCTGGGCTGGAAGCCGCAGTATGCCGATTTGGAGACCATCGTGGCTTCCGCGTGGAACTGGCACAGGACGCACCCGCATGGGTTTGGCGACGGAAGGGTCAAATGACGTCGGGCGCAGGCGCGCCGCAGAGCTTTTGCTTCTGCGGCGCGTTCTTTTTTTGCGTTTTTCTGCCTGCTGGTGCAAAAAAAAGGGTACAATATCCCTACCAAAACAGGGAGGGATACGCATGATGAACAACAACACAATCACTACGGAGACGCTGGGCGCGTTCCGGGCGCGGCTGGCGCGGGAGGAGAAGAGCGGCGGCACGATCGAGAA
>CAMKFK010000073.1 GCA_946411835.1 uncultured Clostridia bacterium
ATTATATCATAGTGGCAAGGATTATTCAATCTTTTTAATTGGATAATAGTATGAGAGGTCGCGCCCCTCACGGGGCGCTCCTACTCGATAAAAGCCTGTGCTATAATACGGCATATATCCGGAAGAATCTTCCATTTCACCGGCTTCCGCCGGCGCTGCGGGACGGAGGGATGCTTATGACGGAGGAACCGGCGCGCGCCGCGCCGCCCGCCGAAACGGAGGGGGACGGCGCGCCGCAAAAGCCCCCGGAACTCCAAAAGCCGCCCAAAACGCGGCGAAAGAAAAGTACGCTCCGCCTGCTTGTCGAGCTGCTGCTCAAGCTGGCGCTGATTGCGGCGGCGGTCTGGGGCGCGCTGAACTACGTTGTCGGCGTGACGATCCACTACGGCAACAACATGTACCCCGCGATACGGGACGGGGACCTCGTTGTCGCCTACCGCTTGCAGCGCCCGTTTCTCAACGCGGCGGTGCTCTACCGGCGGGACGGGGCGCTGCGCATGGGCCGCGTCGTCGGCATGCCCGGAAACGAGATTTTTATCTCGGAGGACGGCGCGCTGAGCGTCAACGGCGTCGCACCGGCGGAGGAGGTCTTCTACCCGACCCACCGCGCGGAGACCGGGCAGATCGAGTACCCCTACACCGTGGGAGAGGGGCGCGTGTTCCTCCTGAACGACTTTCGCTCCGACACCGGCGACAGCCGCAGCTTCGGCGCGGTCGCGCTGGAGGATGTGGTCGGTCCCGCGCTGCTGACCCTGCGCAGGCGGGGGTTCTGACCCGGCGCTGATTTTGTGATCCATTTTTGCTTCATATTATTTAAGGAGGAAAAAACCATGAAAAGAAGGTTATCCAGACTCGCCGCCTTTGCGCTGACCCTTGTTGCGGTCTGCGCAATGGTCATTGTCCCCGCGTCGGCGGATCAGACAATGACGTTCAATAAAGTACTAACCATGGAGGGTAGCTCAAGCCTTCCGGCCGAAGTCGAATTTGCGTTTACAATCACGCCCGGCGCAGCTTCAACCGATTCGGCGTTCCCGGTCAGTGCAGGTCCTGCGGGCGCGTCGATCGACACCGCAACCTTCGCCGCCGGCTCGAATGGCGGGACGCAGGCGGTCACGGTGGATTTCTCGGGCGTCACGTTTCCCGCACCGGGCGTCTACCGTTATATCATCACAGAGACCGCCAGCAACTTGCCCGGCTTTACGAACGACGAAAACGCTACGCGGTACCTGGACGTGGTTGTGACTGCTGACGGGAGCTACAGATACAATCTCCTCCCGTCTGCTACATCGTTCGATGGCGACGGGAACTACAGCGGAACGAAGAGCGACGGCTTCACCAACACCTTCAAGGCTCACAACTTTGCGTTCAGCAAGAACGTTGATGGCAACGTGGGCGACCACAACAAGACCTTTGAATTTACCCTCAACATCACGGGCGCGCTTCCCGGTACCTACACCGTGACTTCAAGCGACATCGAGGGCGCTCCCACCACGATCACAGTCGACGCTGAGGGCAACTACACCGGCGCCTTCAATCTGAAGCACGGCAGCAGCTTCTCAATCGCGGGTCTGAACGAAGGCGCTGTCTGCGCCGTCAGCGCGAAGACGAGGATGGCTATGAGGCGTCATACAAAGTGAATAACGGTGATGCGGTTACAGACAACAGCTACCCCGAGACCGCGCTGACCGCGGACACCACCGTTGATTTCACCAACAGCCTCAGCATGTCGGTCCCCACCGGCGTGCTGCTGACCATCGCGCCGTTCGCCGTGGGCCTGTTCCTCTTCGGCGCGCTTGCCGTCTTCTTTGTCGCCAGAAAGCGCCAGTACGAGGAGTAAGCGGCTTCGGCGGCGAACGCTGACAAAGACTGAAAAGGGGGCAGAGGGATGCTGCGACAAACGATCCGCGTCGTTGACCGGCTCGTCAGCCGGGCTGTGGCGATCCTCTGCCTCCTTCTGTTTCTGATTTGCCTGTACGCGACGGTGGACGCCGCGAACGTCTACCTCCACGCGACCAGCACCGCCGCGCTCAAGTACAAGCCCAAGCTGGACGAGGGCGGCGGCGGCGAGGTCCTCCGCCAAATCGCGGAGGACGCCGTCGCCTGGCTCAGCATCGAGGACACCCGCATCGACTACCCCGTCATGCAGGGCGAGACGAACGAAACCTATCTCAACACCGACCCGTTCGGCAACTTCTCGCTCGCGGGGTCCATCTTCCTCGACTGCCGGAACAGCCCGGACTTTTCCGACGATTTTTCCCTGATCTACGGGCACCATATGGAGTACGGCGCCATGTTCGGCGCGCTCGACGCCTTTTATGAGCCGGATTTCTTCCGGCAGCACCGCGCGGGCACGCTGGCGACCGCGAACGGGAAGACCTACAGCGTCCGCTTTTTCGCCTGCTGCAAGGCGATGGCGAACGAATCCCTGATCTTCGACCCGGAAAACGGCGTCAACCGGGAGCTGCTGCGCTATCTGGAACGCAGCGCCGCGATTTACGAGCCGGTCCCGCCCGAGAGCCGCATCGTCGCGCTGTCCACGTGCCAGGGGGCGGACAGCATCGAGCGGCTGCTTCTCTTCGGCACGCTGCGCGAGCTCACGCTCGAATCCGGCGCGCGTTAACCCCGCCCACCGTCAACAGGAGGACTCACATGAAACGATCTTTCTTCGTCGTCATGTTCATACTGTTCGCCGCCGCCCTCGCCGCGCCGTGCCGCGCGGAGGCGGAGCCTGTTGACGCGGACATCTGGGTGGAGGTCAGGCACGGCGGCACGGCGGAGCTGCTCGCGTCGCCGAACAGTCCCGCCCCGGAGCAGACCACGCTGACCGTCCCGCACGGCCAGCGCAAGGCGTTCACCGTCTCCTTCACGCAGCCCGGCAGCTATTCGTACACCGTGCGTCTCAAGCCGGACCGGGACCATCCCGACGTCGATGAGACGTATTACGACGTGACCGTCTACGTCGCCGGTCAGCCGGACGGGACGCTGGACGCGACGATCGTGACCCATCGCAACGGGAGCGACGAGAAGTACGCCCCGCCGCCGGACGAGAGCGGCTTCGTCTACCCCAATCCGGAGCGAAAGATGCTCCGCGTCCTGTTCAGCAACATCGTGCCCGAATCGTCGGACGACGACGACCCGTCGCCCTCCACGGGCGGCAGCGGCTCCGGCGGCGCGGACACCCCCGGCGACCCCGGCGGTGATCCGGGCGGTGATCCGGGTGGTGGACCTAGTGGTGACCCCGGCAGTGACCCCGGTGACCCCGGCGGTGACCCGGGTGGTGACCCGAGTGGTGACCCCGGCGACCCGGGCGACGACCCCGGCAGTCCCGGCGGTGATCCCGGCGACCCGGGCGGCGAACCCGGCAATCCGGGCGACCCCGGCGACCCCGGCGAGGTGAGCGGCACGGGCGGTCAGACCACAAACCAGCCGAAAACCGGAGACGATTCCGGTCTGAACCGGTATCTGCTGGCGGCGATGCTCTCCTCGGCGGGCCTGTTTGCCCTGTCGCTCGGCTATCTCTCCTGCGTGGAGCGGGAACGAAGAGCGAAGCGGTAAGATTCCCCGCCGACTGAATGGAAAGGAGTTGATGTAATGAACAAGAGAAAGCGGCTGGTCAGCCTGATGCTTGCCGTGCTGCTGCTGTTCGCGTCAGCTCCCGGGCTTGCGTTCGCCGCCGGAGACGGGCTGGGCGAAGCAATCCGTTACGACGAAATCAACACGGGGGACGCCGCCGCGAACGACGCGCGCCCCGTTGACGATCCAAACGAGCCGCCCGCAGGCGAAGAAACCCCGCCCGAGGGTGAGGAAATCCCGCCCGAGGGCGAGGAAACCCCGCCCGCAGACGAGGCGGACGGCGTCTCGCTGTACCTCGACACGCTGCTGCGGTGCGAAGGCGTGACGCTCAGCGACAGCGAGGCGTCCGCGCCGCGCTATCAGCTGTTCCGCATGGCGGAACCGGCGGACGGCGGCGCTGCGGTCTACCTGCCGGTCCTGACGGCGGAGCCGGACGGCGGCGCGGAGTTTGCCGGGCTGACGGAGGACGGCGAATATCTGCTGGCAGAGCTCGGGATCGACGAGATTCTTTCCGCGCACCCCGGCTGGAGCTGGTCCGGCGACTACGAGTGGTCGGACGGCGAGACCGGGCGCTTTACAGACGCCGCGTATACCGTGTACGACCGGGACGGCGAAAACCCGCAGACCGTGCGCGGGATCGAATTTACCGTCACGGCGCGGGGGATTCGGGACGGCAAGGGAGACGCCGTTACGATCACGAACACCTATTCCGGCGGAAGGTCGCTGCTCACGACGCGGTCGGCGACGTGTAATCTGGAGCTGCACAAGACCGTGACGGGAAATATGGGCGACAGAACGAAGCTGTTCCGCTTCCACATCACGCTGAAGAACGAGGACGGCTCCGCGTTTACCGGCAACGTGGAATATGTGGACGGATACGGGAAGACGGGAACGGTCAGCTTCGTGGACGGGAGCGCGACCGTCAGCCTGCGGAACGGCGAGGTGATTACGCTGAAAAGTCTGCCGAGCGGCGTGCACTACACCGTTGCCGAGGATGCAGACGACGCTGCGGGTTACACCGTCACGTATATTGTCGTGATGAACACCAGTGCGAATGTTGGCCCGCCCACAGACGTGAGCTTAATCAATAACGCGACCGTCTTCTGCACAAACGCGAGGGATGTGGCCGTGCCGACCGGCGTCGCGTTTCAGGAAACGTTTTTTGCCGCCATGCTGCCGATTCTGTTGCTGTGCGCGTTCGCGCTTCTGCGCGCGCGGCGGGATGATGAATAACAGCCGTGTTCCGGCGGGCGGATCTGACGAAAAAGCGAGGGCGTTCAGCTTGCGAGCTGAACGCCCCGTTTCATTTGGCTGCCTGCCGTCTCCCGCGCCACGCGAGGTACGCCTGCCCCCATTTCCCGAGGTGCTTGACGTCCACGATGGCGTTGCGCTCGGCGTCTACGATGTAGTAGGTCCTCTTGCCCGGAACGTCGGCGGCGTCCCCCGCGAGAGCGTAGGGGTCGAGCCAGGGGCCGAAGCGCCGATTGTCCTGGATCGGGTTTCCTTCCGAGAGCTTCTCAACAAGCATACTAAAGCAGCAACAGGGAAAAAGCATACAGCTTAATATAATGATAACCGCGCTGGGCTGCCACGTTGCGCGTAAGCAGCCAAAGCACGCCAGTATAAAGCCAACGACCGTGCAATCAAGACCGAAATAAAAGACGACGACCGCGATACGCTTTTTCGGCTGCTCGTCAAAATACACCTGCAATCTTCTGCCGACTTGTCGCTTTTCAATGGTTGCTTTATTGCTGCCATCCACAATGCAGTAGGCTTTCTTCACGGCGACACATCCCCTTGTACAATGATTGACATTCTACCACACAAAGCGTTCCACGTCTACCATCTGCGTCCGTCGCCCTTTGCGTTGTACAGTGATCTGATAAACGCCGCGTAGCTTTCTTCACTTGGCCGTACAGGGGAGCCAGTATAGCTCTTCCGTAATTCGGCGCGGGTTCTGGGAGACGTTGCGGTTTCATACGCTTTATCCAGCGCCCAGTTTTGCGCGTCGCTCCAAGCGCTGCTTGCACCGCTTATGATGCCTTTGATTGCCGCATTGCGTAATGCATCTTCAAACACACTTTGATCGTAGTCGATTTCTCCACTGTAGGCACTTTGAATTACGGGTTGCACAGTTGTTGAAACAAATGCCTCTGCCGCTTCTTTTATTGAAGGCGATTTTATATATTTGTCAAGCACACCTTCTCCATAAGCGCCCCCAAGTCCGTCAAATATTTTTTCAATCACCGCGTCTTTCCCCGCCGTCAGCCCGCCGTACAGCGCCTGCTGTCCGACGCTTGCGCCCGCGCGTCTTGCCTCCTGCGAGGCGTCGCCGAACGAGCGGACGCCCTTGAGCGCAAGACCCGCGCCGGGGAGCGCTGCGTTGACCAGCGCGTCTGCGGCAACCTGAGAGCCGGCGACCGCCGCGTCGATCAAAAACTGCTCCGCTTCGGACGCTCCCAGCTTTGCGCGAGCCAAATCGGTTTCGCTTCTGTGTCTCAGCCACTCAAACGCATCATCCAGCGCCGACGCCGTCTTCACGCGTTCGGTTACCGCCAAAAGAGCAGACATACGATACCCAGCAGCACAAGCAAAATCACAGCAAGCACACAAAGCCATCCGTGGGTTGCCCTCGGAGGCTGTGCAGGCGGCTGCGGACGCGGCCTTGGGCGAGCAGGGACGTCTTGCGTCTGCGAGGTGTCTTGTGTCTGATACTGTGTACGCGGCTGTGTGCGGCTTTGTATGAGCTCGTTCGCTTTCCTGAGCAGCGTCAGCGCGTCCTCTCCCGCGAAAACACGGCTGTAGAAGTCCTGAACAAACGCCAGATCGGATGGTTCGCTGAGCGGATACACGCCGGAATCGTGGGCAATCTGGTTTCTGACCCAACGCACACGCTTCAGCATCCTGTAGTCGGAATCCCAGCACGCCACATACCGCGATCCCTGCGCCGCCTTGCGCTCCATCGCCTCCAGATAGGCGCTGACGCCGTTCCGGCAGTCATACATATCCCCGCACAGCCTGTCCAAGCGCTTGTATTCCTCAAAGAAATCGTTGTCCTGCAGATGCAATGCTGTCACCTCCTGTTTTTTATCATACTCTGTCGCCCGCCCTGTGTCAAGGCGCGCAGTTTCCAAACTATCCCTTGGATAAATCCGTGCGAATTTCAAAGACTATCCTTGGAAATCAAGCGACAAAGGAGTTTTACCGATATGAAAGCAACCGGAATCGTGCGACGGATCGACGACCTGGGGCGCGTCGTCATCCCCAAGGAGATCCGCCGCACCATGCGCATCCGCGAGGGCGACCCGCTGGAGATTTTCACGAGCAAGGACGGCGAGGTCATTTTCAAGAAGTATTCCCTGCTCAGCGGGGTGGACGAGTTCGCCGCCCAGCTTTGCGAGACCCTGAGCAAAACCACCGGGGCGAGCGTTGCCGTTACCGACCGGGACAGCGTCATCGCGGCGGCGGGCGGCGCGCGGCGCGACCTGATCGGCAAGCACATCTCCGCCCAGCTCGAGCAGATCATGGAGGATCGCGGCATCTACCGCGCCGACGGTGACGCGCGCGGCGTCTTCGTCACCGAGACGCTGGATCGCTACTGCGCCTCCGTTGCCGCGCCCATCCTCTCCGAGGGCGACGCGCTGGGGCTGGTGGTCTTCGTCTCGGGCGAGAAGAACGTGGCGGACGAGACCGAATACAAGCTCGCCCAGGCCATCGCCGCCTTCCTCGGAAAACATATGGAGTCATAAAAGAGAGGAGACGGCGCGCGCCGTCTCCTTCTTTGCGGGTTCAGCTTCTCAGCTCCATGAGCTTCTGCTTGAGCTCGCCCTCGATGCGGCCCAGCTCCAGCTCCGCCGCCTTGCGCTTTGCCGCGCCCTCGCGCTGAATGTTGATGACCTCGTCCAGCGTGCTGACCAGCTGCTCGTTCGTGTGCTGCAGGGTCTCGATGTCGATGACGCTGCGCTCCGCCTCCTTCGCCGTGGCGACGGTGCCCATCTTGAGCAGATCGGCGTTCTTTTTCAGCAGCTCGTTCGTCGTCTCGGTGACGGCGTTCTGGGCGGCGGTTGCCTGACGGCTGTGCTCCATGCCCAGCGCCAGCACCATCTGGCTCTTCCACAGCGGGATCGTGTTGACCAGCGAGGACTGGATCTTCTCGACCATCAGCGTGTCGTTGTTTTGCAGCAGGCGCGTCTGCGGCCCCATTTGCAGGGACACCATGCGCGTCAACTCAAGGTCGTGGAGCTTCTTTTCAAAGCGGTTGCACAGGTTCGCCATGTCGTTGTACTTCTGGGCGTCCTCGGCAAGGCCGCTCTCCTCGGCGCGCTTGCGCAGTTCCTCCAGCTCCCCGGCGCGCACCTGCTCGAGGCGCTTCTTGCCGGCGATGATATACATCGTCAGCTCCTTGTAATACTTGAGGTTCAGCTCGTACATCTGGTCGAACATGGCGATGTCCTTGAGCAGCGTGACCTGGTGGTTTTCCAGCTCCTTGGTGATGCGGTCCACGCTCGCCTCCGTCTTGCCGTACTGCTCCTTCATGAGCGCGAGCTTGTCCTTTTGCTTCTGGAACAGCCCGGAGAGTCCCTTCTTTTCCTCCTTGCCGAAGCCCTTGACCTCAAGCACCAGCGCCGACAGGGTCTCGCCCACCTCGCCGAGGTCCTTGTTGCGCACCTTGGAGAGGGCGTTCTCGGAGAAGCTCGCCACGCTCTTCTGCGCGGCGGAGCCATAGTTGAGCACGAGGTTGGAGTCCGTGATGTCGATCTTCCCGGCGAAGTCCGCCACCGCCTGCTTCTCCTCCTCGGTGAGCAGGCTCTCGTCCAGCTCGACGGGCTTCACCTCCGGCTTTTCGGGCTCGACGGCGGGCGTCGCGGGCGTGGCGGCGCTATCGAGCGTCAGCTCGGGCACCGCCTCGGCGGTCGCCGTGGCGGTGGGGGTCAGGGTCAGCTCAGGAATCGTATTGTCAGCCATTGTTTTATCCTCCGTATCTTTGTGATTGTTTTATTCGATTGCGAAACTGCGTTTCGCAATCGAGGACTCGCGCTGATCGCACGCGCCCCACGGGGACGGGGCGCGTTTGGTCGGCGCGAGGGCTCGCACAGCTCGCCTCAGGGAGTTTTTGCCACGGCAAAGCCGCGTCAAAAACGATTTTGCAACCCTTCGGGGCGATGGACGAAGCATTCTCTCGACGTTCGCAACCGACTCCATATTATCCCTTATTATATGCCGTGCGGGACACGGGGTCAAGCGAAAACTCCCGCCATATTGGGGCAATGTCGGAAAGATTGCCGCACAGAAGTCGATCATACGAACAATGAGCGCCGCTCGGCAAGGCCCAAAATATTGGGAAAGCCCTCCCGCCACAAAAAACGCAGCGGGAGGGCTTCGCTATGCAATCTTCTTGACGTTGGCCCCGCCGGGGCATCTCATCTTGACCGCCTAATCGTATGCCGGGATCAGAGCAGGTTCTCTTCGGTCTGCTTGTTGAAGAGGTGGATGAGCTTGGCGGGGAAGTGGAACTTCATGGCGGCGCCGTTGCCGACGTTCTTGCCCTCGAGCTCGGTGGTCGGGATGATGGCGACGATATCCTGGCCGCCCGCGTTCATGTGCAGGTGCAGCTCGGAGCCCATCATTTCGCTGACCTCGATCCTGCCCTCGATGCCGTTGTCGTCCAGCACGACGTGGACGGGGCGGACGCCCGCGACAACGTCCATGCTCTTGACGCCCTTGGCGGCGAGCGCGGCGTTCTGCTCGGCGGTGAGCTCGGTCCGGCTGCCGAGAATCTCAACGGCGTACTTCCCGCCGTCCTCAACAAGCCTGGCGTTGTTGAAGAAGTTCATCTGCGGCGTGCCGATGAAGCCCGCGACGAACAGGTTCTTCGGGTGGTTGAACACCTCCTGCGGGGTGCCGATCTGCTGGATGAAGCCGTCCTTCATGATGACGAT
>CAMKFK010000074.1 GCA_946411835.1 uncultured Clostridia bacterium
TATATTCCATTCGTACAACCAACCAAGTTAAATAAAACCTCGCACGCATCCCCAAAAGGGAGTCTTGAACCGTAGGTTCAAGCGGCGTTTTGCCTACTTTGCCGCCGTGGGCAAAGTAGGTCGCGCCGCAGCGCGAAACTCTCCTGAGAATGAAATCTAAAGTTACAATAAAACCAAACAGAAAAAGCAAAGCAGTCCCCTCGGTCGCGGGCTTTTTCTGAGGCAGAGTCATACAGGCTCGCGGCGACGCGCCCGGTCTCGCGTTGAACGGAGACGTCCGGATGGGCGAAAAAATCCGCCGTTGCGCGGAAGGTTGCGCGCCCCGGCGCGGGAGCTTTTTGCGCTCGTACCCATATTTACCCATGAAAAGCAGGTGAATTTCTATGACCAAAGATGAACTGATTGCCTACGCGCGGGAACAGTACGGCACGGAGCCGGAATACCTCTGGGAGAGCGCGCCGAACACCTTTGTGCTGCGTCACTGCGGAAACCGCAAGTGGTACGCCGTCGTCATGGACGTGCGGCGCGACCGGCTGGGGCTTTCCGGCGAGGAGATCGTCTACATTATGGACGTGAAGTGCGGCCCGCTGCTGGGCGGGTCGTACCTCGGCAAGTCCGGCGTCGTGCCCGCGTATCACATGAACAAGACGCATTGGCTCGGTATCTTGCTCGATGGCTCGGCGGCGGACGAAACCGTGACGGAGCTGCTGGATTTGAGCTACAGCCAAACGCAGGCAAACAGAAAGAGGAGATAGCCGTATGAACGACACGCTCATCCCGGCGGCAATCGCCTGCATACAAGACCTGTTTCGCGGCAACTCCGGCGGGCACGACGCCGCGCACAGCCTGCGCGTGTATCGAAATGCCCTGCGCATCTTGGAAGAAGAACCCGGCTGCGACACGGAGATCGTCGCGCTCGCGGCGCTGCTGCACGACGCCGACGACCACAAGCTGTTCCGCACGAAAGGTAACGCCAACGCGCGCTCGTTTTTGACCGCGCAGCAGGTCGCGCCGGAGAAGATCGAGCGCATCTGCGAGGCAATCAACGCCGTGTCCTTCAGCCGGAATCGCGGCAAGCGTCCCCAAACACTTGAAGGGCGGATCGTGCAGGACGCGGACCGGCTGGACGCGCTGGGCGCCATCGGCATTGCCCGCACGTTTGCCTACGGCGGCGAGCACGGGCGCTCGCCGGACGAATCCGTCGCGCATTTTCACGAAAAGCTGCTGCTCTTGAAGGACGAGCTGAACACGGAAGCGGCGCGAAGGCTCGCCGAACCGCGCCACGCCTTTCTGGAGCGGTTTCTGGAAGAATACGAAAAAGAAAGCGGGGAATGAATGCAATGGACATGATGGAAGCGATGCGCGCACGCCATTCGGTGCGCAGCTACACGGAAAAGCCCATCGAGGGCGAGACGCTGGAAACGCTTACAAAGCTGATCGGCGCGTGCAACCGCGAGAGCGGGCTGCACATCCAGCTCGTGCGCAATGAGCCGATGGCGTTTGACAGCGCCATGGCGCACTACGGCAAATTCTCGGGCGTCAAAAACTACCTCGCGCTGGTCGGCAAAAAGGGTCCGAAGCTGGACGAGCTGTGCGGCTATTACGGCGAAAAGCTGGTGCTCGCGGCGCAGGCGCTGGGGCTCAACACCTGCTGGGTGGGGATGACGTTCCGTAAGATCCCCGATGCGTTCCGCGTGGAGAGCGGCGAAAAGCTCTCGCTCGTGATCGCCGTCGGCTACGGCGCAACACAGGGCGCGGCGCACCGGTCGAAGGACGCCTCTGCGGTAAGCCGCGCGGAAAACGCCCCGGCGTGGTTCAAACAGGGCGTCGAGGCGGCGCTGCTCGCGCCGACGGCGATGAATCAGCAGAAGTTCCTCCTGACCCTGCACGGCGACAAGGTCTCCGCCAGGGCGGGGCTCGGCTTTTTCAGCAAGGTCGATCTCGGCATCGTAAAGTGCCACTTTGAGCTCGGCTCCGGCAGGGATTCCTCGGTGTGGCTGTGATGCTCATCGTCAGCAAATGCCTCGCGGGCGTCCCCTGCCGCTACGACGGGAAGGACAACCTTGTGCCGGAGATCAAAGCCATCGTGGAGCGCGGCGAAGCCGTCGCGGTCTGCCCCGAAGTGCTGGGCGGACTGCCGACGCCGCGCGTCCCGAGTGAAATACAGCCGGACGGGCGCGTTCTCAGCAAACAGGGCGAGGACGTGACGGCACAGTTTGTCAGCGGCGCGGCGCGCGCCATGGCGCTCTGCCGCGCGCACGGCTGCACCGGCGCGATCCTGAAAGCGCGCAGCCCGTCCTGCGGCAAGGGCGTCGTTTACGACGGCAGCTTCACCGGGAAGCGCGTTCCGGGCAGCGGCGTGTTCGTGAAAATGCTGCTGGATGCAGGCGTCCCGGTGATGACGGAGGAGGAATATCTTGTGACAGCTTGCGGAAAAAATGAAACGGTATTGGAAACGGAGCGGCTGATCCTCCACCCGTGGAAGGAAGCCGACGCGGGCGAATGCTTCTTTTACGCAAAAGACCCGCGCGTGGGGCCGATTTGCGGCTGGCCGGCACACACGAGCGTGGAGCATACGAGGCAGGTCATCCGCGACGTGCTTGCCGCGCCGGAGACGTATGCCATCGTGCTCAGGGAGACCGGGCTTCCCATCGGCAGCATCGGCCTGCATCGCAACGATCTCGCGCAAAAGGACGATGAAGCGGAGCTCGGCTATTGGCTGGGCGTTCCCTTCTGGGGGCGCGGCATCGCGCCGGAGGCGGCGAGGGCGCTGCTTCGCCACGCGTTTGAGGACTTGCGCCTCGCGCGGGTCTGGTGCGGCTATTACGACGGAAACGAACAGTCGAAGCGCGTGCAGGAAAAGCTCGGCTTCCGCTATCAATGGACGACCGACGGCGCGCCGGTTCCCCAGATGGGCGAAACGCGAAAAGCGCACGTCAGCCTTTTGACAAAAGCGGACTGGGCGGCGGCCCGCGACAGCTGCGAGGGCAGGCAATGAGCTTGGAAAACGGCGAATGGATCATGCGGGGGCTTGCGTGGGACGACCCGTACCGCATCCGGTCGCGGCGCGAGCTGGCAGACTGGATCAACGAGGTCGGCTTCCTGCCGCTCTTCGGCAATGAAATCAAAGGCTTCTCCGTTGAGGAGCACGTCTCCCCCGACTTTTGGTGGACGGGCGACGCCGAGCAGGACCCGTGGGAGTGGCGCGAAACCATCGCCCGCAGCCGCGAGACCGCCTACGGCAAGTTTTTCGGCAAAAAAGCGGGGTTCATCAGCCTCGCGTGGCTCCCCTACTTTGCCAACGCCCGCCGCGACGGTTACGACTTCGATGCACGCTACGACGATGGGCTTGCAAACGCGCGCGCGAAGCGCGTCATGGACGTCTTTTCGGACGGCGACGGCGGCTGGAAGGACGAACCGATCTTCTCCACCGAGCTCAAGAGGCTCGCTGGCTTCGGCAAGGACGGCGCGAAGAACTTTCCCGGCGTCGTGACCGAGCTCCAGATGCAGCTCTACCTTGTGGCGGCGGATTTCAGGCGCCGAAAAAACAAGCGCGGCGGCGAGTATGGTATGGCCGTCTCCGTCCTGCTCCCGCCCGAGGCGGTCTGGGGCTACGACGCCGTGACCGCCGCCTACGCGGAGCCGCCGGAGGAATCTGCGCGGCGCATTGCGGAGCAGATCCGAACGCACTGGCCCTCCGCCGACGAAGCGTCGGTTTGGCGGATGGTCGGGCGGAAATAGGCGGTCCCGGGCAGGCGCCGCGCGCAGGACGGGACGCGCAAATCATTCGTTTGCCGCCTTCGTCTCTTTGCGGCGATTCAGCGCGCGTCTGACGGGCGGGATGCCGCCGACGACGGAGAACAGCGTCAGCGCCAGCAGGACCATCGTGATCGGGCGGCCGAACAGCGCCGACAGCCTGCTGTCCGCAGAGGACGCCAGCGAAATCGCGCGGCGGAGGTTGGCGTCCATCATGCCGCCCAGCACGATGGCGAGCGTCATTGGGGCGACGGGGTAGCCGCGCGCGCGCATCAGGAAGCCGAGCACCCCGAAAAAGAGCATCAGCCCCACGTCAAACAGGCGGTTGTTGCAGGCATACGCGCCGACGACGCACAGCAGGCCGACGATGGGCATGAGGAAGGTCCCGGGCACGTTGAGGATACCGGAGAGGCGCGGCGCGACCAGCAACCCGAGCAGCAGCAGGAACACGCAGCCGATGAAGCCGCCGCCGAGGATGGCGTAAAAGCTCTCCGCGCCGGTGGTCAGGAACATCGGACCGGGCCGGAGACCGTGAACATAGAACACCGAGAGGATGATCGCGGTCACGGCGTCGCCGGGCACGGCAAGCGTCAGCATCGGGATCAGCGCGCCGCCGATGCAGGCGTTGTTGGCGCTTTCGGAGGCGACGATGCCCTCGACCGCGCCCTCGCCGAAGGGACGGGACGGCTGCTTGACGATCCGCTTCGCCTGCGAGTAGGCGAGGAACGCGGCGACCGGACCGCCCGCGCCGGGCAGCGCGCCGACGACGACGCCGATGAGGCTGTAGTACAGGCTGTGCCGGAGCTCCCTGAGCATATCCCTGATCTTGACGGTCTGCCGGGTGATGCTGTTCGCCTCGGCGTCCAGCTGCCCCGCAGAGACCACGCTGAGCACCTCGGCGAAGCCGAAGAGGCCGACGAGGGCGGGAACGGTGGAAATCCCGGCGTTCAGGCTGCGGACGCCGAAGGTCAGGCGCGGCGTGCCGAGCACGGAGTCCATGCCGATCATGGAAAAGAACAGGCCGAACGTGGCGCTGACCAGACCCTTGGAGAAGCTCCCGGCGGTCAGGCCGCCGACCGTGGCAAGACCGAACAGCGCCAGCAGGAAGTAGTCCATCGGCTGAAACCTGAGCGCGATGGCGGCGATGGGCTTCGCCAGCAGCGCCAGCGCCGCGAGACCGAACACGGAGCCGACGAAGGAGTAGACCGCAGCGTACTTGAGCGCCTTGTACGCCTCGCCGCGTTTGGCGAGCGGATAGCCGTCCAGCGTCGTCACGACGGAGGCGGGCGCGCCGGGGATGTTCAGCAGAATCGCGGACAGCGCGCCGGAGAACACGCCGACGACGTACACGCCCATGACGGTCGCCAGCGCGTCGTTGACGGGCCAGGTGTAGGTGACAGAGACCAGCAGCGCCGTCGCCATGGAGACGGACAGGCCGGGGATCGAGCCGACGAACAGCCCCGCAATGCTGCCGAGACCGCAGAGCAGCACGAACTTCGGCTGGACGAAGTAGGCAAGCGCATGCAACATGGCGTCCATTTCCTACCCTCCTTTACGGCAGGCGCACGTTCAGGGCGAGACCGAACAGCGCGTAGACGGCGCCTGCGGCGACGACGGACAGGAGCAGGACCCTCCGCCATTTCCGCTCGCCCAGACAGACGAACAGCGCGCCGAGGAACAGGACCGTCGCCGGAACGAAGCGGAGCACCGGCATGAGAAGGCAGTAGGCGGCGGACGCGGCGACAAACGCCAGCGTGCCGGTGAGGTTGGGTCTCGCGCCGCGCTCAACGGCGTCCGCCGTTTCCCCGGCTGCACGGGTATCGCGCAGGGCGTCCGCCAGCAGCGAGAGCGCCAGCAGAATGCCGAACGCGGAGATCAAAACGGGGAACAGATACGGCGAGGTCTTCCACTCGCCGGTGTTTCGGTCGTTCGCGTGGTGATACAGCGAGTAGACCAGAAGCGCCGCAGAGCACAGGCCCACGAAAACAGCGTCCTGGCAGTCGGCGTTGCGCAGCAGGCTCTTTTTCCCGTTGTTGTCCATAGACGGCTCCTTTCGTATGATCGGATGGGACGCGGAGCGGATGCGCAGGCGCGAAGCCCTGCGGGCGAAAGACCTCTCGGGCAGGGTGGAGGCGTTCCCCGGTTACTTCCGCTTCACCGGATAGCAGACCTCCGTCACGAACTCGTCCGGATTCTGCGTTTCGTGCGGGCTGACGTGGTAGATGTTGAACATCGGCGCCGCAGGCTCGTATCCGTTCGCCTCCATCCACGCGATGACGGCGGCGTAGACCTCCGCGATCCGGGCGTAGCCGCCCTGGTAGGTGCAGCTGGCGACCGTCACCTCCGGCAGCGTGCGGAACTTCACGTGCTCCGTGTCGGGGTAGCGACCCTTCACGGTCTTCCATGCCAGCATCTCCACGTTCTCTTCTTTATACTCGCCGTCGAGATAGGTCACCGCGCACAGGCAGGGATCATCCTCCACGAGGTTCATCCGGCAGGTTTCCTCCGTCATCTTTCCCCAAATGATCCCTTCATCTTCGTAGCGGGGAATGGTCATATGAACGGTCGCGGCATAGCGCTCGGGGATGGTCTTGAGGGTTACGTTATAGCTCATGTTTTCTTCCTTTCTCAGCCTTTTTTGGGCTGCGTCCAGAAGCGTCAGCTTGTGCGCCGTGTCCCGGGACAGGGCCTCCAGCTCCTTTCGGCGGGCGGAGAAGAACCGCTCCAGCTGTTCCCGGTCGTCATAGGCCGCAAGGATACTGACGATGTCGGCGAGAGAGAAGCCCATGTCCTTCAGCGCGGCGATGCGGCCCGCCGTCGGGAGCTGGTCCTCGCGGTAATACCGGTAATCGGTGAAGCGGTCGGTCTCAGCCGGCTTCAGGAGCCCGATCTCATCATAGTGGCGGAGCATTCTGACGCTGATTCTGGACAGCTTTGAAAATTCTCCGATTTTCAGCATGGCGGTACCTCCTGCCGGGGGGATTCCCTTTTGAGCTCGGCTCGATTGTAATGCCTGCCACAGTGTGAGAGTCAAGGGGGAATTTTTCGGCCAAGATCATACAGGCCGGCGCCGCTCGCGTTCCCTGAGCCAATTGTCCAAAAACCGCATTTGCTCGTCCGTATGGAACCAGTGCTCGCCGTTTTCCATGACGGTGAGATCGGCGTTCTGCCGTTCGGCGAAGGCACGGACCGTCTCAAGGCTCGTCAGCTCGTCCCCCGCCCCGCAGAGAATGGAGGTCGGCACGGTCCAGCGGACGGGATGGCTCCGCACATAGCAAAGATACGCCCACGAAAGCGTCTCGCCGGAGTCGGCGCGGATCACGCCTCTTGCCTCCAGCTCCGCCTCCGTCACGCCCGCGCGCAGCATCATGCCGCAGATCAGCCGCTCCATGTCGACGATGGGCGAAATCAAATACGCCCTGCGGAGCATTCCGTCGATCCCGGCGATCATGCTGAAAAACGCGCCGATGCTGTTGGCGATCAGCGTGATGTGCGCATGCTCCTGTTTCAGCGCTTCGACCGCCGCGTGAAGCGCGTTCGCCGCTTCCCAGGGGGCGGCGGTCGGATAGTCCAGACCAAGGACCTCGTCGTTCGGGAACAGGGGGCGGTAGTGCGCGCTCTCCGCCGCGCTGCCGCCCGCTCCGTGGACGTACAGGATCAAATCGTTCATCATACCCTCTCAACACGCAAAAATGCCGGGCAGCGCCGCGCGCGATGCGAAAACGCGGCGACCCGTGCCGACATACCATGATATCGTATTATAAAAAACAGGCGGCCGCCTGTCAAGCGCGCAAAAACGGCAAACACGGAGGAGCGGGCGGAATCGCCGCTTGCTTTTCTCCGCGCGCTCTGCTACAATCGTGGGGAAAAAACAAAGGAGGGGCTTTATCATGACGATCAAAATTGCGCCGTCCATCCTCTCGGCGGATTTTGCCAACCTTGAGCGCGACGTCCGGCGGATCGCCGACGCCGATTACGTCCATGTGGACGTGATGGACGGGCTGTTCGTGCCGAACATCACCATCGGCATCCCCGTGGTCCGCGCCCTGCGGCCGACGACGGCGCTGCCGCTGGACGTGCACCTGATGATCGACCGCCCGGTGCGCTATGTCGAGCAGTTCTGTGACGCGGGCGCCGACATCGTAACCTGCCACGTCGAGGCGGACAGCGAGGCGCACACGCGCGAGGCGCTCGCCAAAATCCACGCCAGGGGCAAGCGGGCGGGCGTGGTCCTCAAGCCCAGGACCCCCGCCGAGGCGGCGCTGCCCTTCCTGGACGAGTGCGACATCGTGCTGGTGATGACGGTGGAGCCGGGCTTCGGCGGGCAGTCCTTCATGGCGGACATGATGCCCAAGGTCGCGCGGCTGCGCGAATGGATCGACGGGCGCGGCCTCCCCTGCGAGCTGGAGGTGGACGGCGGCGTCGCCCTCGGGACGCGGGACGCCTGCGTGGAGGCGGGCGCGAACGTGCTGGTCGCGGGCAGCGCGGTCTACGGCGCGGAGGATATCCCCGCGCGCATCCGCGCGCTGAGAGGGTAAGCGCCATGGAATACTTCCCCGCCGCGCTGGAGGCGCTGGTCGAGCAGTTTGCGCGGCTCCCCGGCATCGGCAGCAAGAGCGCCCAGCGCCTCGCGTTCCACGTGCTCTCCCTTGACGATGACGAGGCGCGGCGCTTTGCCGACGCCATCGTCACGGCGAAGAAGACCGTGACGCTCTGTCCCGAGTGCCGCAACCTGACGGACGGCGGCGTGTGCCCCATCTGCGCCTCCCCCAAGCGGGACGAGAGCGTGATCTGCGTTGTCGCCGACCCGCGCGACATGGTCGCCATCGAGCGGGCGCGGGAGTTCAACGGGCGCTACCACGTGCTCCACGGCGTGATCTCCCCGATGAACCACGTCGGGCCCGACGATCTGGAGATCAAGTCCCTGCTCGCGCGCGTCGCTCGCGGCGGCGTCAGCGAGGTCATCATGGCGACGAATCCGGACACCGAGGGCGAGGCGACGGCGATGTACCTCGCCCGGATGCTGCGCCCCTTTGACGTCAGGGTGACGCGCCTGGCCTACGGCATCCCCGTGGGCGGACACCTCGAGTTCGCCGACGACGCGACGCTCATGCGCGCCCTGGAGGGCAGACGAGAGATTTGACCGCCAAAAAAGCAGGGCCTCCCGAGGGAGGCCCTCAAATCGTCCTTCTCGCACGCTATGTCCGCGTCTCGCGGACATAGCGCACGAACGCTCCGCGCCTGCGGGCGCGAAACCCCTGCGGGGCTTTGGCGACAAGCTGAGGCGCTTTGTAAGGAAGCGGCTCCTTCACATTTGAACACGAGATAATTGACCACCAAATCGGGATTTGCGGAGGTGATTGTTATTGGACAAAACATTCTATGAAATAATCTTTAAAAGAAAGTCATTTCATATTTTCAGAAATGTCGGGAGCGAATCGATCAGCGGAGCTGAACTTGGCGAGATACAAAATGCATATACAGCGTTTATTCCTCTGAATCCCCAAATCAAAACCACTATCCGCATTGTTCCCGAAAAGCAGACGAACTGTAAACGAGGAGGAGAATACTGTATCCTGCTTTACAGCGAAAAGAAAGACGGCTATTTACAAAACATTGGATATCTCGGTGAACAACTCGACCTTTATCTTGTATCCCGAAACATCGGAACACTCTGGTTCGGAATGGGAAAAACAAATATGCGTATCGGCTTTAGTCAGCCGCCCACAAGATATGCGCCACTACCGTAGCT
>CAMKFK010000075.1 GCA_946411835.1 uncultured Clostridia bacterium
ATTATATCATAGTGGCAAGGATTATTCAATCTTTTTAATTGGATAATAGTATTAGCTTCTATCGCACGCCAATGTTACGGCTATGCCGGAACATCCGCCTCTGCCGCTTCTGCTCCTCCTCGCGCTCCCGAATCGCCCTGACCTGCTCCTCAACCCTGTCCGCGCCGTATCCCCGGCACAAGGCGTCATAGTCCGCCGCGACTTGCTGCAAGCTCTTGTTCTCCTCCGCCAGCCGGTCAAAGGAGGCGTCCAGCGAGCTATACCTCTGTTGTAGCCGGTTATAACTATCGTTCAGCCGGTTGAAGCTGTTTATGAGGTCAAGATACTTGTTATAGAGCGCGCGTAGGACATCGACGATCTTCTTGTAGAGCGGCTTGGCCTTCTTCTCACGGTATGACCGCGCGGATTCCAGTGCGCCCGCCTCGGGCAGCACTTTGTCCACGTCGTCGGAATATCGCCGCGCCAGCTCCTCGACAGCCTCAACCTTTGGCACCACGGCGTCAAGCTGGGCCTGCGCCCGCTGCGCCTTCTTCCTTGCCTCCTCCATCTCCTTGTTTCGCCGCTGCGTCTCCTCCGTTGCATAGGCTGCTGCGTCCTGAATCCGTGCGAGGCGCTGTTGTTCCTGCTCGACCTTGAACTGCGTCACCGTCAGGTGTTCCTCGGTGCTGCCGACCTCGCCGCGCTCGATGTTTGTGTACCCGGCGGCGACCATGTGCCGGTAGAAATCGTCCTGCAAGACGCTGTACGACTTTTTCAGTACCGGCTTGCCGTTCTTTTGGAGGATTGGCTCACCAATATCGTCCACTGCCGGTTTCGATGCCCATTTCTTGCTCCGGCTGACCTGCGTAATGACCTCTTTTACAGTACCACGCAGCGTGGGGTCTTTGCACCGCTTTGACCACAAAATCTCCTTTTTTACCACCGGCACATAGACCACATGGAGGTGGTAGTGGTACACGTCCTCACCCAACTGCTCCGACATGGCGCGGTTGCGCTCGTCGGCGTGCATGACGGCGGATAAGATGTACTGCTCACCGCCGACGATCTCCACCGCCGCCCGGTATGCTTCTTCATAGAACTGCCGCGCGTAGTCATACCCGCCGTGGTTGTAGAAGTAAGCGGAGTTGACGTCGAACACCAGCTCGCAGAACTTGGTGGCGTCGGGTTTCAAGCCGCGCGTCGAGATGACCTTTTCTTCCTCCATCTTGCTGAACATCCCAACATAATCGTCCGTGGGCGCTTTGAAGTGGACGTTAAGCTCCGCGCGCTCCGGCACGATGTCGGGATTGACATAGGTTTTCTTCTCACGCTCGTTGTGCGCCTGCGTGTTGCCGATGTTGGCGTCGGACACGTTGATGTTGCGGACACAGGTACGGTCTCCTGTGTTCCTTGCCATCGTTAATCACTCCTTTCGTTGAGATACGCCCCGCGGGGGACGGGGGAGCACTTCCTGCGGAAGTGTAATAACCCACTATGACACTTTCAGCCCAAGGGCTGCAAAGTGCCGTGGGCTCTCCGAGGGGCTGCCGGGAGTGCCTGCCCGCTGCGGCGTCCAGACACTCCCGGAGGGGCGCTGCCCCTGTCAACTGCGGTTGACTCCCCGGCAGGGCTGCCCTTTGAAAAGGGCACCCTGCACCCCGCCGAATCGTCGGCACAAGCTCCATATCGCTCGCCCCCGCGCACAGCGCGAGGGCTCGTTCATTCCGCTGCGCCTCCTCTCCCCAAAAAGTCTTGCGACTTTTCGGGGACCCCACCGCCGCGACGGTCGCAACGGTTGCGACGGTTTATTTGTACCGTCTCAAATACCGTTGCAACCGTCGCAAGCGTCGCGCTTACGCCGGAGCCGCATCATCGGCAGACAGCAAACGAAGGTATATCCGCCTGCCCTCATGCCGCAGCCTCCGTCCGTATTCAATGCTGTAATCGCTCCTGAGCCGCGCTGAATTGACATTGAGGTATCTTGTCAGCGCGTTCGCCGCCATATCGGCATCGACCATGCTGACCAGCTCGGAGGGACTGCCGCTCCATTCCGGCGCATCCGGCGTCACCAGCGCCGCCACCTTTTCAAGCAGCGGGTCGGGCGGCGCTTTCCAAAGCTCCCGCTCCGCGTGGTCGAGCTGCCAAGCCAGCGATTCCTCATCCCGTATCAGGTGGAGCCGTTGGTCGGGCTGGTCGCGGCCTACCACGTCCAGCGTAGCGGTCAGGTCGGTGCGCTTTTCCTTGCGGAGCAACAGCGCGCCGTCGGCGCAGCCCAGTAAGCCCGTCGTGCCGGAGATCATGTCGAAGGCGTCGTCCGCCGCCTGCTTGCGCGTGTGGTGTACCAGCAGGAGACAGATACCCCGGCTGGTCGCAAAGCCCTTGAGTTGCCCGATGGCGTCATAGTCGCCGGAATAGCTGTATGCCTCTCCGATGGCGTCGCGCACCTTTTGGAGCGTGTCGATGACGACCAGCCTTGTGTCGGGACGGTCTTTCAGAAAGTTATCAAGCTGTTCGACGAGACCGAGCCCGATCTGCGCCGACGTGATGGCAAAGTGCAGGCTGTCCGTCCCCTCTACACCGAACATCCGGGACATACGCCCCTGCAAGCGCTGGAAATCGTCTTCCAGTGCCAGATAGAGGACGCCGCCCTGCCGCACGGGGTAGTCCCAGAGCGTTTGTCCCATGCTGACGTGGTAGGCAAGCTGGGCAACGAGGAACGACTTGCCGATCTTCGGCGCGCCTGCCAGCAGATACGTCCCGGCGTACAGCAGGCCGTCGATCAACGGCGGCCTGCTGGTAAAGGAACAGTCAAACAAATCGTTCATGGACAGGGTGTTGAGGTGCATCGGGTCGCAAAAACGCTCGATTTCCAGCAACTTTTTCTTGTATTCCTTATCCTCGTCTGCTATACTGATGTTGTTTTCAGTGAGTGACTGCCCCACATCTGCGCCAACAGATGCGATAGGGGCGGTCATTTCTTTTGCATCGTTCACTCTGAACCCTCCTTCATTCCTTCCATGATCGCGGCGATCATGGCGATCACGCTCAGCAGGTCGTCATCGACGCCTGCCCCGGCTTCAATGCGCCGCAGCTCGTCCAGCACGGCGGCGAGCTGGTTCCGCAGCGCCTTGAACACCCTCGGATTGCCCTGTACCACCACCTCGCGGTTAGTCAATCGCCGCGTAATATAGTCCTGCTTGGTCAGCCCGGAGAGTCGCACGGCGGTCTCGATCATACTGTCCTCCTCCGGCGACACCCGGAACGCGACAGTGACGTTGCGCCAGCGGTTGTGCTCGTCACGGTTCTTCGCTGACATATTCAACTCCCCCTTTCTATGTTCAGCTTGTCCGCCATCTCCGTCTGCCTGGACGGGAACAGATGCGCGTAGTTATAGGTGATGTCGATACTCTCATGGCCTACCCGGTCGGCAATCGCCGTGGGACTGAAGCCCATGTCGATCAGTAACGAAATGTGGCTGTGTCTGAGGTCATGAATCCTGATGCGCTGTACCCCTGCCTCCTTTGCGCCCCGGTCCATCTCCCGATGCAGATAGCTCTTACTGATTGGAAACATCCTGTCGTCCTCGCCCACGTCATAGAGCATCTTCAGATAGTCCTGCATTTCGTCAGCAAGGAACTTCGGCATGGTGATGACACGGTTGCTCTTTTCAGTCTTGGGCGGCGTGATCACATCCTGACCTTTCAGCCGATTATACGTCTTGTTGATGGACACGGTGTCCTTCTCAAAATCGAAATCAGCAGGCGTCAATGCCAGCAATTCACCCTCCCGGATACCGCACCAGTAGAGCATTTCAAAGGCATAATAGGAGATGGGCTTGTCCATCATAGCCTCGGCAAACTTCAAATACTCCGGCTTCGTCCAGAACAGCATCTCGCGGTTTTTCTTCTTGCCCATGCTCCCAGCCTTCTTGCAGGGGTTCTCCCGAAGATTGTAAAACCGCACCGCATGGTTGAAGATGGCGCTAATCTGGTTGTTGATGGTTTTCAGATAAACCGGTGAGTAGGGCTTTCCGTTTTCGTCCTTATAATTGATCAGCTCATTCTGCCAGGTGATGATCTGCTGGGCGGTGATGGCGTTCATCCGCAGCTTGCCGAAGTACGGCACCAGCTTGGTTCGGATGATGTGCTCTTTTGTTGCCCATGTGTTTTCCTTCCTCCGTGGCTCCAAATCCTCCGTGTACCTCTCCACAAAGCTCTTGAATGTCATGTCAAGGTCGGAGCCGGCCTTGTTAAGCTGTTCGCGCTCCCATGCCTGAGCCTCCCGCTTGGTCTTGAAGCCTCGTTTCTGTGTCTGCTTCCGCTCACCGTTCCAGTCGGTGTAGCGAAACACCACACGCCAGGTGTTGGCCTTGTCCTCTTTGTAGACCGCCATTACGCACCATTCCTTTCTCCATTGCCGTAGCAGTATTTCTCCATAAAATACTTGCGGTTGACCCTGCCGGATACGGTCAGGTATCCCTTTTCTTTCAGCTCTCCGTTGAGCTTCTGGACGACCTTATAGGCATAGGACTTGGAAACGCCCAATTCCCGTGCCACATCATCCACGCGCATGAAGTTGTTTTCGTTCATCTGGTTTACCTCCCAGCCTTCATATACTAAGCTATTTTGCTTTAGCTCGCTTGCATTATACTAAATAATTTCCGTTAAGTCAAGCGTCTTAGCATAGTCAATATAACAAAATTATTTAAGTTCTTCTTGACTATACTAAACATATCTGCTACACTATATCTATCACATAACAGGAGTTGATTGTTATGGCCATAGGTGAGAGAATCCGCTTCTTCCGCAATCTGCGGGGAATGACACAGAAGTATCTTGGAATGCTCATGGGCTTCCCGGAACGGTCTGCCGATGTGCGCATGGCACAGTATGAGTCCGGCGCAAGGACGCCAAAAGCCGACCTGACAGCTTCGCTTGCCCATGCTCTTGACGTATCGCCCCAAGCGCTGGATGTGCCGGACATTGATTCCTACATCGGCCTGATGCACACGCTGTTCACGTTGGAAGACCTTTACGGGCTGACCATCGAAGGGGAGGATGGAGACCTTCGCCTCCGCGTCAATCCCTTCAAGGGAAAGGAAGCCGCGGAGCTGAACCGGATGCTCCACGGCTGGCTGCAAGCGGCAAATATGCTCAAGGCAGGGGAGATTACACAAGAGGAATATGACCGCTGGCGGCACTACTACCCGGAGTATGACAATACCCAGCGGTGGGCGAAGGTGCCGTCACAGGGATTGAGCGATCTGCTGGTGGACGCGCTGAAAGAGGACGAAAGCAAAAAATAAGAGCCAACTGACCGAATCAAAATCAGTTAGCTCTTATTCGATGGATATGGAAAAACTGTTGCCAAATCGTTGCCACGGAGAGCCTTGAACCCTCAAAAAGTGAGTGTTTTCAAGGCTTTGCGGCTACGGCGAAATCATTCCCACTCAATGGTCGCGCTGGGTTTGGGGGTTACGTCCCAGAGGACGCGGTTGACGCCGGGTACCTCGGCGGTGATGCGGCGGACGATCCGCTGCACCAGCGCGAAGTCCAGCTCCGCGACCTCCGCCGTCACCGCGTCCACCGTGTTCACCGCGCGGATCACCACCGGCCAGGCGTAGGTCCGCTTGCCGTCCGTGACGCCGGTGGTCTTAAAGTCCGGCACGACCGTGAAGTACTGCCACACCTTGCCCGCAAGCCCGGCGGCGGCAAACTCCTCGCGCAAAATCGCGTCGCTCTCGCGCACCGCCTCGAGACGGTCGCGCGTGATCGCGCCGACGCAGCGGACCCCCAGCCCCGGACCCGGGAACGGCTGGCGGCTGACCATGCCCTCCGGCAGGCCCAGCTGCCGACCCACGACGCGCACCTCGTCCTTATACAGAAACCTGATCGGCTCGACCAGCGCAAAGTTCAGCTCCTCCGGCAGGCCGCCGACGTTGTGGTGGCTCTTGATCGGGCCGGATTCCAGAATGTCGGGGTAAATCGTGCCCTGCGCGAGAAACTCGATCCCGTCGAGCTTTTTCGCCTCCTCGGCGAACACGTCGATAAAGAGCTTGCCGATGATCTTGCGCTTGCGCTCGGGCTCGGCCACGCCGGAAAGCGCATCGAGAAAGCGGTCCGCCGCGTCCACGTAGATCAGCTCCGCGCCCAACTCGTCCCGGAAGACGCGGACGACCTGCTCCGGCTCGCCCTTGCGCAGCAGCCCGTGGTTGACGTGGACGCAGACGAGCTGCCGCCCCACCGCGCGGATGAGCAGCGCCGCAACGACGGAGGAATCCACGCCGCCGGAGAGCGCCAGCAGCACCCGCTTGCCGCCGAGACGCGCGCGCAGGGCGGCGACCTGCTCGCCGATAAAGGCGTCGGCCAGGGCGGGGGTGGTGATGCGCGCCATGGACGCGGGACGTACGTTGTCAGACATAACAGACATAAGAATACCTCCTTAACATGATTCGTCGCGAAAGATCAGCTCCGCGCCGTCCAACCGGTCGATGACGGCGAGCGCCTTGTACGGCACGCCGAGCTGACGGAACCGGTCCCCGCCGTGCTGGAAGCCCTTCTCCACGGCGACGCCGATCCCCTCCAGCGTGGCGCCGGCGGCGTCGACCAGGTCGACCAGGCCCTGCATGGCGTTGCCCTTCGCCATAAAATCGTCGATAATGAGGACGTGATCGTCCGCGTGCAGCCACTCCTGCGAGATGATATAGGTGACGGTTTTTTTGTAGGTGTAGGAGAACACGTCGCTCTGGTAGAGGCCGCCCTCGATGTTGTCGCTCTTCGCCTTCTTGGCGAACAGCAGGGGCACGCCGTACTTCTGGGCGCAAACCGTCGCCAGGGCGATGCCGCTTGCCTCGGCGGTGAGCACCATGGTGATCCGGTCGACGGGGAAAAAGCGGGCAAACTCGTCGGCCAGGGCGGACAGGAGCCGCGTGTCCACGCGGTGGTTCAGAAAACCGTCCACCTTGATGATGTCGCCGGGCAGGACCTTGCCCTCCCTGCGGATGCGGTCAATCAGCAGCTGCATGGGATCGTCCTCCTTCTTTTATTTCCATTGCGAAGCTGCGCTTCGCAATGGAGGACTCGCGCTCATCGCACGCGCCCCACGGGGGACGGGGCGCGTTTGGTCGGCGCGAGGGCTCGCTTTCGCTCGCCTCAGGGAGTTTTTGCCGCGGCAAAGCCGCGTCAAAAACGATTTTGTAACCCTGCGGGGCGGTTGACGAAGCATTCTGACGTTCGCAATCGGCTCAAAAAATAAAGCATGCAATCAAAAAAATTCATCACACACATTATCCCCGATGCTGTCAAAAAACGCAAGACGGCGTTTCCGACAAAAAAGCGGACGCTTTCGCGCCCGCTTTTCAAATCGTCGACAAAGGCATTCGCCTTTGTCGACGATTTTTTACCCCTCCGTTTCCAGCAGCTCAAAGTCCGCGTCGTTCACATCCTCGCCGAAAAGCCAGACCATGCGCCGCGCGTAGTCCAGCGCCGCGCCGGTGGGCGTGAGCAGGTCGGGGTGCTCCCCGGCGTCGCATTCCGCCTGAAGGCGGGCGTAGTAATCGGCGGCGGGCTCGTCCACGCCGAAGGAGACCGGGTACACCAGCTGCGTGTCGGTGAAGCTGTAGGCGCTGTAGACGTAGCGCACGCGCTCCACGCACCAGACGCCGCCCTCGCCCTGCGCCGCAGGCTGGGAGAGCGAGAGGACGATCAGGTCCATCGGCTGCCCCGGCACGCGATAGCCGAGGTCCGCGTGCTCGCCGGGGTAGGTGTAGTCGGCGGCGAAGAGCTCGTCGGCGTCACAGGCGGCGAGGCCGTTGCGCGTGATGATGGCGCGGGGCAGGGCCGCCATCCAGTCGCCGAGCGCGGCCCAGCTCTCGTCCACGGTGTAGACGCGCACGTCCGTGGGCGTGGAGAGCAGATAGTAGCGCCCGGCGCCGTCGGCTGCGAAGAGCGTCGCGCCGCTGCGCTCGCCGGAGAGCCAGTCCTCATAGCCAACCTGGTCGAGGCGCATGACGGTGCACATCCAGCCGACGCCGTTTTCCGCAGCGGCGTCGCCGGGGTTGTCGCGCTCGTACGCCTCGACGGACGCGCGGTGGGAAAAGGAGACGAGCGGCGTCCAGTGCTCGTTCCACGCCTCCGGCGTGGGGTCGATGACAAGCAGCCCCTCCAGCTCCGGCGGGACGGGGACCTCCACGCCGTCGAAGGCAAAGACCGTTTCGGCGGGTTCCGGCGCGGGCTCCGGTTCCGGCTCCGGTTCGGGCGCGGGTTCCGGCTCCGGCGCGGGGACGGGGACGGCGGGCGTCTCCACCGGCGCGGGGGGCGGCGCGGGCGGCGCGGCGGGGGTCTCGTCCTGTTTGCACGCGGCGAGCAGCAGGCACGCCACCAGCAGCAGGGGGAGAATACGTTTCATGGGAACACCTCCGTGTTGTTCCGTCTATTGTACCAAGCAAAGCGGCGCAGGGCAAGCAACAGTTTGGTTACAGTTTGCCGCGCCGCGCCATGAACCCCCTTGCAATCCGGCGGGCCATCCCTTATAATAGCACACTGTTATGGATGCCGTATTTTTCTTCAACAGCGCCCTGCTGGGCGCGGGGCTGGCGATGGACGCATTTTCCGTCTCGCTGGCGAACGGGCTCAACGAGCCGCGTATGTCGCGGCGGCGGATGTGCGCCGTCGCGGGGACGTTTGCGTTCTTTCAGTGGCTGATGCCGCTGCTGGGCTGGCTGTGCGTCCACACGCTGGTCGAGCGTTTTGCCGCGTTCCAACGCTTCGTGCCGTGGATCGCGCTGTTTTTGCTGCTGTACATCGGCGGCTCCATGCTGCGCGAGGGGCTGCGCGGCGGGGAGGAGACGGAGCGCGCGGGCGTCGGCGTGGGCGCGCTGCTGATGCAGGGCGTCGCCACGTCCATCGACGCGCTGTCCGTCGGCTTCACGATCGCGGCGTACGGCGCGGGGGCCGCGCTCGTCTGCGCGCTGGTCATCGCCGGCGTCACCTTTGCGCTGTGCGTCGGCGCGCTGAAGCTCGGCCGCGTCGCGGGGACGCGGCTTGCGGGCAAGGCGTCGATCCTCGGCGGGGTGATTTTGATTTTGATCGGCGTTGAGATTTTTGTCAAAGGCGTGCGGTGAGCGGGGGGCGCGCCCCCTCCCCCTGCGGGGGGGGGGGGGGCTAACCTCTCCGTCAAACGCTTCGCGTTTGCCGCCCTTGCCTTTCAGGGGAGGCAAGGGGCTGGTCGTGTTTCTTTTGGTTTTCCCCGTCCCCGTCTTGGCTCCCCTGAAAGGGGAGCTGGCACGGCGAAGCCGTGACTGAGGGGTTTTTCCCTAGGTTGCGCGAACCTGCGGGGTTAACCTCTCCACCACCGCGCAAGCGCGGC
>CAMKFK010000076.1 GCA_946411835.1 uncultured Clostridia bacterium
GCCTACTTTGCCGCCGTGGGCAAAGTAGGTCGCGCCGCAGCGCGAAACTCTCTTAGAAGAAAACCTAACGATAAAATAAAACCAAACAGAAAACAAGCAAATGTTGATATCGCGGCACGAAAAGCGCACGTTCGACTCGATACCATGCCGCGCAAGATAGCGTGAGCAGTCGGTCTCCCTCTCCAACGACGCCATCATCCGGCTGACGCCGGACGGCGTATAGCCAAGCTGCTCCGCCGCTGCGGATAGGCTGCCCAGCTCCAATGCGCGCAAAAGCGCGGCCGCTTTTTCGGTATCCATTTGCGTTTTCCTCACAGCATCCATGACTGATTGTCGCTTTACACAAAGATAGCTCTGTGCTATGGTTTTGTCAAGGAGGCGAGCACGATGTCCTACAAAAAAGCGGAAGCGTTGCTTGCAACGGTCATTATCGCCCGCGCAACCTCGCTCCTCATCGTCAAGACCAGCCTTGGCGGGCTTGCGACGTTTAACCTGATGGCGCTTCGCTTCGGCATTGCGTTCTTCTGCCTGCTTCCCTTTGTCCGGCGCGATCTGAAGAAGCTCCGACGGAGCACGCTGATGCGCGGCGGCGCGCTGGGCGTTGTGTTCTTCGCCATCATTGCGATTGAGCTGCAGGGGCTTCGCATGACGGATTCCTCCGCCATCGTCGCCTTTCTGGAGAATACGGCGATCGTTCTGGTTCCTCTGGCGGAGGCGGCGCTGCGCCGGCGTCTGCCGAACCGGGAAAGCCTCCTGTGCGCCGCGCTGGCTCTGCTGGGCGTGGGCTTTCTGCTTCTGCGTGACGGACGGTTTTCGCTGTCGGCGGGCGCGGCGGTGTGCATGGGAAGCGCCCTGCTCTACACCGCCTACATCATCTTGACCGATCGCCTCTCCCATCGGGACGACCCGCTGCTGCTGGGATTTGCTGCGATCGGCACGGTCGGCGCGCTGTCTGCGGCGGCCAGTCTTCTCTTTGAAACGCCCCGCCTGCCGGAGACGCCGCAGGAGTGGGTCGGCATTCTGCTTCTCGCCATCGTGTGCAGCAGCATCGGCACGGCGCTCCAGCCGCTGGCGCAGCGATATGTTCCCAGCGAAAAAGCCTGCCTGTTCTGCGCGCTCAACCCGCTTGCCACCTGCGTGATGGGCTGGCTGTTTCTGAATGAGTGGCGGGGCGTGACCGGCGTGATCGGCGCGGCGCTGATCCTGTCGAGCATCCTGCTCTCCCGCACCGCAGAAAGCGGTTGACTTTGCGTTGGCAGAAGCATCGCACCAGGCCCTGTTTGATAAATGCGCAGCCCATCCGCTCACCGGATGCCGGAATAGCCTGTTTCCTCTATGATGCGCTGCCCTTCATCCGACAGAATCCAGTCGATCAGGCGGGCAACATTGGTCGTGTGGTTTTGCTCCGCATACTCCCGCTGTTCTTCGGACGGGTATGCGCCGAAAAAGAGATCGATCCGTTTCTCGGCCAGCCTGCGATAGCCCTCCACGGTATTGGAGTAATTGAACGAACTGTCAACCTGCCCCGCCGTACCGCCCAGCGTCACCGTATCCGGATATACCGCATGGACAAACGCGGCGTAAACCGGGAATACCGCCGCCGCGCCATCCAGTCGCGGGAGGTTGTCGGTGAGATGAAGCGAAGCGTGATCCAGCCGCACGATCTTGCTGTTTTCATCAAAGGGCAGGTATTCCCGCACATTGATATTTGGCGTGGTGTTGATCGTGATCGCCCGCTGATGCACGCGGCAAAGCCCCTCCGCCGCACCGAAAATCAGGCACAGGCAGAGCGCGGCACAGCCGAATTTGAAAGCCGCTCGTTTGTTTTTCGCCCAAATAAGCGGTATCGCCATGAGCGGAAGCCACAGAAAACCCAGCACGGTCAGCGACGTCAGGTGAACGGAAACAATATTCAGAAGCATTGTGACCATTCCGAAGAAATATGCGCCCACAAGGGCCAGTATCGTCCCGATTAGTTTGAAAAGAATTGCTTTCACCGTGCATCCTCCTGCCAATTCCGTCTGCCTTGCGTCACAGCCGCAAAGCGCCGTTGTGGTATCTGTCGTTTGGAATCACCCGCCAGTCATCTCATCGCGCAGTTCGAGATGCTGCGAATCTTGCGTCCATATCCTCACCTCATTCTGCCCTGTGGGCTATACATAGCCTAAATAGTAGCATGGATAGCCTACTTTTGCAAGCAAAATCATTATGCTTGTAGCAGAAGGGCAGGTGCTGTTATGGACACGATCACTGCAATCAAGAAGAGGATTTTTCATTTGTGCGATGAACGTGATATTTCTGTCAACAAGCTCGCAACGATATCTGCACTGCCGCCATCTTCAATCAAAAACATTCTGTATGGCCGAAGTGTTGACCCAAAGATTCTTACCATCAAGAAGATGTGCGACGGACTGGGGATTACTCTTGGCGATTTCTTCTCCACGCCGGAGTTTGACGCGCTGGAACAGGAAATCGTATAAACCGGCAAAAAGTCAAGTACGATTCAACCGATCATACTTGACTTTTTTCCTGTTCGGCCAGCCGTCCCCTGCGCCATGGCCTCCCGCACGAGCGCCGTCGGCTCCGGCTCGCTTTATTGGCAGATCAAGCCGCAGCGTACGCGCCGTGGGCTTTGTTTATTCCGCAGGCGGGTACTCGCTGCACAGCAGGCGGTAGGGCGGCTCGTCCTCCTCGATGGTCGGGAAGCGGCCCATCGGCGGCTCGAAGCGGTTGTCGGTGTTGTCGTCGTTGCACTGGCTGACCTCGCCGAGCAGCACGCTTCCGCCGCCCGGCTCCACCGTGAAGTCGTGATACAGGCGCGGCGTGACGGTGATGCTCTGCCCCGGACGCAGACGGAGCTGCGTCCCGGCGGGCACGGTGTACGTCCGCCCGTCCGAATGCACGGTGACGTCGCTCTCGTAGTCGATGCTCTCGTCCGCCTTGGCGTTGTAGACGCGGATGAGCACGTCCGCGCCCGCGCGGTTGATGATGTCCTCCATCTTCGACCAGTGAAAGTGCATCGGCGCGTACTGTCCCGGTTCGAGATACAGCAGCTTTTCGGCGTAGGTCTTGGGATACTTGTCGCGCATGCGCAGGTTGCCGTTGCGCAGGGTGATGAGGGAAAAGCCCAGCTCCCGGAACCGTCCGAGGCCGTAATCCGTGATGTCCCAGCCGAGCATGTTGTCGCGCACCTCGTCGTACTCGTGCCCGGCGCGCCGCCAGTCCTCCGGCGTGAAATGGCAGAAGTCCGGCAGAGAGACGCGGCAGGCGTCGAGCATCTGCTCCATGCGCCGCAGGGCGGCGTTGATCTCGCTTCGTTTCATGGGCGTCCTCCTTCATAGCAGAGCGTAATAAATCGCGCCGACCGCCTGCGCAAACTGGGCGACGGTCGCGTCGGCGCGGGCGGCGAGCTGCCGCATCAGCGGGGTTTCCGCCAGAGCGTCGCCGCCGTTTTCGAGGCGCAGGCGCGGTGCGCCCTCGGCAAAGCCCTCGCGCAGGAGGGCGAAGCAGCGCTCCGACTTCACGAAGCGCCCGAACAGCCAGCGCGCGTCCGTCTCCGGATGGAGCAGGTAGTCCAGCTCGCGGCTGACCACCGCGAGGTTCCGTCCGATTTGGCGGAACACCTCCCCGGCGCCGGGGTCTCCCCCGGCGGCGGCGCGCATCAGGTGTTCGAGACAGGGCTTGCGCAGATCGTCCGGCTCCGTGCGGACGCGCAGCACCCCGTCGCGCTCCTCGGTAAAGCCGTCGAGCAGGCGCGGGTCGAGCGCGTGGGCGAGGCGGTACGCCGCCTCCTGCCCCAGATAGCGCCGCGCGCCGGGCAGGCCGGAGTTCACGTTCCGCGTGGCGCGCAGGTCCTCCGGCGGCAGCGCCGCGCTTTGCGCGCTGCCCAGATCGACCCAGACGTCGTACAGCTCCAGCGGGAGCTGGGGGATCGTCCCGTCCGCGCCCAGCACCCCGGCGCCGAGATCGGTGCCCAGGCTGTACGCCACGACGCCGCGCGCCGCCGCGTCCGGCTCGTCGCCGCAGGCGAGCTCCACCGCCGCCGTGAACGCCGCCATGGAGCCGTCGTTGCAAAGGTGACAGCGCCCCCCGTCCCGGCAGAGCGCCAGCAGCCGGTTTTTCAAATCGCCCAGCTTGGCGAACTCCGCCTCGTAATCCGCCGCGTGGCGGCGAAGGCCGTCCGTCTTCGGCGTCTCGCCGCCGACAATGCGGTCGTGCAGGACGACGTCCGGAAAGCTGACGCCCACGGCGTCGAGCACGGCGCAGTCACAGCGCCGCTCCGCCTCCGAGACGGCGGCGGCGATTTCATCGAGGGGCGCGTCCCTGCGCAGCGCGCGGCGCAGCGCGCCGTCCGCCCCGTCCGAGGCGGCGCAGGCGCGCAGCAGTCGCGTCAGCAGCAGGATCGGTTCGAGCAGCTCCTCGGCCCGCGTGAAGGAGGCGGGGTTCCAGTCGTATTCCTTGACGGCGACCAGCCGTCCCTGTCGGGACGCGGCGAGCTTGACGTCCGTCCCGCCGACGTCCACGCCCACGCAGCACGTCCGCTCCGCCGCGCCGCGCAGGGCGCGCAGGCGTCCGGTCAGCGGCGCGCGGTCCGGCGCCGCCGTCGGCGCGGGCGCGTACTCCGCCATGTCCCGCGTCACGAAGGCGAAGGGCGGCGTCCCGAAGGCGCGGGCAAGGCGGTTGGCGATGCTGATCGGCTTGCCCAGCCCGCGCCGCCGCGCCGCGCCGAGCTGGAACGCCTCCGGCAGCTCGTCGACCAGGGCGCGTGCCGCCGTCTCCCCCGGGTCGAGAAAGAACGTCGCCTCGTACCCGCCGAGGACGGACAGCGTGTTGTAAACCGTCGCGCGGAGGTAGTCCCTCGCCGCCGCGCCGCAGCGGACGGGGAGCCGGTGCGCAAAGTCGCGCGTCGCGCCGTCGAACGAGCGGACGCGCAGGATCAGCGGCACGGCGTCCTCGTCCCGCGCGAAGCGCTCGCGCAGGTCGGGCAGCCACAGCGGGCGATCGTCCGCCAAGCGCTTCGGCAATGTGTCCGCCATGTCAGATGCAGTGCGCGCTGCCCGGCTCGAAGCGGACGTAGGCGGTCTCCCCCGCGCCGTAGACCTTCTTGCCCTTGGGGTTGTACTCGTGAATGATGAGCTTCGTGTCGCCCAGCAGCACGTGGTAGAGCTGGTAGGCGCCCATGAAGCTGGACACGGCGACCCTGACCGGGAAAAAGCCCTCGTCGCCCAGCGCCGTGGACTCCGGGCGCAGCACCACCGTGGTCGCCGCGCCGTCCGCGATGCGCTCCGTCTCCGCGACGCGGACCTCCGCGCCGGCGACGGAGACGATCCCGTCGCCGCCCTCGTGGCGGAGCATCGTGCCGTCGAGGAAGTTGGCGTCGCCGATGAAGTCCGCGACGAACCGGTTCTTCGGGTGGTAGTAGATTTCCTGCGGCGTGCCCATCTGGGACACGACGCCCTTTTCCATGATGATGATCCGGTCGCTCAGCGCCATCGCCTCGCTCTGGTCGTGGGTGACGTAGACCGCCGTGATGCCCGCCTCCTGCTGGATGCGGCGGATCTCGGTGCGCATCGTCACGCGGAGCTTCGCGTCGAGGTTGCTCAGCGGCTCGTCGAACAGCAGCACGCCCGGCTCGATGACCAGCGCGCGCGCCAGCGCCACGCGCTGCTGCTGCCCGCCGGAGAGCTGGTTGGTCATGCGCGCCTCCATGCCCTCGAGCCCGACGAGGCTGAGGATGTCCATGACCTTGCGGCGGATGGTCTCCTTGTCCAGCTTGCGCAGCTTGAGCCCGTAGGCGACGTTGTCGAAGATGTTGTAGTGCGGCAGCAGGGCGTAGCTTTGGAACACCATCGCCGTGTCGCGCTTGTTGGGCGTGAGCGCGTTGATGGGCTCGCCGCCGAGGTAGATCTCGCCCTCGTCGGGGCTTTCAAAGCCGGCGATCATGCGCAGCGTGGTGGTCTTGCCGCAGCCGGAGGGTCCCAGCAGCGTCACGAAGGAGCCGGGCTCGATCTCCAGCGAGGTGTCGCGCACCGCGTAAAAGTCCTTGTGGGTCTTGGGGTCCTGATAGATTTTGGAAATATGCTCCAGGCGCACGCCTTTCTTCTCTTTTGCCATAAAACCGTCACTCCTCTCTGATTTTGCGGCTGGTTCCGAAGTATTTCATCACAAGGTTCATCAGCAGCACGCTGCCGTAGGTGATGAGGATCAGGATCGTGGCGAAGGCGCAGGCGATGCTGAACGCGCCCTTCTCCGCGAACTCGTTGATCTGCACCGTGATGAGCAGATACGCCGGTGTGACCAGCAGGATGATCGCCGAAATCGCCGTGATCGAGCGCACGAACGCGGTGACCAGGCCGCTGAGGAACGAGTCCTTGATGAGCGGCAGCGTCACGGTCATGAACACCTTGAAGCTGTCGGCGCCCATGTCGTAGGCGGATTCCTCGATGCTCTTGTCGATCTGGCGCAGGGCGGAGATGCCGCTGCGCGTGCCGGTGGGCAGCGAGCGCACGACGAAGACGATGATGAGGATTGCGCCCGTGCCGTACAGCCCCTGCAAAAAGCCGGTGCGGAACACCCCGCCGGAGAACCCGCGGATGTAGCCGACGCCGAGCACCGTGCCGGGCACCGCCATCGCGAGCATGGACACCGCCTCGATGAAGCTCTTCGCCTTGAACCGGCGCTTGACGACGAGGTAGGAGATAATCATGCTCAGCAGCGCCGTGATCGGGGAGGCGATCAGGGAGAGCACAAACGAGTCGCGGAACGCCTTGAGCCCCTTGTACTTGGTGAACACCTGCGCGAACCACTTGAAGGTCAGCGGCGTGAACTTATTAGCCCCAGGTCGGGAACAGCGCGCCGATGGGCACGCAGATGTACATGACGATGACGAACAGCGCGCCGAGCGAGCACAGCACGGTCAGCGGCACGGTGACGCTCCGGTCCTCGATGAGCATCCGCGCGCGGGACGCCTTGCCCGTCAGCGTGGCGGCGGTTTTGGATTCGAGGTAGTATTTCTGCACGGCGAACATCGCCAGCGTGATGCACAGCAGCACCACCGCCATCGCCGCCGCGCCGACCTTGTCCATCGCGCCGGTGATTTGCAGGTAGATGGTCGTCGCCAGCGTGTCGTAGGAGCCGCCGATAATCATCGGGTTGGCGAAGTCGGCGATGGACTCGATGAACGTGACGAGGAAGGCGTTGCCGAGGCCGGGGAGCAGCAGGGGGAAGGTCACGTCCGTGAACACCCGCCAGCGCCCGGCGCCCATGTCGCGCGCCGCCTCCTCCAGCGAGGGGTCGATGTTCTTGAGCAGCCCCTTGAGCATCATGTAGCACACGGGGAAGAAGGTCAGCGTCTGCACGATGACGATGCCCCAGTAGCCGTAGACATTGTTGTCGTAGACGCCCAGCAGGAAGCGCGTGATGAGCCCCGAGCGCCCGAAGAGCATAATCATACTCAGGGACAGCACAAACGGCGGGGAGACGACGGGCAGCATCGAGACCATCCGGAACAGGGCGCTCGCCGCGCCGGGAAGCCTGACATAGACCTCCACATAGGCGAACAGCAGCCCGATCAGCGTGGAGAAGACGCCCACGGCAAACCCCACCTTGAGCGTGTTGGTGATGGCGTGCCGGAAGGTCGGCATCGCCAGCACCCGCCGGAAGACGCTCAGCGACACGCCGCCCCCGTCGCCGCAGAGGCTGTCCACCAGCAGGATCGCGAGCGGATAGAGGATGAACAGCGTCAGGAACGTGATGAGCACCACGATGGTCGTCACCATGATGGGGTCGGCCATCAGCTTCTTCCGGTCCAACGCCGCGCCTTGGGTCGTTGCCATACGGTAAGATTCCTCCTTTCTTTATTCGATTGCGAAGCGGGGCTTCGCAATCGGCTGGCGTAAAAAGCGAGGGCGGGGACGGCGGTCTTCCGCCATCCCCGCCCGCCCGTGTCCGTTTCGGTTGCTGACGTATGGGTTATTCGACCTTGAACCGGTCGTCGCCGCCGTTGAGCGCCTCCATGACCTCCTCGACGTACTGCGCGGTGTTCTGCGCGGCGTCCGCGAAGTCATAGCCGTCCCAGACGAGGTCGGGATCGAGGCCGAAGTCGATGGCCTGCTGCGGCTGGTTGGCGTTGTCGATGACGAGGAACTGATAGGAGCCGTTGTCCGCCCCCAGCTCCACACACTCGGGAGAAAGGGCGTACTCCATGAACAGGCGCGCGGCGGCCTGGTGCTTCGCGCCCTTGAAGATGGCGACCGGGCCAACCTCGCAGGAGGTGCCGTCCGCCGGGATGATGAGCTGGATGTTGTCGTAGCCGTTGTCCACGATCTGGGTGATGCCGTCGTGCAGGAAGCCGATGCCGATGACGCACTCGCCGGTGCCGACGTTCTTGCTCGGGCCGGAGCCGGACTTGGTGTAGACCTGAATGTTCTTGTCGAGGTCGACGAGGTACTGGATGCCCGCGTCGTGCCCCTTCATCTGGAGCATCGTGTTGACGACCAGCTTCGCCGTTCCGGCGGTGTTGTAGTTGGACAGCCAGATCAGGCCCTGATACTCGGGCTTGAGCAAATCGTCCCAGCTCTGCGGCGCGGCGAGGCCGAGACGCTCCAGCTCGACGGTGTTGACCATGAAGCCGAGGATGCCGGTGTAGATGCCGTACCAATAGCCGTCAGGGTCCTTGTAGATGTCCTTGGTCAGGTGGGAGGCGTTGGCGGGAGCATAGCTGTTGTCCAGCAGGCCCTTGGCCGCCGCCGTGTCATAGGGGTTGTTCGTGCCGCCGAACCAGACGTCGGCGGAGGGGTTGCCGTTCTCCTCTTCGATCTTGGTGGGCACCTCGCCGGTGCTCAGGCGCTGGTACTGGGTCTTGATGCCGTACAGGCGCTCAAAGTTCGCGCAGGCGGCGGAGAGGTAATCCTCCTCGCAGGAACCGTAGACCACCAGCTCGCCCTCCGCCTTCGCGGCGGTGATGAGCTCCGCCATCGGGTCGGCTTCGGCGCTCGCGTCGTTCCCGGCGGGCGCGGTCGTCTCCGGTGCGGGGGCGGGAGCGCTCGGGGCGCTTTCCTTGCCGCCGCAGCCGGCGAGCATTCCAAGTGCCAGAACCAGCGCCAACGCAAGTGCAATCGCTTTTTTCATGTTCCATCCTCCTTGATTTGTGGTTGGAAGCCCAGCGGCTTCCCGCTTGCCAGTATAGTCTTTTTTGACGAAGAAGTCAAGCGCTTTGCCGCCGCGCGCACGGCGACAGCATTTACTTTCTTAAGCCGACGTGATACTATGTCAACTCA
>CAMKFK010000077.1 GCA_946411835.1 uncultured Clostridia bacterium
CCTACTTTGCCGCCGTGGGCAAAGTAGGTCGCGCCGCAGCGCGAAACTCTCCTAAAATGAAATCTAACGTCACAATAAACCCAAACAGAAAACCAGAACAGGAGCCTTGAACCTGCGGTTCAAGCGGCGTTTTGGTTGCTTTGCCGCCGAGGGCAAAGCAACCCGCCCTCGCAGGTGCGGAATACCCCTGCGAAAAGCAGGGAAGGGGCGCGAGGGACCCCTCGCGCCCCCCGTCACTTGGCGACGTGGACGTTGAGGTGGTCGTAGGTCATCTCAACGTTGTGCGCGGCGAAGGTCTCGCGCACCGCCTCGATGACGCCGAAATACACCGCCCAGTAGTCGGCGGCGTTGACCCAGCAGCGCGCGACGTAGCCGATGCTGCTTGCACCGTACTCGGTCAGGTGCACCTCCGGCGCGGGGCTGCCCAGAATCTGCGGGAAGCGCGCCATGGCGTCGCGCAGCGCGGCGTAAACCTCCTCGGTGGGGGCGTCGTACGAGGCGGTGAAGGTCAGGTCGAGGCGGCGGGTGCCGATGCGGTTGAAGTTCGTGATGATCGAGGCGGCAACCGTGCTGTTCGGGATTTGGACCTCCTTGTTGTCGAGGGTCCTGAGCTTGGTGTGAGCAAGACGGATGAGGTCCACCGTGCCCTCCGTGCCGCCGATGGACACGTAGTCCCCGATGCCGAAGGGACGCGCGGTGAGGATCATGATGCCGCCGGCGATGTTCGAGAGCGTATTTTGCAGCGCCAGCGACACGGCGAGGCCGGCGACGGAGAGCAGCGCGATGAAGCTCGTCACCTGCACGCCGAGCGAGCCAAGCACCACCAGCGCAAGGATGACGCTCAACAGGGTCTTGACAATCGGGTGGATGTGCCGCTTGAGGGGGGAAAGCGTCTCCGAGCGGTCAAACGCGCGGTCGAGCAGCGACAGCAGCACCTTGATGAGAATGAGCCCGACGACCAGCGTCGCCAGCGCCTTGACGCCCGCCGCCAGCGTCAGCGTGCCGATGCTGACGCCGGAATCCGAGATGAGGGAAGAAAAGTCCATGAAAGAAGCCTCCTTTGTGTGATTGTGTTTTTTCGAATGGACCGTCCCCCAGTATAATACGCCGCGCCGCCGCTTGCAAGCGGCGGCGCGGCGCGGCGGCGGAAATTATGCAGGAAATCTTGCAGAATCGCTCGCCGGACACGCCGGAGGCGCAGACATCCGTTCACGAAAGCGACAAAAATATCCGAAAAATTTTGGTCAGTTTTTTTGCGGGCATCGTCGATTTTTCCATTGAATAAACGGACGTCTTCCTCTATAATGTAAATTGCATTTAAATCGGGTTGCCGTGTGCAAAATTGACGGAAACGCTGCAAACGCACCGGGAAAGGTCCGATAGAACAGGGAGGTAATTATTTTGAGCAAGGTAATGTCACTGCATGACGCCATTGCGAAGTATGTCGAAAACGGCGGCGTACTGGCCACCGGCGGCTTCACCACCAACCGCAAGCCCTACGCGGCGGTTTCCGAGATTCTGCGCCAGGGACAGAAGGACTTCATCGTCTACGCCGGTCCCGGCGGCGGCGAGGTTGACATGCTCATCGGCGAGGGTCGCGTCGCCGCATACATCAACTGTTACACCGCCAACTCCGGCTACACCAACGTTTCCCGCCGTTTTCGCGCGTTCATCGAGCAGGGCAAGCTGACCTATGAGGACTATTCTCAGGACGTGCTGATGCTCATGCTCCACGCCGCTTCCCTCGGGCTTCCCTTCCTGCCGGTGCGCCTGATGCAGGGCAGCGGCCTGATGAAGTTCTGGGGCATCAGCGAGGAAAAGCGCAGGTCCATGCCCAAGATGGAAAACCTCAAGTGCGTCGAGATCGAGAATCCCATGGTTCCCGGTCAGAAGGTCGTCGCCGTCCCCGTTCCCCGGATCGACACCGCGCTCATCCACGTCCAGCAGGCGAGCCCCGACGGCACCTGCATCATCTGCGGCGACGAGTTCCATGACATCGACATCGCCGTCGCCGCGCGCAAGACCATCGTCACCTGCGAGGAGATCGTCTCCAACGAGTTCATCCGCCGCGACCCCACCAAGACCCGCATCTTCGGCGAGTGCGTGCAGGCCGTCGTGAAGGCGCCCTACGGCGCCTGGCCCGCCCAGTGCTACGACTATTATGACGATGACGATGCCGCCCTCAAGGAGTACGACAAGGCGTCCAAGTATCAGGACGAGGCGGACGCCGTGGCGCAGCTGAAAAAGGCCGCCGTCAAGGCGCAGAAGGCGCTCGACGCCAAGCCCGACGACGAGAAGCTCGCCGACGCGCTTGCCAGGGCGAAGAAGGCCGCCGAGGACGCCGAGAGCGGCGCGAAGATTCCCGAGACCTTCAAGGACTATCTGAACAAGTGGGTCTATGGCTGCAAGGATCAGGCGGAGCTGCTCGACAAGATCGGCGGAAGCCGCCTGATGCGCCTGAAGAACGAGCCGCACCTCGGCTATTCCACCACGCACTAAGCTAGGAGGGGTATTGAAATGTCTGATTACACGAAGTATACCAAGCAGGAGATGCAGGCGTACGCCATCGCCAAGAGCATCAAGGAGAACCAGATCGTCATCGTCGGCACCGGACTGCCCCTGATCGGCGCGTCGCTGGCCAAGCGCGCGGTGTGCCCGAGCTGCCACCCCATCGTCGAGTCCGGGCTGATGGACTGCGACCCCGTTGAGGTGCCCCGCTCCGTCGGCGACAACCGGTTCATGGCGCACTGCGCCGTGCAGTGGCCGAACATCCGCTTCGTCGGCTTCGAGGCGAACGAGTGGCTGCACGACGAGGACCGGCTCGTCGCCTTCATCGGCGGCGCGCAGATCGACCCCTACGGCAACGTGAACTCCACCTGCATCTTCGGCAAGGGCGACTATCTTCAGCCCACCACCCGCTTCACCGGCTCCGGCGGCGCCAACGGCATCGCCACCTACTGCAACACCATCATCATGATGCAGCACCAGAAGCGCCGCTTCATCGACAAGGTGGACTACATCACCTCCTGCGGCTGGATGGACGGTCCCGGCGGCCGTGAGCGCGCGGGTTTGCCCGGCAATCGCGGCCCGCAGATGGTCGTCACTGACCTGGGCATCATGAAGTTTGACGAGGAGACCAAGCGCATGTACTGCGCCATCATGTTCCCCGGCGTCACCGCCGAGATGGTGCAGGCGAACACCGGCTTCGAGATCGACTGCTCCCGCGCCGAGGAGATGGAGGGTCCCAGCCCCGAGATCATCCGCCTCATCCGCGAGGAGATCGACCCCGGTCAGGCGTTCATCAAGGTTCCGAAAGAGTGATCCATCATTGATTGAAAAGAAGGAGATAACCGTATGAGCGACTATTCAATGCCTACTTATTTCCAGACCATGCCGACCATCGGCCACGAGCTGAGCAAGGTCAACGAGGACAACATCGCCGAGATCCAGGAGGTCGAGGCGGAGATCCACGAGCTGCGCGACGCAGCGCTGGACGCCGGACGCTCCACCGAATCCCTCAACGAGAGCGGACAGTGGACCGCCATGCAGCGCGTGATGCAGCTGGTGGACGAGGACACCTGGTGCCCGCTCAACAGCCTCTACAACCCCGGCGACAACAAGGACGGCAGCGTCGGCATTGTCAAGGGCCTCGGCCGCATCGACGGCAAGTGGGCGGTCATCATCGCCAGCGACAACAAGAAGCTCGCCGGCGCGTGGGTCCCCGGGCAGGCGGAGGCGCTGCTGCGCGGCAGCGACACCGCCAAGCGCCTGCACATCCCGCTGGTCTACGTGCTCAACTGCTCCGGCGTCAAGCTGGACCAGCAGGAGCTGGTGTACCCCAACCGCCGCGGCGGCGGCACCCCGTTCTACCGCAACAGCGAGCTCAACCAGCTGGGCGTGCCCGTCATCGTCGGCATCTACGGCACCAACCCCGCCGGCGGCGGCTATCACTCCATCAGCCCGACGATCCTCATCGCGCATCAGGACGCCAATATGGCGGTCGGCGGCGCGGGCATCGTCGGCGGCATGAACCCCAAGGGCTACGTTGACCTCGAAGAGGCGGAGAAGCTCATCGAGGCGCAGAAGAACCTCAAGGCGGACATCCCCGGCACGGTCGCCATCCACTACAGCGAGACCGGCTTCTTCCGCGAGGTACAGGTGGACGAGGAGGGTATGATCGACGCCATCCGCAAGTACATGGACTACCTCCCCGCCTACGATCCCGAGTTCTTCCGCGTGGACGAGCCGAAGGAGCCGCTGTTCGACCCGAACGACCTGTACAGCATCGTCCCGTTCAACCAGAAGCGCAGCTACGATATGTACGAGGTCATGGCGCGCCTGTTCGACGGGTCGGAGTTCATGGAGTACAAGAAGGGCTACGGCCCCGAGATGATTACCGGCCTCGCCAAGGTCGACGGTATGCTCGTCGGTGTCGTCGCCAATATGCAGGGCATGCTGCTCAACTACCCCGAGTACAAGATGGCGGCCTACGGCAGCGCCATGGGCGTCGGCGGCAAGCTCTACCGTCAGGGCCTCATCAAGATGAACGAGTTCGTCACCCTCTGCGCGCGCGACCGCATCCCCATGCTGTGGCTCCAGGACACCACCGGCATCGACGTCGGCAACGACGCGGAGCGCGCGGAGCTGCTGGGCCTCGGCCAGAGCCTGATCTACTCCATCCAGTCCAGCGGCCTGCCGATGCTGGAGGTCACCCTCCGCAAGGGCACCGCCGCCGCGCACTACGTTCTCGGCGGTCCGCAGGGCAACGCGAACAACGCCTTCTCCATCGGCACCGCCACCACCGAAATCTACGTCATGCACGGCGAGACCGCCGCAACCGCGATGTACTCCCGCCGCCTCGTCAAGGACAAGAAGAACGGCCAGGACCTTCAGCCCACCATCGACAAGATGAACAAGCTGATCCAGGAGTACAGCGATAAGTCCCGCCCGAAGTATTGCGCCAAGCTCGGCCTGTGCGACGAGATCGTCGACATGAACGATATGCGTCCGTACATCCAGGCGTTCGTGAACGCCTGCTACCAGAACCCGACGAGCATCTGCCCGTTCCACCAAATGCTCCTGCCGCGCATCATCCGCGACTTTGACAACCTCTACGCGAAGTAAGAGGCGAGTATCAGACCACACTGAGCGGGCGGCGGCGCGCCGCCCGCCCAAGGAGAGTATTATGGCTGTTTTCACCATGGGCATCGACGTGGGGTCCACCGCGTCGAAATGCGTCATCATGAAGGACGGACGGGACATCGTGGGCAAGTCCCTCGTCGCCGTCGGCACCGGCACCTCCGGCCCCCAGCGCGCCATCGAGGGCGTGCTGGAGGACGCGAGGATGGAGCGGGAGCAGATGGACTTCATCCTCGCCACCGGCTACGGCAGAAACTCCCTCGAGGGGCTTGCCGACATGCAGATGAGCGAGCTGAGCTGCCACGCCCGGGGCGCGACCTACCTCTTCCCGGAGGTGCGCACCGTCATCGACATCGGCGGGCAGGACGTGAAGGTCATCGAGATCGAGAACGGCATGATGAAGAACTTCGTCATGAACGACAAGTGCGCCGCCGGCACCGGGCGCTTTCTCGACGTCATGGCGCGCGTGCTGGAGGTCAACACCCGCGACCTCGGCAGCCTGGGCGACCGCGCCACCCGCGAGGTGGGCATCAGCTCCACGTGCACCGTCTTCGCCGAGAGCGAGGTCATTTCCCAGCTGGCGATGGGCACCGACAAGTGCGACATCATCGACGGCATCCACCGCTCCGTCGCCGCGCGCGTGGTCGGTCTGTGCCACCGCGTCGGCGTCCGCGACCAGGTGGTCATGACCGGCGGCGTCGCCCAGAACCACGGCATCGTCAAGGCGCTCCAGCGCCAGCTGCAGCACGAGATACACACCAGCCCGCTCACCCAGTACAACGGCGCGCTGGGCGCGGCGCTGTTCGCGTATCAGAAGGCGAACAAGTAACATTCACAAGCAACGCTGAACAGGAGGAGATTGTTATGGCCAAAGAAGTAAGTCCCGGCGTACTCGCGCTGCGCAAGGTCGTGGACGACGTTTATGCCGACGCCCGTGAAGCCAAGAAGCAGGGCAAGCTGGTCGGCTGGTCCAGCTCCAAGTTTCCCTGCGAGCTGGCGGAGGCGTTCGACCTGAACGTCATGTACCCCGAGAACCAGGCCGCCGGCATCGCCGCCCAGCGCGACGGCGAGATCATGTGCCAGGCGGCGGAGGACCTCGGCTTCGACAACGATATCTGCGGCTACGCGCGCATCAGCCTCGCCTACGCGGCGGGCAAGCGCGCATCCCGCAAGCTGGACCTTGAAACCGGCGAGTACGTCATCGACCCCAACAGCGGCAAGCCGCTCAAGGACGAGAACGGCAAGGTCGTCATCGACGAGGCGACCGGCAAGCCCAAAAAAGACCCCAAGACCATGAAGCCCTATATCGTCATCGACGATATTCATGAGATCGAGGCGCTGCCCGAGGGCCGTGAAAAGGAGCTTCGTCTCAACGCCATCCAGCCCTACAAGCAGATGCGTATCCCGCAGCCGGACTTCGTCCTCTGCTGCAACAACATCTGCAACTGCATGACCAAGTGGTACGAGAACATCGCCCGCATGTGCAACATCCCGCTCATCATGATCGACGTTCCGTACAACAACACCGTCGAGGTCAACGACGATTACGTCGCCTACATCCGCTCCCAGTTTGACAACGCCATCCGTGACCTGGAAAAGCTCACCGGCAGGAAGTTCGACCAGCAGAAGTTTGACGACGCCTGCAAGCACGCCAACCGCACCGCACAGAACTGGCTCAAGGTGTGCGACTACCTCCAGTACAAGCCGGCGCCCATGAGCGGCTTCGACCTGTTCAACCATATGGCGGACGTCGTCACCGCGCGCGGCAAGAGCGCCGCCGCCGACGCCTTTGAGCTCCTGTCCCAGGACCTCGAAAAGAACATCAAGGAGGGCACCTCCACGCTGCCCTTCCCGGAGCAGTACCGCGTCATGTTCGAGGGGATCCCCTGCTGGCCGAAGCTCCCGAACCTGTTCAAGCCCCTCAAGGCGAACGGCGTAAACGTCACCGCCGTCGTCTACGCGCCCGCCTTCGGCTTCGTCTACAACAATTACGACGAGATGGTCAAGGCGTACTGCAAGGCGCCCAACAGCGTCTGCATCGAGCAGGGCGTCGACTGGCGCGAGGGCATCTGCCGCGACAACAAGGTCGACGGCGTGCTCGTCCACTACAACCGCTCCTGCAAGCCCTGGTCCGGCTACATGGCGGAGATGCAGCGCCGCTTCACGCGCGACCTCGGCATTCCCTGCGCCGGGTTTGACGGCGACCAGGCCGACCCGCGCAACTTCAACGAAGCGCAGTACGAAACCCGCGTGCAGGGCCTTGTCGAGGCCATGCAGGCGAACCAGAAGTAAGGGAGGGCGGAAAAAATGAGTATCGAAGCCATCGTAAAGGAATTTGCCGCTGTCGCCGCCAGCCCAAAGGCCCAGCTCAAAAAGTACAAGGACGCGGGCTACCGGTGCATCGGCGTGCTGCCGTACTACGCGCCCGAGGAGCTGGTCGCCGCCGCCGGAATGGTCCCGTTCGGCATGTGGGGCAGCAACAAAAAGACCATCTCCAAGGCGAAGGAGTATTGCGCGACCTTCTACTGCACGATCGCGCAGATCGACCTTGAAATGCTGCTCGACGGCACCTGCGATTTGCTGGACGGCGTCATCACCCCCGCCATCTGCGACACCCTGCGCCCCATGACGCAGAACATCCGCGTGGCGATGGAGGGCAAGCTGCCCACGATCTTCCTCGCGCACCCGCAGTTCCGCCGCCCGGCGTTCGGTCTGGAGTTCTGCCGCGCGCAGTACACCCACGTCAAGACCGAGCTGGAGAAGATTCGCGGCGCCGAGATCACCGACGAGGAGATTCGCGCCGCCATCAAGGTCTACAACAGGTCCCGCGCCGCCCGCCGCGCGTTCGTCAAGCTCGCCGCCGAGCATTGCGACGTGATCGACCCGATCATGCGCAGCGCCGTGCTCAAGAGCGCGTGGTTCATGCGCAAGGAGGAGCACACCGAAAAGCTCGAGGCGCTCAACGCCGAGCTGGAGGCGCTGCCCGCGTGCAAGTGGAAGGGCGTCAAGATCGTCACGTCCGGCATCGTGGTGGATTCCCCGGCGCTGCTCAAGGTGCTCAAGGACAACAACGTCGCCATCGCGGCGGACGACGTCGCCCACGAGTCCCGCCCCATCCGCGTGGACGCCAGCGAGGAGGGCGACCCCATGATGGCGCTGTGCAGGCAGTTCGCGGACCAGGATTTCGACGTCCTGCTCTACGACGAGGCGAGCGAGCAGAACCGGCGCGGCGAATTTGTGGCGAAGCTGGTCGAGGAGTCCGGCGCGCAGGGTCTGGTGCTGTTCATGCAGCAGTTCTGCGACCCGGAGGAGATGGAGTATCCGTACCTCAAGAAGGCGCTCGACGCGCACCAGATCCCCTTCATCAAGCTGGGCGTCGACCAGCAGATGCGCGACTTCGGCCAGGCGGCGACCGCTATTCAGGCGTTCGTGGACGTTCTGGCGATGCAGTGATTGCCTGCGGCGTCCCGCAGGAAACGATTGTGAGGTGAAAAGCAAAGCATGGCAGAGTACAGCAAACTGTTTGTCGTTCTGTTCGGCGTCGGCGTCGTGTTCGTCGGCCTGATCTGCATCATCGTGCTGACGATCATCATGGGCAAGATTATGACCGCCTTCGGCGCGTCCAAAACGCCGACCAGGAACGACACGATGACCGAGGTCAAAAAGGTTGCGGAGGAGCACCCGCAGCAGACGGCGTCCGGCATCCCGACCGACGTTGTGGTCGCGATCATGGCGGCCCTTTCCGACGATCCGGGTATGTCCTCCCGGGGCTGGAACATCACGAGCATCAAAAAATCCATATAAATCTATCATATAAGGAGAATATCACCATGATGAAACAGTACAAGGTTACCGTCAACGGCGTCAGCTATGACGTTATCGTCGAATCCGCCGGTCGCGGCGGCTATGCCGCGCCCGCGTATCATCCCGCGCCCGCAGCCGCTCCCGCGCCCGCGCCCGCCGCCGCGCCCGCCCCGGCCCCCAAGGCCGCGCCCGCGCC
>CAMKFK010000078.1 GCA_946411835.1 uncultured Clostridia bacterium
TCACCTACGGCACGAACAACGAGATGGGCTTCGACTACCTGCGCGACAACATGGCGATCTACGCCGGCGAGCTGGTGCAGCGCGGCCACGCCTTCGTCATCGTGGACGAGGTGGACTCCATCCTCATCGACGAGGCGCGCACGCCGCTCATCATCTCCGGCATGGGCGAGAAGTCCACCGACATGTACTCCCGCACGGAAAGCCTGGTCGCCCGCTTCCGCAAAAAGGTCATCGCCGAGACCGACGAAAAGGCGGAGGAGGACGTCAACGAGGACGCCGACTACATCGTGGACGAGAAGGCGCGCACCGCGACGCTGACCTCCAACGGCGTGAAGAAGGTCGAGGAGTTCTTCCAGCTCGAAAACCTCTCCGACCCCGAAAACTCCACCATCGCCCACCACGTCAACCAGGCGATCCGTGCGCACGGCGTCATGAAGCGCGACATCGACTACGTCCTCAAGGACGGCGAGGTCGTCATCGTGGACGAGTTTACGGGGCGTCTCATGTTCGGCCGCCGCTACAGCGAGGGTCTGCACCAGGCGATCGAGGCGAAGGAACACGTCGAGGTCGCGCGCGAGAGCAAGACGCTCGCCACCATCACGTTCCAGAACTACTTCCGCCTCTACCGCAAGCTCTCCGGCATGACCGGCACCGCGCTGACCGAGGAGGAGGAGTTCGGCACGATCTACAACCTCGACATCATCGAAATCCCCACGAACCGCCCGCTCGCGCGCAAGGACGATCCCGACGTCATCTACAAGAACGAGGCGGCGAAGTACCGCGCCGTCATCCGCCAGGTCAAGGAGTGCCACGCGAAGGGCCAGCCCGTTCTGGTGGGCACGGTGTCCATCGAGAAGAATGAAAAACTCAGCTACCTGCTCCAGCGCGAGGGCATCAAGCACAGCCTCCTCAACGCGAAGAACCACGAGAAGGAGGCGGAGATCGTCGCGCAGGCGGGCAAGCTGGGCGCTGTGACCGTCGCCACCAACATGGCGGGACGCGGCACGGACATCATGCTCGGCGGCAACGCCGAGTATATGGCGCGCAACGACCTGCGCAAGGCAGGGCTCGACGACGAGCTGATCGCCGAGGCGACCGGCTACGCCGACACCGACGACCAGACCATTCTCGACGCGCGGCAGATGTTCGCCGACGCGCTTGCCAGACACCGCGAGGAGATCAGGGACGAGGCGGAGCAGGTGCGCGCGGCGGGCGGATTGTTCATCATCGGCACGGAGCGCCACGACTCCCGCCGCATCGACAACCAGCTGCGCGGACGCGCCGGACGTCAGGGCGACCCCGGCGAGACCCGCTTCTACCTCTCGCTGGACGACGATCTCATGCGCCTGTTCGGCGGCGAGCGCATCACCAACCTCATGGACCGCTACGACATGGACGAGGACATCCCGCTGGACGCGAAGCTCCTGTCCAAGTCCATCGAGAACGCGCAGACGAGCGTCGAGTCCCGCAACTTTGAGTCCCGCAAGTCCGTGCTCGAATACGACGACGTGATGAACAAGCAGCGCGAGATCATCTACGGCCAGCGCAAGCAGGTGCTTGACGGGCTGGACATCAAGGCGACCGTGTTCGGCTTCATCCGCTCCGGCATCGAGAACAACGTCACCATCGCGCTCGGCGAGCACGGCAAGGTCACGCCGGAAACCGCCGCCGAGTCGCTCAAGAGCTGCGAAGGCATGTATTTCCCGCGCGGCATTCTGAACGCCTCCGATTTGTCGAACCTTTCTCCCGAGGCGCTGACCGAGAAGCTGGTCGAGGCGTCCGAGGCGTTCTACAACGCGAAGGAAGCGGCGCTCACCTCCCCCATCATGCGCGAGCTGGAGCGCGTGGTCATGCTGCGCGTGGTGGACGAGTACTGGATGGACCACATCGACGCCATGCAGGAGCTCCGCCAGGGCGTGCGCCTGCAGGCCTACGGCAACAAGAACCCCGTGGACGAGTACAAGCGCATTTCGCTCGATATGTTCGAGGAGATGATCGCCGCCATCCAGAACGACACGGTGCGCCGCATCTTCTCCGCGCGCGTCAAGACGCAGAGCGAGGTCAAGCGCGAGCGCGTGGCGGAGGGCATCAACGCCACCACCGCCGGCGACGGCAGCGTGAAAAAGCAGCCCCGCAAGGTCAAAAAGATCGGCAGAAACGACCCCTGCCCGTGCGGAAGCGGGAAAAAGTATAAGCAGTGCTGCGGGAGATAAGAAGATAGCGCACAGACAGAGAGAGGAGGGCTCGCATGAGCGGTTACGCAATCAGCGAAGAAATTTCCAGGAAAGCCATTGAGCGCGCAATCAGCCCGATTGCCGAATTCTGCAAAAAGGGTCTCGGCGTCGCGCGGGTAACGGTCGGTTCATCATTTGTCCGCTATCTAGAAAACGCCGTCAAGCGTTACAACAAGATCAAAACCATCGCAACCGGCACGGAGCCGCGCCCGATCATCGGCGAAAACGCGCTCTATGTGCATATCGGCGTCTCCTATCGGGAAAAGGAATATCCCACGACAGCGGTCGATCCCCTGTTGAAGCTCAACCGGCACTTGCTGATTGAGGGAACAGGCGGCGCGGGAAAGTCCATGATGATGCGCTATTTCTTCCTCGATACCGCTTATCGCGGAAATTATGTCCCCATTCTGCTGGAGCTGCGCCGCATCAGCGGCGCGGCGTCCGACGGCGTGACCATGCAGTCGGTTCTGGAACTGGTCTACGCCTGTATGCAGGAGTTCAATGTAGCGTTAGACAGGGAACAGTTTGAATACAGCCTTGCGTCGGGACGGTATCTGTTCCTGTTCGACGGCTTTGACGAGGTTCCCGACGCACTAGCTCGTCCGACGGCGACGGCCATTCAAGCCTTTTGCTCAAAATATCCGAACAACCCCTGCATTGTCACCTCGCGTCCCTACGCGGATACCTCTTCGCTGGAAACCTTTCTGCCGCTCGACACCATGCCCCTTGCCAAATGGCAGGCGGTCATGCTGGCTTCCAGGCTGTGGGACGAGGATGAAAAAACACGCGAGTTCTGCCATCAGTTGGACAACACGCTGTTTGAGCAGCACAAGGATTTTGCGCAAAACCCGCTTCTGCTTACCATGATGTTCCTGACCTTCATGCGCAACCAGTCCATACCGGAGCATTTATGCGAGTTCTATCAAAAGGCGTATGAGGCGCTGTACAGTGCCCACGACAATCAGGACAAGGGCGTTTTTAAGCGGGAATTCAAATGCAAAACGCTGGATGAAAGGTCGTTTGCGAGTCTGTTCGCTTATTTCTGTTTTCAATCGTATTTTAAGGATGAATACGAGTTTACCGAGGAACAGATTTTGGCTTATCTGGACAAAGGAATCAAAAAGCAGGGTCTGACAGACGTCAATGCCATCGCTTATCTTGATGACCTGAAAAACATTGTCTGCATGATTGTTAGGGACGGCAATCTGTACAAATTTTCTCATCGGTCGTTCCAGACGTATTTTGCCGCCATCTATACTTCCAAGCTGTCAGATGAAGAACAGAAACGCCTGTTCACCAATTTGTTCCCCAGTTCGTGGTGGCATAGCAACCACGATTACTATGAGCTCCTTTATCAGATTGTGCCGGAACGATTTGCGGCAAACGCTTTAGAGGAAGGTTTGCGTGCTTTACAAAGCGAGACTAACGCGAATCCCGATCCTGATTTGTTCTTTTTTAGACGTATATATTGTGGCATAACAGTCATCGGCCTGGAAGATGGGGATCATATAGCGTTTTCACCACAACAGCCAGATCATAATATCACATCGTTATTCATTAAGTTTATAAATAACAGGAGATGTTTTGCTGGCGACAGGGATGAACTCGAAAAAAGAATCCTTGATTATTTAAATAAGTCAATCTGGTTTCATGGAGATATACCTTTTACCAAACTTGATACCGGACTTGTTTCAATCCCAGATGAAGAAAAACGTGCATTCTATCAAAATCTCACAGATTTTATGTGTATTAGACAAATACGCGCCGCCATCCGCGACTGGCTCGCCGAACAGGAGAAAAAACGAGCGGCAAGGGAATCGTCTGGCGACCTCTCCACCCTCCTTGACGCCCTATAACCCACTCCCCCACACCGAGGTTTCCACCATGCCCTTCACCACACACAACGTAAACGGTCTGGTCTACGACACCGCCGACGGGCTTTACGCCGTCGGCGGGACGCACCATGCCTTCACCACGCGGCTCGGCGGGGTCAGCCCCGCGCCGTTCGACTCGCTCAACTTCTTCGAGCGCAACGGCGACACGGCGGAAAACGTGCTGGAAAACTACCGCCTGCTCGGCGAGGCGGCGGGGCTGCCCATGTCCCGCGCCGTCGGCAACCGGCAGGTGCACGGCGACCTCGTGCGCCGCGTCCGCGCGGAGGACGCCGGAAAGCTCCTCTGGGACGAGCGGCCCCACGACGCCGACGCCCTGCTCACCGACGTGCCGAACCTCCCGCTCGTCGCGTATTCCGCCGACTGCTGCACCATCCTGCTCCACGACCCCACCTGCCGCTGCGTCGGCGCGGTCCACGCGGGCTGGAAGGGCACGGCGCTGGGCGTCGCGCTCAAGGCGGTGGTCGCCATGATGAGCGTTTACGGCGCCGACCCGACGACGATCCGCGCCGCCCTCGGCCCGTCCATCGGCGCGTGCTGCTTCGAGACCGACCGCGACGTGCCCGACGCCATCCGCGCCGAGCTGAGCGAGAGCGCCGACGCCTATATCGCCGCGCGCGGAAGCGGCAAGTACCGCGTCGATCTCAGACAGATCAACCGCCTGTGGCTGCTGCGCGGCGGACTTGACCCGCGCCACATCGAGGTGCATCCCGACTGTACGATGTGCCATCCCGAACGCTACTGGTCGCACCGGCGCCTCGGCGCGCGGCGCGGCGGACAGATCGCGGTCATCGCGTTGGAGGAGCCATGAAACGACTGCTGACGCTTGCGCTGCTGCTGGCGCTGTGCCTGACGCTTCCGGGCTGTCTGGAGCCCGAATCCGACGAACCGGAGGACTTCTGGGAGCTGGAGGAGCTGCCCGAAGCGGCGGAGCCGGAGCCGGTGGAGCCGACGGTCTTCACCCTGCCCTATCTGAGCAGCCAGTCCCTCAACCCCATCACCTGCTCCGACGGCGCGCAGCAGGTGGTGGCGTCCCTCCTGTACGAGGGGCTGTTCTCGCTCGACGAGCGCTTCGCTCCGCAGAACGCGCTCTGCGCGTCCTACACGCAGAAGGGCAACGCCTACACCTTCACGCTCCGCGAGGGCGTGAGCTTTACGGACGGCTCGCCGCTCACCGCCGCCGACGTCATCGCTACCTATCGCCGCGCGCAGGTCTCCGACCGCTATGCCGCGCGCTTTGCGAACGTCGCCTCGATGCGCTCCGCCCGCAACACGGTCACGCTCACGCTCAGCAGGGCGGACAGCGCCCTGCCCGCCCTGCTGGACATCCCCATCATCAAATCCGGCACGGACAAATATCCCGTGCCCATCGGCACGGGGCCCTATCGATTCGTCAATGACGAGCGCGGCGTCTGTCTCCTGCGCAACGAGAGCTGGTGGGGCGACGGCGCGGGGCTGCCGGAGCGCATTGCCCTCTCCGCCGCCAAGGACGCGGGCACGGCGGCGTATCTCTTCTCCGCGAACCGCGCGCACCTGCTCACCGCCGACCTGCTGAGCGATTCGCCGGCGGCGTCCATCGGCGGCGTCGATCTCACCGACGCGCCCACGACCACGCTGTACTACCTCGGCTTCAACGTCAAGGGCGGCGCGGCGGCGGACAAGACGCTGCGCGCCGCCATGCGTCAGGCGCTCGACCGCGAGGCGCTGATCGCCACGCTGCTCGCCTCCCACGCCCGGAGCGCGCAGTTCCCCATCCAGCCCGCCTCGACGCTCTATCCTGCGGAGTTGGAGACCTCTTACGTCCCCGGCGGGTACGACGCCGCGCTGCTCGCGCGCGTCGCCGGGGAGCCGCAGCCCGTCGCGCTGACGCTGGTCGTCAACGAGGAGAACATCTTTAAGACCGCGCTGGCGGATGCCATCGCCAAGGCGCTGACCGCGCAGTACGTCACGGTCACGGTCTCCGCCCTGCCGTGGGCGGACTATATCCACGCGCTGGAGGGCCGCGCCTTCGATCTCTGCCTCGGCGAGGTGCGGCTGACCGCCGACTGGAACCTCGCCCCGCTCATCGGCGCGAACGGCGCGCTCAACTACGGCGGGTTCCATGACACGGCGACGGATACCGCGCTCGCCGCCTTCCTCGCCAACGAAAACGAGACCACCGCCGCCGCGCTCTGCGCCAGGCTCACGGAGGAGACGCCGATCCTGCCCATCGCGTTCAAGTGCGTCTCGACCCTGACGCCTGCCGGCTGCGTCGAGGGGCTCGCCCCGACGCAGACCCGCCCGCTGAACGGTCTGGAGCGCTGGTCCTTCCACTTCGACGGATAAGGGCGGCGCACACGGACGTCCGACAAGGGTGAGACGGTCCCGGTTAAGCCGCGCTTCTCCTTCGGACGCCCCAAAACAAAAACTCCGATCGTACGATCGGAGTTTTGTTTTTGGGGGGCGGGGTTACTTCGCGGCCTTGGCAGCCTTGAACGCCTCGGTGAGCATCGGGGTGACCTTGAACAGGTCGCCGCAGATGCCGTAGTCCGCGATCTCGAAAATCGGCGCGTTCTCGTTCTTGTTGACCGCGATGATGCACTCGGACTCGCTCATGCCCGCCTTGTGCTGGATGGAGCCGGAGATACCGAGCGCGATGTATACCTTCGGGTGGACGGTTTTGCCGGTCTGACCGACCTGATGGTCCTGCGAGAGCCAGCCGCTGTCAATGGCGACGCGCGAACCGCCGACGACGCCGCCGAGCACCGCCGCCAGCTCCTCCGCCAGCTTGATGCCGCGCTCGACGTCCTTGCTGATGCCGCGTCCGACGGAGACGATGTAGTCCGCGCCGATCAGGTCGACGAGCTTCTTCGCCGCCTTGACGACCTCGATCACCTCGGTCGCCATATCGTCCTGCGTGAGCTGGACGTTGTACTTTGTGAGCTTGACCGCGTTCGCCTTCGCCTCGTCGTAGGGGTTCTTCTTCATCACGCCGGGGCGCACCGTCGCCATGGCGGGACGGAAGCGCGGGCAGACGATGGACGCCATCAGGTTGCCGCCGAACGCCGGGCGGGTCATCTTCAGGCCGCGCGTCACGTCGTGCTGCTCCATCTTGCCGGTCTCGTTGTTCTTGAGCATAATCATGCCGAGCTTGTCGATCCGGTCCTCGGGCAGCGTGGAGGCGCTGCGCAGGAAGTTCTTGTAAGCGGGCATATCAACGTCGAGGTGCGTGCAGTCGGCGCACAGGCCGGTGTGCAGGCGCGCTGCGCAGCGGGGACCGAGGTCGCGGCCGATGTTGGTCGCGGCAATCAGAAACGCCTCGGGCTTGAACTCGGAAATGGCGTCGCAGATGACCTTCGCGTAAGCGTCGGTGGTGTAGGTCTTGAGCAGGGGATGGTCGCAGACGATGACCTCGTCGGCGCCGTAGCCGCCGAGCTCCCTGGCAATGCCCTCGATGTTGTCGCCCAGCAGCAGGCCGCACAGCTGGACGCCCAGCTCGTCGGCGAGCTTGCGCCCCTCGGAGATCAGCTCGAAGCTGGTGGGCATCATCTTGCCCTCACGCTGCTCGCAGAAGACCCAAACGTTCTTAAACTCCGCAATTTTGGAGCTGTCAAAATCCTTATTGGCAAGTGCAACTTTGGTACGCATTGTTCTCGATCCCCTTTCCTTAAATGATGTGTTTCGCGGCAAGAATCCCGGCGAGCTCTTCGCAGGTCTTCATGTCGTTGCCCTCGAGCATCTTGCCCGGCTCCTTCTGCGGGGGCGTGAAGGAGGTCAGAATATTGGTCGGGGAGCCGCTCAGACCGATGGTGGACTTGTCGATCAGCGGGTTGTCCTTGAGGGCGTTGTAGTCCAGAACGGTCATGGGCTTGGAATAGGTCTCGAAGATGCCGGAAACGCTCATGTAGCGCGGGGTGTTGAGCTCCTTGATGCAGGTGACCATGCAGGGGGTCTGCTCCTGAATCATCATGTAGCCGTCCTCGAGCACGCGCTTGACGGTGATGGTGTTGCCGTCCTTATGTATCTCGGCGGCATAGGTGATCTGCGGGAGGTTCAGCTTCTCCGCGATCTGCGGGCCGACCTGGGCGGTGTCGCCGTCGATGGCCTGGCGGCCGCAGAAGACGAGGTCATCGTCCTCGATGCCGATGGTGTCGAGACCGGCGGCGATGATCTGGGAGGTGGCAAAGGTGTCGGAGCCGCCGAACTCGCGGCCGGAGATGAGGTAGCTTTCGTCGCAGCCCATCGCCATCAGCTCGCGGAGCATCCCCTCCGCCGGGGGCGGGCCCATCGTGACGGCGACGACCTTGCAGCCGGTCTCGTCCTTGAGCTTGAGCGCCGCCTCGACAGCGTTCATATCGTCGGGATTGATGATGGTCTGCATGAGGGCACGGTTGAGCGTGCCGTCCGGGTTCACGGCCAGTCTGCCGGAGGTATCGGGAACCTGCTTGACGCAAACAAGAATCTTCATTGACTGTAGCCTCCCTCTCTTAGTTCACACCGAGGTACTTGGCGATGACCATGCGCTGGACCTCGCTGGTGCCCTCGTAGATCTCCGTGATCTTCGCGTCGCGCATCATGCGCTCGACGGGATACTCGCGGGTGTAGCCGTAGCCGCCGAAGAGCTGGACGGCGCGGCGCGTCACGTCGGACGCGGCCTCCGCCGCGAACAGCTTTGCCATGGAGGCGTCCTTGCTGTAATCCTCGTGGTTCTGCTTTTTCATCGCGGCAGCGTAGACCAGATACTGCGCGGCCTGCATGCGGCACGCCATGTCGGCAAGCTGGAACTGGGTGTTCTGGAACTGGGAGAGGCGGCGCTTGAACTGGACGCGCTCCTTGGTGTACTTGA
>CAMKFK010000079.1 GCA_946411835.1 uncultured Clostridia bacterium
CCGCATCGCTGCCGTTCAGCTCCGCATCAGCTGCCGCCGAGCTCCGCAATATGCACATCGGTTTTCGCACCGTAGCTGCTGTGATTTTTCTTCTCTGCGCTGGGCCTTTCTTTGATTATGGCGGCGCAGTTTTTGCAGTGATCATAGCTCGAATCCCTCCGTGATCCCGCTCAGCCGCGACGTGTCCTTTTTGACGTAGTACATCTCCGTGATCTCAGAGGTCGAGTGTCCCAGCAGATCCGCGACCTGCCTCGGCGTCAGAGAGCGGATCGACCCATCGGACTGCCTGATGCCGTTGACGAGGTTCGTGGCAAAGGTGTGGCGGATCGAGTGGAGCCCCTTCTGTTCAATGCCCGCTGCTTCGAGGATGCGGTAGTATCTTCTGCGGAAGTTCACCGGGCGCGTGTAGTTGCCGTTCTCGTCGGGCACGAGCGGTGTGTCTTCGCCGAAGTATCTTTCTTTCCTGAGGTCGAGGATGGCGTCCACGGCTGTCTGGTTGAGCGGAACATCGCGTTTGCTCGACGCGCTCTTGAGCTTGCCGACCTTGACCTCTCTGCCGCTCGTGAACTCCGCGCCGTTGCGCCGGGACACCTCCTTCACGCCGCGCTGGAGGTGAAGTACCCGCCGTTCGAGGTCGATGTCGCTGTTGAGCAGCCCCAGCACCTCGCCAGTGCGCAATCCTGTGTTGAACATGAGTATGTACGCCGCTGCCTGCTGGTAGATGCGCGTACCGTTGCTCCATGTGCGCATGGCTTCTGTCTTGAACCGCTCAATCTCCTCCGGCGTGAACGTCGTGACAGTCTCGAACGTAGGCTTGTTCTCTTTGCCTTGCGCCGCGAGGAAGTTCGCTTTTTTGATCATAGGCGCTGCGGTCATCGGATTCTTCTGAATCAGCTCCTGCTGTGTCAGATGGCGGAAGTAGTCCGTCAGCAGATTGTAGACCTTTTTGACCGTGTTGTAGGCATAGCCTTTGTTCATCCAGTGATTGAGCAGCTTCTGGATGTCTGCCGAGGTGACATCCCCGACCAGCTTCTTGCCGAGCAGGGGGTAGACCTGATGCTTGGCTGTGCATTCGAGCCGATCGTAGCTGCCGCGTTCGACGGACGGGAACTTAAATACTCGAAGCCAGTTGTCCATGCTCTCCTGCAAGGGCTTCTTTGCCTCGTCGCTCTCGGCGACCATCTTGTCGAACGCGGCGACGTAGTCGGTCATCTTCTTGTTGATCTCAGCTTTGGTCGTGCCGGAGAAGCTCTTGCGCTTCCGTTCGCCATGCTCGTCCATGAACCACACCACGCCACCCCAGCGCCCGTCCGTTCTGACGAAGGAGTTGCCGCTGGTGAGCAGTTTCCGCTGTGCCATGTTGCTTTTCTCCTTTCTGCGATTGCTTTTGCAACGGCAAACACTATCACAGAGAGGAGAGAATAGCTATCCCCAAAACAGCGAGTTATCAAAGAATTCACAATCTGGATGACAGAGATGTGAGTGGTGAGGATTCGGTAAAACGGAGAAAACCGAGCGCGAAAATGTCAGGAACGCCCTTTAGCGTCAAGGTAGAATGGCGCAACCATGCGGCTTGAGCGGACATTTGAGGATGTACAAGACGTCAATCGTTCCACCGACTTCGCAGAAAAGCGCCAACGTGAACCCCTCGTAAACGCCCGCACCGCGGGCGTTTGTGGTCGAGCCGGTGCCCGAAAGGCGCCGGCTCTTTGTCCTGCTTTCCCCTTCGTCAGCATCCTTGTAGCTGAATCCGCCGACAAAGGTCTGGACATCTTCTCCGGCTCTTTCCTTGTTTACAGTCATGAAAAATTTTCACGTCCTGCGCTTTTCTCTTTTCTGCATTTTGAGCAGGATTCAGCGACATTGACCACGCTTCCTCACACGCGGCGCACACGGAGGCTACACCGCGTTCATATCGCTTTGCCGTGTTTGCAGTCGCCTCGGCGCAACCGAGGTCACAAATCGCCAACAACGCCGCGACAGAGAGCACTGGTGCAAATTGTGCGTTGACATCTGTTATCCTGCGTGCTATTATCGGAATAACAGCTGTTATCTATTTTTGCGTATGAGGTGATCTTCAATGAATAAGCTATCCTTATCCGACGGCGAGTGGAAGCTGATGAACCTGCTGTGGGACGAAAATCCGCTGACCATCGGCGCAATGGTGACCGCTTTGCGCGACGATACCGCGTGGACGAAGGCGACCGTCAACATTATGCTGAACCGTCTCGCGGACAAGGGCGCGGTGCACATCGACACCGCAGGACCGCGCAAGCTGTTCTACCCGTTGCTTGCGCGCGATGACGCGGTGCGGCAGGAGGCGCGCAGCACGCTTGCGAAAATCAAAACGGGCGGACTTGGGCTGCTGGTCAGCACGATGGCGCAGGAGAGCGACCTCTCCGACGCGGAGATCGACGAGCTGTACCGCATTTTGAAGGAGGGGCGTCAGCATGACTGATGTGACATGGGCGCTGTCCTCCTGCGTACTGATCCTGACAGTGATTGTCCTTCGCGCGGCGTTCGGCAAGCGGATGCGTCCGGGGCTTCGGTACGCGCTCTGGGGGCTTGTGCTGCTGCGGCTGCTAATCCCGACGCAGCTCTTTGCCGCGCCGTGGGGCGTTTCGGCGGAGCCGCCGGAGCGGATGACAGAGCGGAATGTCTATGTGCTGCCCGTGGAACAAACGCAGTTTCCGGGACGGTACGAGATCTCCGGCGAGCCGTACCCGGAGGATATGATGAAGACCTGGAACGACGCCAACACGAGATTCAGCGGCGTTGACGGCGATATGTGGACATTCACGCGCTACGCCGCAAGCGGTAGCCTCGCCGACATGCTCCGCGCCGTCTGGCTGGCAGGTGTCGGCGTGAACGCCATTGTATTCCTCGTATCCAATCTGCGCTTTTATCTCCGGCTTCGCAAGCGGCGCGAGCCACTCGATACAGCCTGCCCGCTACGGGTGTACGCCGTCGAAAACCTTTCGTCCTCCTGCCTGTTCGGAAGCGCAATCTATGTCGCGGCGGAGACGGCGGCGGACGAAACGCGACTGCGCCACGTCCTCGCGCACGAGCTGAGCCATCACCGACATGGCGACAACGTTTGGACGCTGCTTCGCTGCGCCGCGCTGGCGCTGCACTGGTACAATCCGCTGGCATGGTGGGCGGCGGCGCTGTCGCGTCAGGACAGCGAGCTGTGCGCCGACGCGGGCGCGCTCAAACGCTTGGGCGAAGACGAGCGGGAGAACTACGGCGCGACGCTGATCGAGCTTTCGGCACGACGCGCGCCGAAGGCGTCGCTGCTGTGTACGGCGACCACCATGACCAACGGAAAGAAATCACTCAAGGAGCGCGTGACAATGATCGCGCACCGCCCGCGCATGACCGCCGCAGTCGTGATCGCGGTCGTGCTCATTGCCGCCGTCGCAACAGGCTGCGCGTTTGCGGGAGCAACAGCTGCTCCAATGACTGAGGAAGAAGCATTGAACGCGGAGGAAGGCGCAAACACCGATGCCGGGCAGACTGCTCGCTGGGAAGCCGACTTTGATGGAGACGGCACGGCGGAACGGTTGGTGCTGGATACGCAGGGACTGCTCGACCGTAACGCGGGAGGCTTTTGGCTTGAGGACTTGAACGGTAATCAGCTGCGCAATATGGGTGAGATCGCGACGGCGCACGCCGGATGGCGCACGGCGGCACTGACCGAGCTGAATGGCAGAACCTATCTGTTGGAATACGGTCCGACGATGTATCAGGGGGAGGCAACATATTCTTATATCCTTGGCGGCATCGTGAAATCGTCGTTTACCGAGGAAGATCAGGTGGCATTCAGCGCCAATCTGGACGGCATGGCGAACAATGACCGCACGGAAATGGCGCGCTTTCAGGCACGCGCCAATGAGCTCTGGTCGCACAGCCGCCTGCTTTTCACCACCGATCAGGAGGTGCTTGCGCACCTGTACGACGCCGGCACGGGAAAAGCGGTAGAGACCAACGGATGGTATTACATCGCCGGAGAGGGCGAAACGGTTCGCTATTACGAAACTATGTACGGACTGCTGGACGACGAGGCTGAAACGCTCTTTTCCTCCATCGCGGGCGAATACTGGTTTCTCAGCGGCGCGGGTGGCTGGCATACGGAAATGCGGATCGGATCGGACGGCGCGTTCACTGGCAGGCATCAGGACCATGACGCGAACATGGTCAGTCTTTGCGACTTCTCCGGACGCTTTGGCGATGTACGGCAGATCAACGGATATACCTACTCTATGCGCCTGACAGAGCTGACAGCGGAGCAGACAGAGGGCGAGGAACTCGGCATGATCGACGGCGTCCGCGGCGTCGGTTCGTCGCCTTACGGCATTGAGGGCGCGGGTGAGATATTCGTTTATTTACCCGGCGCGCCGGTGAGCGCCCTGCCGGAGGACTTCCTCCGATGGTACTGCGCGGGACTACCCTACGGTAGGGAGCAAATCGGAGACACCCTGCCGATGGTCGGGCTGTACGGCGCAGAGAACGGCTATGGCTGGTTTGCGCGGGGTGTACTCGATCTCCCTGTGCCGGAGAGCAACGGATGATAGCTTAATCATTTGGATGACGGGGAACGGCTTGACTTCAGGGCTATCTTCGTCGGTTCCTTCCTTGGTTACAGTCATGAAATTTTTGCACGTCCTGCGCCTTGCCTTTTCTGCATTTTGAGCGGAGTTCGGCGGCATCGACCACGTTTCCTCACACGCGCCGAACACGGGGGCAACGCCACGCTCAAACCACCTCGCCGTGTTTTGCGCCCGCCACGGCGCAATCGCTACGACAAATCGCCAACAACGGCGCGACAGGGGCGGCTGACAATAAAGCTGCGGTTGACCTGTAACCTTTTCCGATATTTTCCGTCTATAGGGGTGAAAAGCATTTCGTGGAGGTGGCGGCATGACCGACGAGCAGATTGTCACGCTGTTTTGGAATCGGGAGGAGCAGGCGCTTCATGAGAGCGAGGCAGCCTACGGCGACTACTGCCGCGCGCTGGCGGAACGGTACGTCTCTGCGGAGGATGCGCAGGAGTGCTGGAGCGACGCGATGCTGCGCACATGGGACGCGATCCCGCCGGAGCGCCCAACGCATTTGAGGGCGTTCTTTGTCAAGCTGACGCGCAACCTTGCGCTGGATCGTATTCGGACGGACAGCACCGCGAAACGTGGCGGCGGAGAAGGGAACGCAGTGCTTTCGGAGTTAGCCGAGGTGCTCGGCGACCGAGAGACCGCGGAAACCTCCGCCGCGGCGAAGGAACTGGGCGAGGCGGTGAACCGCTTCGTGCGCTCCCTTCCGCAACGCGAGGGCAACGTATTGATTCGCCGCTGCTTCTTCGCCGATACGACGGCGGAAATCGCAAAGCGCTATGATATGAGCGAGGGTGGCGTCAAGGTCATGCTTTCAAGAACGAGGAAAAAATTGAGGATCTATCTGGAAAGCGAGGGATTTCTATGAATAGCGAGCAGCTGCTGAGCGCCTTTTCCTGCCTGGACGACGACCTGATCGAGCGGAGTGAACTGGCAAAACCGCACGTTGGATGGCATAAGTGGTCTGGCATGGCTGCGTGCGTCGCCGTCCTTGCGTTTGCGCTCCTCGCAACCCGTGGAATGTGGCAGAACCCCAGTGCGGAACCAGCCCAGAGTACGGCGCGGTTTGCGCCCGGTTATATACCTACACAGGGCGAAACCGATGTTGTGACCGATTCGGTCGAGCAGAACGAGGGCAATATCGAACTGACAGTCAACGGGGCAGCGGTTATGCTGCCGGAATCGGTTGATTTGGAGAACAGCGATGTCACACGGATGATCGAGTCCTACAAAACGGATGCCGACGCCTGTTATGTCGCACCGAAAAACGGGGAAGTCAACCGTTCCATGCCGCTGCGCGGCGCGATGGAGGATTACGGCGACAGCGTGCGCTACCGCGTGGCAGTCGATCTGTTCCGTGACGAGCAGCCGCTTGCGGCGGACAGCGCCGAAGCGGGGGAGGAGCGGGAACGCCTTGCCGCGCTGGGCTACACCGTCGCCTATGAGACGGTCTATTATCACGAGAAGCCGGTAAATGCGTATTTCACCCTCCACGCGACCCGCGACGAGCTGAACGCGCTGCCTGCCGGTGACTACGGCTATATGCTGTATCTCTACGGCGAGCGCGTACAGGACACCGTGCAGAGTGTGCCGGAGGTCGTCACAAACAATCCAAGCATACCCGTGGACAGCACGGAAGTCGTGGTTTGCCCGCGCGGCACTTCGGAGAATTTGACGGCTGCCGAGGCGAGAGCCGACACGGTGTTTGGCGCGTATCTCTGCCAGGCGCCCGCAGGCTTTGGCGAGCAGGAGTTCTTGCGCACACCGGAGCAGCTGCGCGCCTCGTATCGTCGCGGTTACGACTATGTGGAATGGAGCGTTCGGGCGTTTGGAGAAGCGGACAGGGAGAGAATTGTCACCGTTGTCGCGGAAATGGAGCAGTACGACGTTTCGCTCTACACCATCCCTTATGCAGAGAGCGTTCCTGCGGAAATACGAACTGTTTTTAACAATCCGATCTTCCGCATCGAGGATATGACGTTCGATACGGTCAAAGCGCGCGCCTACCGGATCCATGACGCAGGGGACAGCGACGGCTGGCGCATCTCGTTCTCGGTACTCTACGGAAATGTGCTCGTCCAGGTCAGCACCAAGGGTGTCAGCCCCGAGTGGCTGTATCAGGAAATTGTTTCGCTGAGATGACGGTGAAGAAACACTTTTATTTTTCGTTTCCCTGTGGTATACTGATTCCGAAGATAACGCAGAGGAGATGATGCTATGAGTACCATGGAAGCGACGATGTCCATGCTTGAGGCCATGCCGGAGGAGGCACGGTTGAAGGTGCTGGAGTTTACCAGAAAGCTCTTTACCTCGGAGCGCCCCGCCAACCCGTATATGCAGTTGACCTCGGCACAGATCCTCAGCGATTTAGAGGAATCCCGCAGGCAGATTGCGCACGGCGAGGGGCTCGATATGGAAGCTGCGCTGGACAATCTCGGGAGGAAACATGGTTTCGTATAAGGTCATCGTTTCGCCCAAGGCGCTCGCGCAACTCGATGACTATGTCAGCTATGTGCATTACACTCTGCTCAACCCGATTGCCGCAAAGAGCATGCTGAATGACGCGAAGAAGACGCGAAAGACGCTTTCAACAGTCGCGGGCAGTCTGAAGCCCTGCGACCATCCAAAGCTCCGTGAGCTGGGATACCACGCCCTCAAATTTGAGAAGCACGATTACGCGATGCTCTGCCGTGTGGATGGCGAGACGGCGTATGTGGATGGCATCTATCACATGATGCAGGACTACGAAAACCTGTTTGCTTCGGAGCTGTAGATTTCGCCATATCATCAAAAAAGCATCAAACCGCAGAGCGAACAGCGACAACCGCGCAAACCACGGGATTTGTTGTTCTGCCAACAGCACCTCCAAAACCGCGTGTCGAGAGTTCGAATCTTTCTGCCCCTGCCAAAGCAAACCGCCGCAATCGTTGAGATTGTGGCGGTTCTTTCTTTTGATATGGTGTTTTGTTGCTGAATTTGTTTGACTTTTTCAAGCGGTTGTTTTGCCGTACCCCTTAATTGACCCCTTACAGGTTCAGGACGCTTCTGATATACGCCTCCATGCGCTCGGCGCTGGCGGATTTCATCTGATCGGTGACGTGTCCGTACACGTCGAGAGTGAAGGCGGCGGTGGCGTGACCGAGGTTGCCCTGAACGGTCTTGATGTCGTCGCCCGAACGGATCGCCGCGACGGCGTAACTGTGCCTCATGTCGTGGAAGCGGGCGTCTGGGCGTCCAATCGCCGTTGCTGCGCGCTTAAAGTCCTTGATTACGGTGTGGATGGCGAGATGATCTCCCAGACCGTTTGTGAACACATAGCCGGTGTTCTCCCAGCAAGGCCCAGCCTGCAGGCGCTGCGCTGACTGCTGTACCTTGTGACGCCGAAGCAACTGCATCACCCACGGCGCGACGGTGACGGTGCGCGCCTTGTCGCTTTTTGTGGGGACAAGCACATAGTTCCCCTTTGAGCCCTTCTCCAGCTGGAGCTGCTTATCGACCAGAATCTTGCAGGCGTCGATATCCACGCAATCCCATTTTAGCCCAAGCAGTTCGCCCTCGCGCATCCCTGTGAAGAGCGCCACGGTGAACAGCACCTCGAAACGCCGCCCCCTGACCTCAGCGAGAAACGCCTTGGTCTGCTCCTCGTCGAACGGGTGCAGCTCGGGCTTTTTGACGCGGGGCAGGATACACGCCTCGGACGGGTTGGCGCGGAGATAGCCAACGGCGACCAGCTGCTGTAAGGCGCGGTGGAGGATGCCGTGGATGCTCTTGACCGTCTTCGGGGACAGGCCGGACTTGTCGCCGTTCGGTTTGCCGAGGTCGTTATAGAACTTCTGGATCATGTGCGGCGTCAGCGCGTCCAGCTTCACCGCCGCCATCGCCGGTTTGATGTGCAGCCGGATACGCTCCTTGTAGAGATACGCTGTCGAGGGCTTGACGCCGCCGAGGTATTCCGCGCTCCAGACGTCGAGCCATTGCCCGACGGTCATCTTGCAGGGGTCGCGGTAGTCGTTCCGATCGAGGGCGGCTATCGCCTCGGTCATCTTCCGGCGCGCCTCCTTCTGCGTGGAAGCGTAGATGCTCTTGCGGATATCCCTGCCGGTGCCGGGATCGACGCCGACGACAAAGCGCGCCTCCCAGCGCCCATCCTTCCGCTGCCGGATGCTGCCTGCGCCGCGGGCGTTCCTTTTCTTTCCTGCCATGCTTGCAATTTCTCCTGCATCTGTGGCGCAGCGGCACGGTAATTGAATGAGTTACAAAATTATGAACGCATCCAAGAGGATAGGATTT
>CAMKFK010000080.1 GCA_946411835.1 uncultured Clostridia bacterium
CGAGCATATCCAGCTCGTCCACGTTGACGCTGGTTCCCTCCAGCGCCTTGAGCGACGGCAGGACGCCGTCAACGCGCTCCACCTTGCAGTCCTGCGCCGTGACACCGCCGATTTCCAACGGCTCCAACAGCTTCAGACAGCCCTCGTAGGCGTCGTCCGGGATGGGGAACGGAATCGTTGCAACGCCGTATTCGGGATGGGCAGAGTTGCCCAGTTCTACGCTCATAACGTGCTGCATTGCTATCTCCTCCTGTTCTGAATTTTCATCATATCTGTCCGCAGGCAGCGGTTCTCGTCATGCCAGCAGACAAAACCGTTCGCTTCATAGTTGCAGTCTTTGCAAAGCGGGTTCCGCCTGCATACAGGCTTTTCATAGCGAATCCGCGCCTCGTTCGGCGCGGGATTGCTGTGGAAGATCGGTACGCCCATCAAGGCGAGGTCTGTTCCGACGACTCCGTCCATTGTTTCCATTTTCATTGTCATCACCCCCAATCCGCTGAAAACAAAAAAAGAGCCGAGGTTTTCCAATTCCGGTTTGGAAAACCTCGGCTCAACACATGATTTGCGTCTGATTCTGTTGTGAAAGCTCCTGCGCCGCGACGCGCTCCATAACGCCGGGGCACAGCCGTTCGATTTGTTCCTGGATGCCGCCGATCCGCTGCTCGTCGTCGTATGTGAAGGTGCTGTCGGGACTCGCCAGCGCCTGAGCGCAGCATCGGCAGAGATCGACGAGCTGCTCCTCACTGAACATCATCTCCCGCGGAATCAGACCGGCTCGCACGGCGAAGTCCTGCTTGGCTCCGGCGTAGTTGCCGCCGTAGTAGTGTCCCTGCCACATTCCGGTGTGCTGGTAATCCCACTCCCATGTGACAAACTCCGTGCCGTGGCTGGTAGGATGTCCTGCCAGCACCGAGCCGTTGAAGTCGGCAAGGAGACGGTAGTCGCCCGAAAGCCCCGTCGCCTTGAGCGGGGGCGCAGTTTCCATCAGCCTCATGTACTCGGCGGTGGTCGCGGCGATTTCCGCCGCTCGGTCGAACGCCGCGCGGCCGCCGTCCCGCTCCAAGTCTTCTGCGTGGAACTGTGCCCCGCCTCCGGCGGTCAGACGGCAGAGGCGCGTGCTCTGCCAATCGACAGGGAGGAGACCATCATCCTGCGGCTGAGGCTCGAAGCCCGCCTCCCACAGCCGAATGGCAGCCTCCGCGAAGTACATGTCTCTCGTTTCGTTGTCGATCTCTTTCATTCTGAGTCCTCCTTGGGCAAAAAAATAAGGCCGTGCCTGTTGTGGCACGACCTGTGGTGGTTGGGTATTCTTTTCGATGACGAGAGTTCGAATCCTGTCAATCCGGGGTTTCGCTGAAAATGTAGGAAAATTTCAAGGCTGCTTCGGTGCGAACCGAAACAGCCTTGAAACCCGCATGATTGCGGCGTTTGTTGACAGGGTAGTATTTTTATCCTGTCTTTCTGGTACGGGTAGTGGGACTCGAACCCACACGGTCGCCCACCGGAACCTAAATCCGGCGCGTCTGCCAATTCCGCCATACCCGCGTATTTACATTATAACATATTTTGCCCGCCACCACAAGAGAAAAAACTTGAAAAACACGTTGCCGCCACCTATAATTGAGAAAACGGACGAGGGAGGGGAGAGCCATGGCGCGCGAGCTGGAATTTTATCAACAGGCGGAGCGGAGCCTCGTCAAAAAGTACCGGCGCGAGTTGTGGACGCCGTTCATCACCGCTGTGCAGCGCTATGCGCTGGTGTCGGCGGGCGACCGTGTCGCCGTTTGCGTCTCCGGCGGCAAGGACTCGATGCTGCTCGCCAAGCTCATGCAGGAGCTCGAACGCCACGGGCACACGCCCTTTGAGGCGGTGTACCTTTGCATGGACCCCGGCTACAGCGCCGAAAATCGCGCCCGCATTGAGGAGAACGCCGACAGGCTCCGCGTCCCGCTGCACATCTTTGAGAGCGACATCTTCGCCGTCGCCAACGCGCAGACGCATTCCGCCTGCTACCTCTGCGCGAAGATGCGGCGCGGGCATCTCTACGCGAAAGCGCGCGAGCTTGGCTGCAACAAGATCGCGCTGGGGCACCACTTCAACGACGTGATCGAGACGACGGTGATGGGGATGCTCTGGAGCGGGATGCTGCAAGCGATGCCGCCGAAGCTGCACTCCCAGAATTTTCCCGGTATGGAGCTCATCCGCCCGCTCTATCGCGTCCACGAGGAGGATATCATCGCCTGGGCGCGGCACCACGGGCTGCAATTCCTCCAATGCGCCTGCCGCTTTACCGATGAAAGCGCCCGGCGCGAGGAGCTGAGCAAGCGCCGCGAGACCAAGGCGCTGCTCCGCCGCCTGCGGGAGGAGAACCCCAACGTCGAGAAGAGTGTGTTCAACGCCATCCACACCGTCAACCTCGACACCTTTCCCGGCTGGAAGTCCAACGGGGCGGAGCACTCGTTTCTGGAGCGTTACGAATAAGAATGCAGCCGTGCGTTGCGGTTTATGCAATCTAACGGTTTCATTTTGCCTGTTTCGGTGATATACTGCTTCTGTTTCATCAATTCTCAACTTTGAGGAGGATTTGTCCATGGTCAACAAGGAAAGACGTGTCGGCACGGTGTCCCGGGGCATCCGCTGTCCCATCATCCGCCAGGGGGACGATATCGCCGCCATCGCCGCGCAGAGCGTGCTGGAGGCGGCAGCGGCGGAGGGCTTTGCGCTCCGCGACCGTGATGTGATCGCCATTACCGAATCCGTCGTCGCCCGCGCGCAGGGCAACTACGCGAGCGTGCGGGACATCGCGGCGGACGTGCGCGAGAAGTTGGGCGGGGAGACCGTCGGCGTTTTGTTTCCGATCCTCTCGCGCAACCGCTTCGCCATCCTGCTGCGCGGCATTGCCATGGGCTGCAGGAAGGTCGTCATCCAGCTCAGCTACCCGTCCGACGAGGTGGGCAACGCGCTCGTCAGTCTTGACGCCGTGGATGAGGCGGGCGTCAACCCGTACTCCGACGTGTTGAGCGTCGAGTCGTTTACCGAGCTGTTCGGCGAGCCGAAGCATGAGTTCACCGGCGTCAACTACGTCGCCTATTACGCCGAGCTTGTCCGTGAGGCGGGGGCGGAGTGCGAGATCATCTTCGCCAACCACGCCGTCGATATCCTCAAGTACACCGACAGTGTCCTTACCTGCGACATTCACACCCGCGCGCGCAGCAAGCGTCTGCTCAGGGCGGCGGGCGCGAAGCGCGTCTTCGGGTTGGACGAGATCATGACCGCGCCGGTGAACGGCAGCGGCTGCAACGAGAAGTACGGCCTGCTCGGCTCGAACAAGTCCACCGAGGACACGGTCAAGCTCTTTCCACGCGACTGTCAGGGCGTGGTGGAGGACGTGCAGCGCCGCATTCTTGACGCCACGGGCGCGAAGGTCGAGGTCATGGTCTACGGCGACGGCGCTTTCAAGGACCCGCAGGGCAAGATATGGGAGCTGGCAGACCCCGTCACGTCTCCGGCGTACACCGTCGGCCTGATCGGAACGCCGAATGAGCTCAAGCTCAAGTACCTCGCCGACGACAAGTACAAGGACCTCTCCGGCGACGCGCTGCGCGACGCCATCCGCGCGGACATCCGCGCCAAGCAGGGCTCGCTCGTCGGCAAGATGGCGACCGAAGGCACGACGCCCCGCCAGCTCACCGACCTGATCGCGTCGCTCTGCGACCTGACCAGCGGCAGCGGCGACAAGGGCACGCCCATCGTCCTCGTGCAGGGGTATTTCGACAACTACACCAACTGATGTTTGAGGAGGCGGCACAGCCATGGATCGACCGCTGGCGGATGAAATACGGCCGCAGACCCTCGACGAGGTGGTGGGGCAGAGGCACCTGATCGGTCCGGGCGGGATTCTGCGCCGCCTCATCGAATCGGGCACGAACGCAAACATGATCTTCTACGGCCCGTCCGGGACAGGGAAGACCACCATCGCCAACATCATCGCCTCGCGCACGAACAAGACGCTGCACAAGCTCAACGCCACCACCGCCTCGCTCTCCGACGTGAAGGAGATCATCGCGGCCGTGGGCACGCTGCTTGCGCCGGGCGGGGTGCTGCTCTACCTCGACGAGATACAGTATTTCAACAAAAAGCAGCAGCAGAGCCTTCTGGAGTTCATGGAAAACGGCTCCATCACCCTCATCGCCTCCACGACGGAAAACCCGTATTTTTATGTCTATGGCGCGCTGCTCTCGCGCTCGACCGTGTTTGAGTTCAAGCAGGTCACGCCGGAGGAGACCCTGCCCGCCGTGCTCCGCTCGCTGCGCATCCTGCAAGCGCGCAGCGAGCTGCCGCTGACGTGGGAGGATGGCGTGCCCGAGCAGATCGCCATGAGCTGCGGCGGCGACGTGCGCAAGAGCATCAACGCCTGCGAGCTGCTCTACGCGGCGGCGGAGGTGCGGCAGGGGAGCCTGTACCTAACAAGGGAAGACGCTTTACAGCTTGCGCAGAAAAGCGCAATGCGCTATGATAAGGGCGGCGACGCCATGTACGACTGCGCCAGCGCCCTGATGAAGTCCCTGCGCGGCAGCGACCCTGACGCGGCGCTGCATTACCTCGCGCGCTTTCTGGAGGCGGGCGACCTCATTACGCCCTGCCGTCGGCTGCTGTGCTCGGCGAGCGAGGACGTGGGGCTTGCGTATCCGCAGGCAGTCGCCATTGTCAAGGCGTGCGTCGATACCGCGATGCAGCTTGGCTTGCCGGAGGCGCAGCTTCCGCTGGCGCAGGCGGCGATCCTGCTCGCCACCGCGCCCAAGTCCAACAGCGTCGTCGAAGCCATCGGCGCGGCGCGCGCGGACGTGAAGGCGGGACGGACGGGGGACGTGCCGCGTCAGCTGCAAAATGTCCACGCCGACACCACGGGAATGGACAACAAGCAGAACTACAAGTACCCGCACAGCTATCCGAACCACTGGGTCGAGCAGCAGTACCTGCCCGACGCGATTAAAAACGCGCGCTACTACCACCCGGGCGACAACAAGAACGAGCAGGCGGCGGCGCGGTATTGGGAGACGGTCAAGCATGGCGATGGAGCTTAATCTGGGCGGGCGCGTCCGGATGAAGAAGCCGCACCCCTGCGGCGGCAGCATATTCGTTCTGACCCGTGTGGGCATGGACGTGAAGCTGCGCTGCGAGACCTGCGGCCATGAGGTCGAGCTGCCCCGCGCCAAGGCGGAGCGGGCGATTCGAAGCATTTTGAAGGAGGAAGAGACATGAACAAAGCGATCCGCGTTCTGGCGATCATTCTGGCTGTGGTCATGGTGTTGTCGCTCGTCGCCGGCATGATCCTGCCGTTCATTTGAAAAATCGCCTTATGATGACAGCATCTCCCGCAGTCTCTCCAGCGCGCGGCGCTCCAGGCGCGAGACGTGTACCTGCGACACGCCGAGCACACGGGCGGACTGCGCCTGCGTCAGCCCCTTGTAGAAGCGCAGCAGGATCGTGATGCGCTCGCGCTCCGGCAGGGCGTCCACGCACGCGCGCAGGGCGAGGCGTTCGGTCAGCTCCGTGTCGTCGGAGCCGACCAGCGTCTGCTCCAGCGTCATGTCGTCGCCAAGCTCGCGCTGGAGGGAATCCGGCGGCGTCAAGGCAAGCTCCAGCGCGGACAGCTCCTCCGGCGAAAGCCCTGTCTCTGCCGAGAGCTCCGACAGCGTCGGCTCGCGCCCCAGCGATGCGCTCAGGGTCTCCCGCGCACGGCGGACGGCAAGCGCCCGCTCGCGCTCTCCGCGAGCGAGACGCACCGGCATATCGTCGCGCAGAAAACGGCGTATCTCGCCCGCAATCTTCGGCACGGCGTAGGTCGAGAACTGCGTCCCGTATGTAAGGTCAAAGCCCTGAACGGCCTTGATAAACCCCAAGCACCCGAGCTGATACAGATCGTCCGGCTCGACGCCGCGCCCGTAGAAGCGGCGCACCACGCTCCAGATCAGCCCCTCGTTTTCGGTCAGCATCCGCTCGCAGGCGCGCTCGTCGCCCTGCTGTGCGCGCTCGAGCAGCTCGTTCACGGCTTCACGCCGCGCCGCGCGATCCGTCGCTTCATCACGACCACGGTGCCGCGCCCCGGCTCCGAGCGCACGGACAGCGTGTCCATGAAGCTCTCCATGATCGTAAAGCCCATACCGCTGCGCTCCTCGCCGCCGGTGGTGAACAGCGGCGTACGCGCCTGCGCCACGTCCGCGATGCCGCGTCCCTTGTCCCGTACGACGATTTCGAGCAGGTTTCCGTCAAAGATGCTTGCGCGCAGGTTGATTTTGCCCAGCGTGTCTGGGTAGGCGTGTACGATGGCGTTTGTCACCGCCTCGCTGACGGCGGTCTTGATGTCGCCCAGTTCGTCGAGCGTCGGGTCGAGTTGGGCGGCGAACGCCGCCACCGACGCGCGGGCGAAGCCCTCGTTGGCGCTGCGGCTGAGAAACTCCAGCGCGATGTAGTTGTTCGGCTTGACCTTCATGTGGTTTCCTCCTTTACCGGTATGCCCGCCGCGTCGAATACGCGCTTCGCCTGCGGCGGCACGTTGACGAGGGCGGTCGTGCCGCCCAGCGCCGCCATGCGGCGCATGGCGCGCATCGCCACCGCGATGCCCGAGCTGTCCATGAATGTGACGCCGCCGAAGTCCAGCGCCAGCGCCGACGGCAGCGCCGCGTCCAGCGCGCGCTCCACCGCGACGATGGCGTCGCGCGCCGCGTGGTGATCCAGCTCGCCGCGCAGCGTCACGGTCAGCGTGCGCCCCTGTTGTGTGGTCCGCACCTCCATTGTGGGTTCCTCCTTTTGAATAATCGTATCAATTGCGAAGGCCGCAATATGAAAAAATCGGACTGTATCGCCTGATACAGTCCGATTATAGTTTGTGCACCGTCTCGATTCCGTCGAATCGGGGCAGGGAAGAACATTATTTGCTTTCTGCGAGGATGTGCCAATAGGCGTCGTAGTTCTCGCGCAGCAGCTTCGGCGTGTCCAGCCCGTAGGGGCACTTGGACGCGCAGGAATTACACTGGACGCAGCGCTCGATCTTCTTCATCTCGTCCTGCCAGTACGCGGTTTTCCAGTCGCGCTCGCCCGCGCGCCGCGCCATGAGCGCCATGCGCGCGCACTGGTTGATCTGTATCCCCTGCGGGCAGGGCATACAGTAGCCGCAGCCCCGGCAGAACTCGCCGGACAGTTCCTCGCGGTCGCGCGCGATGGTTGCGCGGCGTTCGTCGGTCAGCGCCGCGCCGTTTTTCACGCAGTCGAGGAACTGGTCCAGCTCCCACTCGTGCTGCACGCCCCAGATGGGCGTCACGTCCGGCTGGGTCTCCATGAACGCCGCAGCGGCGTACCCATCGCGGATCAGCCCGCCCGCCATGCCCTTCATGGCGATGAAGCCCATGCCGTGCGCGCGACAGTCCGCAATGAGCGACAGCTCCTGCTCGCCGGAGAGATAGCTGAACGGGAATTGCAGTGTGGCGTACAGCCCGGACGCGACCGCTTCCCGCGCCACGGCGAGGCGATGATTCGTGATGGAGATGTGGCGGATTTTACCCTCTGCGCGCATCCGCAACGCCTCGTCGTACAGCCCGTCTGCGCCGCCCGGTCTGGGGCAGAACGGCGGGTTGTGGAACTGATAGACGTCGATGTAGTCCGTGCGGAGGTTCCGCAGGCTGGTTTCAAGGTCGGCGCGCAGATCCTTCGCGTTCTTCGCGCCGGATTTGGTGGCGATGACGACCTTGCTGCGCATGCCGTCAAAGGCATAGCCCAGCTTTTCCTCGCTGTCGGTGTAGGCGCGGGCGGTGTCAAAGTAGTTCATGCCGCCGTCATACGCCTTGCGGAGCAGACGCGCCGCCTCATCGCGGCTGACACGTTGGATCGGCAGCGCGCCAAAGCCGTTCTTCTCGATTGCAATACCGGTTGAGCCAAGCATGATCCGCTGCATGGTCGTTGCCTCCTTCTTTTTTGCGCTCCCCCCGAAAGGGAGGGCGTTTGTCGGAGAGGCGGTTTTATTTTTTCATTGCCTGTTCCGACGCGGTCAGCTTCTCCAGCAGCGCGCGGAGCTTTTCCGCCTTCTCGCGCTCGGCGTTGACCACTGCGGCGGGCGCCTTGCTGACGAAGCTCTCGTTCTTCAGCTTGCCCTCGATGCCGGCGAGCTGTTTTTCGGCGTTCGCCCTCTCCTTGGCAATACGCGCCAGCTCCTTCTCAAAGTCCACCAGCTCGGCGAGCGGCATCAGCACGCGCGCCGCATGGGTCACGACCTCGACCATGCCGTCGGCGCTCGGCGCGTCGGCGGGGACGACGGTCATATCGCTCGCGGAGGCGAGGCGGACAAAGAACGGCTTGCCCGCCGCGAATGTGTCCGCGTGGGCGGTGGCGACGGTGTAGTGCACCTTCCTGGACGGGGCGACGTTCATCTCGTTGCGGCGGGCGCGCACGGCGGAGATCGCCTCGATGACGCTGCCCATCGCCTGCTCCTCGGCGGGGAAGGCAAGCGCGTCGCGCCACTCCGGCCACTTGGCGAGCATCAGGAAGCCGACGCCCTCGTCGTTCGCGCCATGCGGCAGCGCCTGCCAGATCTCCTCGGTGATGAAGGGCATGAACGGGTGCAGCAGCTTCAGCGTCTCGATGAGCACATAGCACAGGACGTTCTGCGCGTTCTTCTTCGCCGTCTCGTCCTCGCCGTTCAGGCGCGCCTTGGTCAGCTCGATGAACCAGTCGCAGAAGTTGTCCCAGATAAAGTCGTAGACCTTCGCGGAGGCGACGCCCAGCTCAAACGCATCCATGTTGTCCGTGACCTCGCGGATGAGCGTGTTGAGCTTGGAGAGGATCCACTTGTCCTCCAGCTCCAGCTTCTCCGGC
>CAMKFK010000081.1 GCA_946411835.1 uncultured Clostridia bacterium
CGATCCGCTACGTCGAGCGCGACGACAAGACCATGGACGGGCGCTACGTCAGCGGGCAGAACTGCGCGCCGCAGTTCGCGGAAGAGGAGTTCCTCACCACGCGAGTGGTCAACCGCAAGGACGGCGGGCGATGGTTCTACCACTACACGCAGTCCTTCTCACCGCGCGAAAATGTGACGCCGGAGCTGGCGCACAAGATCGCCAGAGAGTTCGCGGCGCGGGCGTGGCCGGACAGCGAGGTGGTCGTCGCCACGCACGTTGACGCCCAGCATATACACTCGCACTTCGTGGTGAACGCCGTCTGCTTCGAGACGGGCAGGATGCTTCGCCAGCACCCCGACACGCTCCAAAAGCTCCGCGCGATCTCGGACGAGCTGTGCATGGCGCACGGGCTGTCCGTCCTGCCGAGGCGGAAGCGAGAGCAGAAATCGAACGGCGTCTCCGCGCAGGAGTACCGCTCGGCGGCAAGAGGTGAGAGCTGGAAGTTCCAACTCATGGCTGCGGTAGACGACTGCATGAGACTGGCACGATCGCGCGAGGAGTTCATCGAGCGCATGGAACGCGCGGGCTATGGAGTACGTTGGGAGGACGCCCGCGCCTGCATCACCTACACGACGCCCAGCGGGATGCGTTGCAGGGACAAGCGGCTGCACGAAGATAAATACAGAAAGGAGAATATGGAAAATGAATTCGACATACGACAGAAAATTATTGACCGACGAGCTGAAAGCCCTGAACGCCAAAGACCTGTCGGCGGCGAGCGAGGGCGAGCGGCATATCACGCTGACCGAGCGGAACTGGACAGCGGTGCTGCGTCTGCTGGGCAGGATGTGTTCGACGCAGGATACGATCCTGACGACGCTCGACGCGCTGCTGACGAGGCGGGACGCGGAGGAACTGCTTGGCAACATCGGGCGGACGATGAATCAATTCGCAGAGGAAGCGGAGGACATGAACGCGAGGTTCTCCGCGAACGCAAACGCGCTGGTTCGGAACACCGAGAGCTCGCTCTGCTCGATGGAGGGCTCGACAGAGAGCACCCTGCGGGAGATGGTTGGCAGGACGGATTCGCAGCTCCAGAAGCTGATGGGCTCGGCGCGGAAATGGATGACGCGGCTCGGGATCACGTCGCTCCTGCTGCTGGTGGCGCTGGGGACGATCTGCGGGATCGTCATGCTGCGGAAACTGGGGTAAGCGCGACCGGCTGGGAGAAGGAGCGCGAAGCGTTCCTTCGGTATCTGGAAAGCGCCAAGCTCACGCGCAAGACCAAGCTCCCGCTCCGCGCGTTCGGTCAGGGTGTCGAGACGCTGATTTACGCCGGTCAAATCCTCGACAGTGAGACGGAGGACGCGGAAGAGCTCCGCAGAAGGATCGAAGCGGAGGAGACCGCGCAGAACATTGGCACGCTGATCGGCATCGCCGCAGGTGCGGCGCTCGGCATCGCGGATAAGCGTAAAGAGGCGGAGCAGACGCAACAACCTATGCAGCAATCTATGTGAGGAGGAAATCGCAATGACGGAATTGGAAGAATATCAGCAGACGGGTATGCTCGGCGGCTACAAGCCGCAATGCGCCCATCTCTATCATACAGAGGGCGGAAAGGTCGCCACGACCTTTCGGGACACCGCGTACTGGAAGCAGGACGGCTGCGCCGTCCATGAGCGGGAAATGTACATCGGCGGCAGACTGTTCCAGATCACCTCGGTCTTCCCGGACGCCCCGACCGCGACGCCCACGGACACCATGCTCTCGCTCATCGACATGGCGCTGGAAAAAGATCACCGGAGCGCGTAGGTTCCGATAGACTTTGGTGAGCCGGTGCGGTATACTGCGCGTACCGTACCGGCTTGCCTCAAACGAAAAGGAGGTACAACACATGGCAAGCCAGGAAAAATACAACATCCTGTATGCACGACTCAGTCAGGAGGACGACCGAGCCGGAGATTCCAACAGCATCATCAACCAGCGCCACATCCTGGAGAAGTACGCTGCGGACAACGGCTTCGAGAACACGCTCTTTCTATCGGACGACGGTTACTCTGGGACAAATTTTGAGCGGCCCTCATGGAAGAAGCTCGTCGAGATGATAGAGGCGGGAGAGGTGGCGACCATCATCGTCAAGGACATGTCCCGTCTCGGACGAGAGTATCTGCAGGTGGGCTGGTACACGGAGATCTTCTTCCCGCAGAAGGGTGTCCGCTTCATCGCCATCAACGACGGCGTCGATTCCCTCGTCGAGAGCAGCAACGATTTCAACCCGATCCGCAACTGGGCAAACGAGCTACACGCGAAGGAGTCCAGCAAGAAGGTGCGCGCGGTGAAGAAGATGCAGGCGGAGCGCGGCGAGCGTCTCGGCGGCAGGCCGCCCTACGGGTATCGGAAGAAGGACGCCGACAGCAAGGAGCTTGTTCCCGACGAGGAGACCGCGCCTGTGGTCAGGCGTATCTTCAACCTCTGCGCTTCCGGTAAGGGCCCGTGCCAGATCGCCCGCATCCTGACGGAAGAGAAAGTGCTGACGCCGGCGAATTACTACCACCAGAAGTACGGAAAATTCCACGAGGGGCTGGATACCACCAGACCGTATAGCTGGAGCCAGAACACCGTCACCGGTATTCTCGACAACAAGGTCTACCTCGGACTGATGGATGGGCTGAGGACAACTTCGCTCTCATATAAGAACAAAAAGATCATTTACAGACCGGAGAGTGAGCACGTCGTTGTGGAGCATACGCACGAGGCGCTGGTTTCACAGAAACTGTGGGACGTTGTGCAGGAGGTACGCGCCCACAAGAAGCGCATTCCCAAAAAGATGGACGAGCCGAATATCTTTTCCGGTCTCGTGTTCTGTCCCGACTGCGGCAAGCCGCTGACGCTGGCGAGGGCGTCCACGATGAAGCGCGAGAGCTTCCACTTCCGTTGCTATACCTACGGCAAGCGCGGCAAGAACGCCTGTACGCCGCACCGCATCAGCGAGGATGACCTGAAAGCCATTGTCCTCGACGATATCCGGCGCGTCACCCACTTCGCCAGAACAAAGGAGCGGGAGTTCGCGGCGTATATCAACAAGAAGAACACATTTGAGCTGCGCCGTGAGATGAACGCGCTCCAAAAGGAACTGACCACAATGCAGAAGCGCAACGAGGAGCTCTCGATGCTCTTCAAGCGGCTGTATGAGGACAACGTGCTCGGCAAAATCACGAACGAGCAGTTCCGAATGCTCTCCGCCGACTATAACGCGGAGCAGAAGACGCTGCAGGAAGCGATCCCCCAGAAGGAAGCCCGCCTCGAAAAGCTGAAAGCATCAGCGGCGGACGTGGAAGGATTCATCGAGATGGCAAAGGAGTTCAACCACATCGACGAGCTGACGCCGGAGATCCTGCGGCTGTTCATCCGACGCATCGAGGTTGGCGAACGCGGCAAGAAGGGCTCCCGCAATGCGCCGCAGTGCATCCGCATTATCTACCGCAAGATCGGCGACATGGACGCCGCCGCGCGGGAGTTGGAATATGGGCAGACGAAAGCAGAGGAAACGCCGGTCCTGACGGCATAACAGAAAACGAAGAAAAGCACAAGAGGCGGACAGCTTCCGCTATCCGCCCCCGTGCTTCACAGGTGAGCTCAAATCGTGTCCCTATGAACTTGTTCCCAACGGTTTCGGGCGTTTTTCATGGCGCAGTGGGAGGGATTCGAACCCTCGGTGGGCTTTTGACCCACACACGATTTCCAGTCGTGCTCGTTATGACCGCTTCGATACCACTGCGTATCCGCGCTCAACAGCAACGGAAATTATATGCGATGCCGACGCGAAAGTCAAGAGTTTTTTTGAAAAAGAGGCGCCAAGGCGCCTCTTTTTCACTTCATCGTGTGCCAGAGCTCGTAGAGCGCGCCGTCCATGGCGGCGCCCGCCTGCTGCATGGCGCGGCCGACGCCCGTGCGCATCGTGCCGCGCCGCATCGACATCGCCGCGCCAAGCGCCGCGCCCGCGAGCATCCCCGCGCCCATGCCGCGCAAAAATGAGCTGGTTTTCATCTTCGATCACACTCCTTTTCCCGTGCATCAGTTTGTCCAGGCGCGGGCGGTAGTATGTGACGAAACGGTTGCCAAAATGCGCCGCGTCCTGTATAATGCTGGCAAATCCGAAAAAAATCGGGAGGTATCACCATGACGACCCTGTACCTGATCCGCCACGGCGAGGCGGAGGGCAACCGTTACCGCCGCTGCCACGGGCAGTACGACAGCACCATCACCGACAACGGCTACCGCCAGATTGCCGCGCTCGCGCGGCGCATGACGGACGTGCCCATCGACGCGGTCTACGCCAGCGACCTCACGCGCACGCAGACCACCGCGCTCGCCGTCACGCGCACCCACGGCCTGCCGCTGCGCCTCGAGCCGCGCCTGCGCGAGGTGAGCGTCGGCGTGTGGGAGGACAAAACGTGGGCGTGGCTCGCCCGCTTCGACACGGACCGCCTGGTCGCCTTCAACTCCGACGCGCAGCGCTGGTCGGTCGAGGGCGGGGAGACGATGGCGCAGGTGCGCGACCGGATGCTCGCCGCGCTGGGGGACGTCGTCGCCGCGAACCCGGGCGGGCGCGTCGCCGTCGTGTCGCACGGGATGGCGCTGCGCGCGCTGGTGGGCACGCTGAGCGGGCTGACCCTGCCGGAGATCGACCGGACCGGCCACGCCGAGAACACGGCGGTCACGAAGCTGGAGGCGGACGCGCGCGGCGTCCGCGTGGTCTACGCCAACGACGCCTCCCACCTGCCCGACGAGCTGACCACCCTGCACAAGCAGCTGTGGACGAAGACGCCGGGCGGCCTGGAGCCGGGCGTCTGGTTCGAGGCGGACGCGGCGGAGCCGGGGCGTTTTTTTGCCGTGCGGGAGGACGCGCGCGTCGGCGCGGTGACGGTCGAGCCGTCGGGCGGCGTCGGGGAGATCACGGAGCTCCGGCTGGACGAGGCGGCGCGCGGGCGGAACCTGGGCGTGCGTCTCGTTGGGCAGGCGGTGTCCCACGCCCGCGCCCGCGGCTGCGACGCCCTCCGCGTCCGCCCGCCCGAGGGCGACGCCCTCGCCGCAAAGCGCCTGCGGGAATACGGCTTCACCGAGCGAAACGGCGCGTGGGAGAAGTACATCGGCTACGACGAGGCGTACCGCGTGAGACGGTTCGAGGAGGAATATAACGCAATTAAGAAGTGATAAAAGAGGCTCGAACGAGCCTCTTTCAAATCGTCGGCAAAGGCGAATGCCTTTGCCGACGATTTGAATCAAAAGTGACGGCTTGCGCCGTCACTTTTTGATTAAAACGTCACAACCTCATCCTTCGGCTTCTCGCACAGCTTCACGTCCTCGACGTAGAGCACGGGGCCGTCGCCCTGGTAGGCCTCGAAGGGCTCCTTTTTGCACAGCGCCGTGACCTCGATCCAGTCGCGGTTCTTGTACTGCGCCAGCGCGCCGCGCGCCACCACGCCCAGAAACTGCGTGTCGTTCGCGCAGCAGACCATCGCGAAGCGGCCGGGCACGAACGTGCCGGGGTACTTGCGCGAGTGGCACATGAGCAGCTTCATGTGCAGCCGCTTGCCGTCGTAGTGCTCCGGGTGGTCCATCGCGTCCACGTACCAGACGCCGAAATCCTCGTCGGGAATCTCGATGGGGTCCTGCGCCGCGTCGAAGGGGCACTCGTCGCCGGTGAGGTAGTTTTCGCTCGTGCCGTCCTCGTACTCGATATACATGTCGGCGCGGCGGTTGACCATGCGCAGGTTGCGCTTGCGCAGGGCGGCGGCGCTCTCCGCCGTGGCGCGGTTGAAGACCAGCATATCCGCGTTTTTGATCTTCTCCATCATCAGCTGCCCCATGTTGCGCGCCATAACGTCAAAGCTCGGCGCGTAGACGAAGTTCATAATCTGGTAGAGAATCCAGTTCGCGGGCAGCTCGTTGAAGCGCTCGAAGCCCCACATGCCGTTGTACTCGATCAAAATCTGGCGGGGATGGTGCTTCTTCTCCAGCGCCTTGAGCGCCGCGCGGGTGAAGCCCTCCTCCTCGTCGATCCGCTCGACCTTGACGTTGGTCAGGACGTCGACGTCGTATTCCTCGTCGCCCTCCTCGCAGCAGAGGAGGAGGGTCTTGTCCTGTTTGGCGAAGCCGTCGCGCAAAATGCCGTTGATAAAATTGGTCTTCCCGCCGTCCAGAAAGCCGGTGACGGCGTAAACAGGGATGTCCATATTGTCTCGTTACACTCCAAACAGCTCTTTGAGCCGATCCTCTTTCAGCTCGCCGCCGATGACGCAGAGCCTGCCCGTCACGTCCGCCGCGCCCTCGCGTACCTCGTGCTCCTCGGGCACGTAGTCGAAGTGCAGCCACTTGCCGTCCCCGCCGCTGACGATGCCCTTGCAGCGCACGATCTTGCCGTACTCGCCGGAGTCGAGCGCGGTGAGGATGCGCTCCAGCTCCGCCGCCGGGAAGGACCTCGGCGTCTCCACGCCCCAGCTCGCGAACACCTCGTCGGCGTCGTGCCCGTGGTGGTGATGGTGATGATGCTCGTGGTCGTGGTCGCCGTGGTCATGGTCGTGATGATGCTCATGCTCGTGCTCGTGGTCATGCTCATGGTCATGGTGATGGTGGCAGGCGCAGTCGGGATCGTCGCACTCGTCCTCGTGCTCGCGCTCCATCAGCTCGCGCAGCTCGCCGACGAAGTCGGCGCTGGTGCGCTCCATGGCGGCGAGGATCTGCGCGCCGTCCAGCTGCTCCCACGGGGTGGTGATGATCGTGGCGCTCGCGTTGTGCTCGCGCAGGAGGGCGACGGCGGCGGCGATCTTCTCCTCGCTGAGCCTGCCCGTGCGGGAGAGGATGATGCAGCCCGCGTGCTCGACCTGGTTGTTGAAGAACTCGCCGAAGTTCTTCATGTAGACGCGGCACTTGCTCGCGTCGGCGACGGTGATGAAGCTGTTGAGGGCGAGCGCCCCGTCCCCGGCGGCGACGTCCTGCACCGCGCGGATGACGTCGGACAGCTTGCCGACGCCGCTCGGCTCGATGACGATGCGGTCGGGCGCGAACTTCGCCTGCACGTCGCGCAGCGCCTCGCCGAAGTCGCCCACGAGCGAGCAGCAGATGCACCCGCTGGACATTTCGGAAATCTGCACGCCGGAGCCCTGCAAAAACCCGCCGTCGATGCTGATCTCGCCGAACTCGTTCTCGATCAGGACGATTTTTTCGCCCTGATACGCCTCCTCCAGCAGTTTTTTGATGAGCGTGGTCTTCCCCGCGCCCAAAAAGCCGGAAATGATGTCGATTTTTGCCATATGCTTCGCTTCCTTTGTTGATAATTTGAAACAGCAGGGGTATTGTACTCTGTCCGCCGCGATTTTGCAAGCGGTTCGCAAATTGTTTACAAAAAAAATATCGTCGGAAAAGGCTTCGCCTTTGCCGACGACCGGAGGCCCCGCAAAATTTCGCGCCCGCGGGCGCGAAATTTTGCGGGGCCTCAGCGTCACAGTTCTTTTCGGTAGATGTTGTCGGCGCCGCGCTCGAAGCCCATTTTTTCCAGATAGGCGATGTGGTTTTTGTTGCTCTCGCTGTAGGTCAGGCTTGTGACGCCGAACTCCGGCAGGCGGCTGTAGAGATAGTCGCCCACGGAGCAGTCGCGGTAGACGGGCGTGGAGTAGTCGACGATCACGTCCAGCGCGTCGCCGCGCCGCGTGCCGATGAGCAGCCCCGCGACCTCCCGGTCGCAGCACACGCAGAACACGCGCACGCCCTCCCCCGCCAGCTTGTCGGGCGAGAAGCGCGGGAAAAAGGTCACGATGTCGCTCCGGTAAAAGTTCAGGAAGTACGCCAGATACCCGTCCCAGGTCGTCTCCTCGAAGAGGTCATAGTGCTTGTCGTGGTTGCGCAGGCGGAGCAGCTGATAGATGTTGATGCCCACGAGGAAGAAGTTCATCAGCGCCGTCGGGTACGAGCGGATAATCAGCGCGTAGACGGCGAAGATCACGCTGCCCACGGTGTTGATGACCCGCAGCCGCACCACGGAGCTCATCAGCATCGAGACCACCACCAGCGCGGAGCCGAGATAACCGAACAGCTCGATCAGAATTTTTGTGTCCATAAGACCTTCCCTTTCCGTGATTGTAGCGTCACACGTCCCGCAGCCGCGCGAGACCCTTGCGCGCGCCGTCATTCAGCTTGTCCCGCGCGAGGATTTCCTTGTAGAGCGTTTTCGCCTTCCGCAGCTTCTCCGGGTCGCTGTGTTCCCTGCCGAGGCGTTCGAGCAGCAGTCCCCATTCGTGACGGGGCGCGAGCTGCCTGTCGTCCAGCTCGATGGCTTTGCGGAACAGCGCTTCCGCATCCCGCAGCGACGCTTCGTCCCCGCGCTTCACCAGCAGCCGCCCCAGCTCCGTGCGGGCGTGGACGTTGTCGCGGTCAATGTCGAGGATTTCCCGGTACACCTCCGCCGCGCCGTCCGTGTCCCCGCGCTTCACCAGCAGCCGCCCCAGCTCCGTGCGGGACGGCACGTCATCCGGCTTAATCCTGAGGATTTCCCGGTACACCTTCTCCGCGCCGTCCGCGTCCCCGCGCTTCGCCAGCAGCCGCCCCAGCTCCGTGCGGGGCGCGAGCTGCCTGTCGTCCAGCGCGATGGCTTTGCGGTACAGCGCTTCCGCCTCCCGCAGCGACGCTTCGTCCCCGCGCTTCGCCAGCAGCCGCCCCAGCTCCGTGCGGGAGTGGATATGCGTCGGTTCAATGCGCATGGCTTCCCGGAACAGCTCCGCCGCCTCCCGCAGCGACGCTTCGTCCCCGCGCTTCGCCAGCAGCCGCCCCAGCTC
>CAMKFK010000082.1 GCA_946411835.1 uncultured Clostridia bacterium
CCTTGAGTTGACATAGTATCACGTCGGCTTAAGAAAGTAAATGCTGTCGCCGTGGTACATTCGCCTCAAAATGATCCGGCGGAGAGCGGGCGGCTCATGCACCCCCGCCCTGTCCGCGCCATAGGATGGGGCAAAACAGGAATCGGAGGGGTCGTATGGAGCGGGAGGCCTTGCGTCTTGGGGAGGCGCTGCGTGAGGAACGGTCATGGGAGGCGGACGGCGTCACGGTGCTGACAGCGTCGGTCACGCTGCCGCAGGCGGAGGGCGCGGACGCGCGGGCGCGCCGGTTCAACCGGTACTACCGGCGCTTTTGCCGCGCTTATCTGACCTACTGCCGCCTTGTCCTGCTGCCGGACGCCGAGGCGTCGTTCCGCGCCGCGCTGGAGACGTCCGCGCCGTGGTGCTGCGCCCGCGCGACGCTGGAGCATCGCGTGACCTGCCGGACCGGTGCGGTGTGCAGCGTCGTCTGCGACGCGGCGGAGACGGCATACGGCGCGCCGGCGTTCCGCGTCCGCCGCGCCGACGTGTGGGACCTGCGCGCGGGGCTGCCGCTGCCGCTTTGCGAGTGCTTCCCGCCCCACACGCGCTGCAGGTCCGTCCTGCTGCGCTTTGCGCGGGAGGAGACGGCGCGCCGCATCGAGCGCGGCGCCCGCTTTCGCGACGACTGGCGCCGCGCGCTGCGCCGCTGCCTGAACACGCGGAGCTTTTGCCTGACGGACGCGGGGCTCTGCTTCTTCTACCCGCTCTGCTCGATTGCGGGCGCAAAAGAGGGCATCGTGAGCTACACGATGCCCTACGATGAGAGAAGCGGCCCGTTTGTGCCGTCTATCGTTCGCACCTGAGAAACATGGCGGAGTAGGGCGGAATCTCCAGCCCGCCGCCGAAATCGACGTCCCGGCCCGTGAACATATCGGTCGCGCGCCCGCAGGCGTAGTCGCAATGCGCGCGGTAGGGCTCGCTGTCGGCGTTGATTGCGACGAGCACGCGCTCGCCGTCCAAACGGCGCTGGAAAACGGCCTGCCGGAACGTGGTCAGCACGTCGGCGAAATCGCCGCTGCAGAGGGCCGGGCTTTCACGGCGGACGCGGGCAAGCTGCGCGATGTAATCGGTCAGCTCGTTCCACTGGGGCGCGTCAAAGGCGGGGCACAGATTCCAGTCGTTGGCGCGGTTCTGGTACGCCTTCTCGCCCCACTCGCTGCCATAGTAGAGGCAGGGGATCCCGGGCATTTCGAACAGCAGCGCGTAAGCCAGCGGCAGGTGCTCCCGGTGCATCAGCACGCTCGCCACGCGGCTCATGTCCTGTTTGTCCACGAAGCTGAGCAGGCGCATGCCGCGATACGGCGCCGACAGATTCGGTCCGCACTGGCGGTTGAGCGCGTGGATAATCGCGAAGAGGTTCGTTCCGTTGAGACTGGAAAGCAGCCTCAGGCTGCTTTCGTAATTCGTGCAGGTGTGGAGCAGCCCGCTGTCAACCCAGTGGTCATATTCGCCGTGCGGCGTCTCGCCGATGAGAAAGAAATCCGGCTTGAGCTTGTCCGTGAACGTATGCAGGCGGCGGAGGAAGTCGAGCGTGAAGCGGTACACCGCGCCGAGAAACAGCCCGTCGATGTCAAACGTCTCGATCCAGAACCGCACGATGTCGAACAGCTCGTCCGCGTATGCGGGATTCGACGGGTCGAGCCGGATGAGCCTTTCGTCGCCATACTCCCACGTCTCGTACCAGAGACCGTCGTCATAGCTGGTGTTGCCGTCGAAGTCGAGGCTGTAGAACCAGTCCTTGTATGGGGAGTCCCTCCTCTTCTCCCGTAAGTCGCGAAACGCCCAGAAGTTCCGCCCGACACAGTTGAACATTGCGTAGAGCACGACCTTGATCCCCCGCGCGTGGAACGCCTCGACGACGGCGCGCAAATCATCGTTCGTACCGAGGCGGCCGTCCACCTTGCGGAAGTCGCGCACGTCGCTGCCGTCCCCGTCGCTCTCATACACGGGCAAGAGGCAGACGGCGTTCGCGCCGAGTCGTTCGACGTGCGCCGCCCAGTCCCTGAGCGCCAGAATGCGGTGGGAAAGCTGCCCGTCGTTCTGCCTCGGCACACCGCACAGACCGAGAGGATGGATTTGATAAAATACCGCGTTTTCCGCCCACATAGTATCGTCCCTCCTGTATAAGGATAGGTACAGTATAGCGTCTGCGCGGCGAAAATGCAAGCGCTACCGTGTCCCCGCCGCCGGACGGGTGCAACAAAAACAGACACGGTCCGCCCAAAAATGTTTGCTTTTGTTGGTTGACGAATTCACACTTTGCGGTTACAATGGTGTCAGAATTCGCTGCAAAGGTGGGTTAATTGTGAGAAAGCATTATTTGGACAACATCCGCTGGGTCACCGTCGTGCTCGTGGTCCTGTATCATGTGGTCTACATGTACAACGCGGAGGGGGTCGCCGGAGGGCTGCAGCGGATCACCGGCCTCGCCGTTCAGCCCTGGGATGCGTATCAGTATCTCGTCTACCCGTGGATTATGCCGGTGCTGTTCCTCGTGGCGGGCGCGAGCGCGCGGTACGATCTGGACAGGCGCACAGACGCCGAATTTGTCCGGCGCCGGACGCGGAAGCTGCTGGTGCCGTCCACCGTCGGTCTGGTAACGTTCCAGTTTTTGCAGGGGTATGTGAACCTGTCGCTGGGGAACGCCTTTGCTCACATGGCGGAGGCGGGGCTTCCGAAGTCCGTGATGCTGCCGGTCATGGTGGCGTCCGGGAGCGGCGTGCTGTGGTTTCTGCACCTGCTCTGGCTCTACAGCATGGCGCTCGTGCTCATCCGAAGGGCGGAACGGGGGCGCCTGCTGCGCCTCGGCGAAAAAACGCCCGGCTGGATGCTCGCGGCGTTCTGTTTCCCGATCTGGGGCGCGGCGCAGGTCCTCAACACGCCGGTCGTGTCGGTGTACCGCTTCGCCTTCTACTTCGTCTTTTTCCTGTTGGGGTACTTTGTGTTCTCTCACGAGGCGGTCGTGGAGCGGCTGCGGCGGCGCGCGGGCGCGCTGATCGTCTGCGCCCTGCTCGTCTGCGCCGCGTTCTGTGTCCTGTACTTTGTCATCGAGGACGGCGCGAACTACGCCGACAAGCCGGTGAACCGCTCGCCGCTCTTCGCCGCGTCCGCCTACGCCGGTTCCCTCGCCATGCTGGGCGGCATGGCGAGATACGGCGATTTCAGCACGCCGTTCACCCGGTGGATGAGCAAGCGGAGCTTCGGACTGTATGTGTTCCACTACCTCGGGATATCCTCCGTCGCGCTGTGGATCGCAAGGCCCCGACTTCTGCCCGCACCCGCCTGCTATCTCCTCAGCGCGCTCGCGGGCTTCGGCGGCGGCTATCTGCTCAACGCCGCCATCTCGCGCATTCCGTTCCTTCGCTGGGCGGTCCTCGGCATCAAAGCGGACAGGCGGGAGGCGGCGCATATTTAAAAGCCGAAGCAGCTGACGCAGGAGGCGGCCGCGGAGAAGGCGGGCGTCACGCGGCAGGCAGCTCCACGTCCGCGCGGAACAGGTCGCCGTCCACGCTGAGGCGGAAGACGCCGCCCTGCGCCTCTGTCAGCGAGCGGGCGATGTCCAGACCCAGCCCGCTGCCCTCGCCGCCGCGCGCGGCGTCTCCGCGCGCGAAGCGCTCCAGCAGCTCGTCGGCGGAGACGTTCAGCCTCTCGCGGGAGATGTTTTTGAGGCTCAGCCGCACCCGGTCGCCGTCCGAAACGGCGTCGAGATAGAACCGCGTGCCCGGCAGGGCGTACTTGCAGGCGTTGGAGAACAGGTTGTCCAGCACCCGCCATGTCAGCGCGCCGTCCGCCCGGACGAAGAGCTCCCCCTCCGGCAGGGTCAGCACCGGCGTCAGCTCCGCCCGCTCCAGCCGCTCGCTGTACTCGCCCAGCGCCTGCGTCAGCAGCTCGCCCACGCTGCGGCGCGCGGCGTTGACCGCGATGTTGCCCGTGGACGCCTTGGACACCTCCACCAGGTCCTCCGTCAGCTTCTTGAGCCGCCGGGATTGGCGGTCCAGCACCTCCAGATACTCCGCCGTATGCTCGCCCCCGGGGTCGCGGCGCAGGAGGTCGACGTAGTTGACGATGCTCGTCAGCGGCGTCTTGACGTCGTGGGACACGTTGGTGATGAGCTCGGTCCTGAGCCGTTCGCTTTTCAGCTGCTTCTCCACGGCGCGCTGCATCCCGCGCGAGATGTCGTTCAGGTTCTCCCCGTGCGCGCGCAGGTCCCAGTACATATGCTTCGTGTCCACCCGCGCGTCGAGGTTGCCCGCCGCCAGCGCCGCGCCGACGGCGAGCAGCTTTTTCATCTCCCACGCGAGGTAAAACACCGCAGGGAACAACAGCAGCCTTTCAAACAGCCAGAGCGCAAGCAGGATTTCGATGTCGTACCGCGCGGAGACGATGCAGCAGAACTCCGCGAACGATATGCCCAGCAGGAGCAGCGCCGTCCGCCACACCAGCGGCACGGCGCGCGCCGCGTTCCGCGCAGCCCGCCCGCACCATCGGAGCGCGCGCCACGCAAGGCGCAGCGCCCGAAACGTCACGGTGTTGCGCCACCACTTCCCCAGCTTGACGCGGGCGCAGAGCGTCATCCACGCCGCCAGCGCCAGCACCGCCAGCGCGGTCAGGCACCCGAGCGCGCCCGCCGCGAGGAGCGGCAGATCGCCTGTCGAGCCGTAGTTGAAGCACTCCGCGAAAAGACAAATCAGCGCGAACGCTCCCGCGCCCGCGACGGCGAGGTAGAGGTCGAAGGGTATCCTCTCCTGCCACCCCGGGGCGACGCCCTCGGCGTTCGGACGCCGCCCTGCGACGCACGCGAGGTACACGACGAGCGCCAGCAGCGCCAGCGCCGCGCCGACGCCCAGGGGGATGGCGACGGCAAAAAGGCTGTGCAGCGCGTCCGTCGCCCGTACCGCCCAGAATATGCCGTCCTGCGCGGTCAGCGTGCGGGCGACGCCGCTTTCGATGCGTCCGCCGTGCTCCAGCGGGTTCGAAAGGCCCAGCGGTACGCCGTCGGTCGAAAGGTTGTCGAACACCGCCGCGCCGTCCTCGTCGTAGAGGGCGAAGCGGTAGTTGGTGTAGCGCGCGTCGGTGAAATAGCGATCCTCCGCGACCGCCGCGCCGAAGCGCTCGCAGTAGTCCCGCGTGCGCGCCATCTGCGTATAGACCGCGCCGCGCACCATATCCGTCTCATAGACGTCGTAGTCCGCGCTCGCCCACCAGCTGTTCTCGTAGCCGCACAGCAGCGACGCGCCGCACACGGCAAGCAGCGGCACGAGCGCCGTCGCCAGCGCGAACGCGAGCGCCTTGACCCAGAAGCGTTTCAACCATTCAGTTCTTTTCATGTCGTCCGTCCTCCAATTTGTAGCCCAGCCCCCACACGACCTTTAAGTAGCGCGGCTCCGAGGGGTTGATCTCCAGCTTTTGCCGCAGGTGGCGGATGTGCACCGACACCGCGTTCTCCGCGCCGAAGGCGCTCTCGTTCCAGACCAGCTCGTAAATCTGCGCGGAGGAGTAAATACGCCCCGGACGCCGGATGAGCAGGCGCAGGATGTTGTACTCGATGGGCGTCAGCGCGACGCCCTCGCCGTCCACGGTGACGGTCTTGTCCTCCTCGTCCAGCGTGATGGGGCCGACGCTCCACCGCCCCGCGCGCTCCGGCTCCGGCGCGCCGCCGAGCCGCGTGTAGCGCCGCAGCTGCGAACGCACCCGCGCCACGACCTCGGCGGGGTCGAAGGGCTTGGTGATGTAGTCGTCCGCCCCGACGTTCAGCCCCAGCACCTTGTCGCCGCTCTCGCTTTTCGCGGTCAGCATCAGGATCGGCGCGTTGCTCGCCTCGCGTATCTTCGCTGTGGCGGCAATGCCGTCCAGCTTCGGCATCATGACGTCCATGAGGATCAGATGGACCTCGTTCCGCCGCACCAGCTCCAGCGCCTCGCGCCCGTCGTACGCCTCCAGAAGGTTGCAGCCCTCGCCGGAGAGGTAGATTTTCAGCGCGGACACAATATCGCGCTCATCGTCGCAGATCAGGATGTTGTACATCGCACTCACCTCGCCGCCCAGTATAATACCGCGCCCTTAAGATGACCAGAGGAAAAGTCTTAAGGTTTTCCTAAGATGCGCTTCCTTAAGGAAATCTTAGGAAAAACCGCCGCGCCGCGTTAAGGATCGGGCGTTATGCTGACCGTATCCTTTTCCGAAAGGCGGTCATTCTCATGCTCGGCTGCATCGCTGCGGCGCTCTCGCTGCCGCTCAAGGCGTTTTCCCTCTGGTTTCTCCTGACGGCGCTGCTGTTCTGGAAGCGTCCCGCACCCTACCCGCGCCGCGCGCCCAAAACGCGCTTCGCCTGCCTGATCCCCGCGCGGAACGAGGAGGCGGTCGTCGCCGCGCTCGTCCGCAGCCTGCGCGCACAGAACTACCCCGCCGCGCTCTATGACGTCTATGTCATCCCCAACAACTACACCGACAACACGGCGGACGCGGCGCGCGCGGCGGACGCGCACATTCTGCGCTGCCGCGCGCCGGTGCGCCGCAAGGGCGACGCGCTGCACGAGGCGATCGCGCAGCTGCTGCCGCGCCGCTACGACGCCTTTTGCCTGTTCGACGCGGACAACCTCGTCCATCCCGATTTTCTGGCGCGGATGAACGACGCGGTCTGCGCGGGCGCGCGCGTCGCCAAGGCGGGCATGCGCGTCAAGAACCCGCGCGATTCCTGGGTCGCGGGCTGCTACGCCCTGTATTTCGCGCTAAACGACACGTTCTTCAACCGTTCCCGCGCGAACCTCGGCTTGTCCGCCAAGCTCGTCGGCACGGGCGTGACGGTGCACCGCGAGGTGCTGGAGCGGCTGGGCGGCTGGAACACGGCGACCATCGCCGAGGACGCGGAGCTCGCCGCCCAATGCGCGGCGCTGGGCGAGCGCGTCCGCTGGGTGCCGGAGGCGCTGACCTACGACGAGGCGCCCGTGTCGTTCCGCGTGTCGCTCACACAGCGCAGGCGCTGGTGCAGCGGCGTCATGTCCGTCGCGGAGGCGGAGCTGCCCCGCCTCCTGCGCGCCGCGCCCGCCGCCGGACGCGCGCGGCGGGCGGATCTGTGCTTTTTCCTGCTCGCGCCGTTCGTTCAGGCGCTTTCGCCCGTTCCCGCGCTGCTGCGCGCGTGCGCGGCGGCGGGGACCGGTCGGCTGGGCGCGTGGGCGGCGTCGCTGCTTCTCGCGTGGTGCGGCGCGGCGCTGTTCTCGGCGCTGCTCGCGCGATGCGCGCCGGAGCGCGGGCTGTGGCGGAGCGCGGCGCTGTTCCCCGTTTTCATGGCGTCGTTCCTGCCGCTTCAGGTGCTGTCGCTGCTGCGGCGCACGACCGCGTGGCAGCCGATCCCGCACGGCGCGTCGGCAAGCCGTCAAAGCGGACAAGAACGCCGCGTCCATCTTGGCAAAAGCGCCTAAATTTGAACATTTCCGCATTTTTTGGTTGTGCCGAGACGTTTCTTTCTGTATAATGGCTTTGTCCTTATGGACACATTTCCATTCCAACCCGCGACCGGTACTCCACCTCACGTACCGCGCGCGGGAAAACAAAGAAGGAGGAAATCCCGTCCGACCGACGGTGCGGCAGTGTGGAGACCTGTCGCAAGGCGGCGCATCCCGCGCGGATGGTCGCGAGGCTCCGGTTTGCGGAGGCAGCGGAGCTACGGTCAAAGTGTTATGGCAGAGGTTTTGCTCAAGGGCATCATGAAAATCTATCCCCACGCGCCCGGCGAGAGCAAGAAAAAGGCCAAGGCCGCTCTCGAGGAGGAGAAGAAGATCAACCTGCAGGTCACGGACGAAGGCGTCGTCGCGGTGCAGAAGTTCAACCTCGACATCAAGGACAAGGAGTTCATCGTCCTCGTCGGTCCGTCCGGCTGCGGCAAGTCCACCACCCTGCGCATGGTCGCGGGTCTCGAGGAGATTTCCAAGGGTGAGCTGTACATCGACGGCAAGCTGATGAACGACGTCGCGCCCAAGGACCGCGACATCGCCATGGTCTTCCAGAGCTATGCGCTCTATCCCCACATGACCGTCCGCGAGAACATGGAGTTCCCGCTCAAGCTGCGCAAGATGCCCGCCGACGAGATCAAGCAGCGCGTCGACCATGCTGCGGAGACGCTGGGCATCACCCAATATCTGCCCCGCAAGCCCAAGGCGCTCTCCGGCGGTCAGCGCCAGCGCGTCGCCATCGGCCGCGCCATCGTCCGCGAGCCGAAGGTCCTGCTGATGGACGAGCCGCTGTCCAACCTCGACGCGAAGCTCCGCAACCAGATGCGCGCGGAGATCATCAAGCTGCGCCAGCAGATCAACACCACCTTCATCTACGTCACGCACGACCAGGTCGAGGCGATGACGCTGGGCGACCGTATCGTCATCATGAAGGACGGCTTCATCCAGCAGATCGGCACCCCGCAGGAGGTGT
>CAMKFK010000083.1 GCA_946411835.1 uncultured Clostridia bacterium
TCCCTCCTTACTTCTTCTTGTTCGCAATGGTCTTCTTGGGGCCCTTGCGGGTGCGGGCATTGGTCTTGCTGCGCTGGCCGCGAACGGGCAGGCCGCGGCGGTGCCGCATGCCGCGATAGCAGCCAATCTCGCTCAGGCGCTTGATGTCCAGCGCGGTCTGACGGCGCAGGTCGCCCTCGACAATGTAGCTGTGGTCGATGATTTCACGCAGCTTCGACTCCTCCACGTCGGTGAGATCCTTGACGCGGGTGTCCGGGTTCACGCCCGCCTTCTCCAGGATGTCGCAGGCGCTCTTTCTGCCAATACCGTAGATATAAGTCAAACCGATTTCGATTCGCTTGTCCTTCGGCAGGTCAATACCGGCAATACGTGCCATTTAATTTACCTCCAATTCAGTCTCAACCCTGGCGCTGCTTGTGCTTCGGATTCTCGCAGATGACCATGACGCGGCCTTTGCGGCGAATGATCTTGCACTTCTCGCACATGGGCTTCACAGACGGTCTTACTTTCATGTCTGAAACCTCCAATTACTTTGTTCGCCATGTGATCCGACCGCGGGTCAGGTCATACGGGGACATCTCCACCGTGACCTTGTCACCGGGCAGGATCCGGATGAAATTCATTCTGAGTTTTCCGGAAATATGAGCCAGAATCGTGTGGCCGTTTCCGATATCTACCTGGAATGTGGTGTTGGGCAGGGACTCGATCACCGTGCCCTCCACTTCGATCATGTCGGATTTCGCCAAGTGCTATCCCTCCTGGTCGGAATTATCTGCACCGCTGTACGATGCAATCGATTTACGAAGCTCGCTGTTGGTAATTTTCTCGTCTGCTCTGATCTTCGCGGCGACGCGGTCGCCCGGGTCGGCGACGAAGCGGGCGTGCTTGCGCTTTTTCCGCTTCGGCGCCTCCACGCGGCGGCTTTTGCCGTCCGCGAGCAGCAGGTAGTCCCCGTCCGTCCTCAGGACGTAGAAGAGCTTGCCGCGCTCGCGTCCGGCGGTCGCCTCGACCAAATGCGCTCTCGTGATTTCCATCGCACACCTCATGGCGCGGGAACCGTCAGAAGCTCCGGTTCGCCGGCTGTGATGAGAAGCGTGTTTTCATAGTGCGCGGCGTACTTGCCGTCGGCCGTTTTGACCGTCCAGCCGTCCGGCATCTGCCGGATCGCCGCCGTGCCGGCGTTGACCATGGGCTCCACGGCAAGCGTCATGCCGCGCAGGAGCTTCGGGCCGTGCCCGGGGGCGCTGTAGTTCGGGACCTCGGGGCTCTCGTGCATCTGCCTGCCGACGCCGTGGCCGACATACTCGCGCACGACGGAGAAGCCGTTGCGCTCCACATACTCCTGCACCGCGTGACCGATGTCCGAGACGCGGCAGCCCTCGCGGGCGTAGCGGATACCCTCGAAAAAGCTCTGCCTGGTCACGTCGATGAGGCGCTGCGCCTCCTCGGAAACGGTCCCGCAGGCGTAGGTCGCCGCACAGTCGCCGTGGAACCCCCCGATGTACGCGCCCACGTCCACGCTGACGATGTCGCCCTCCCGCAGCACCCGGGGACCGGGAATGCCGTGGATGATCTCATCGTTGACGGAGATGCAGACGCTCGCGGGGTAGCCGTTGTAGTTCAGAAACGACGGCTCGGCGCCCTGTGACTTGATGAAGCGGTGCACTGCCTTGTCGATCTCTCGGGTTGTTGCGCCGGGCCTTACCATTTCCCCTGCCAAGGCACGGGCAGCCGCGGTAATTTTTCCGGCCCGGCGCATCAGTTCGATCTCTCGCGCCGATTTAAGGGTTATCATTCACTTACCCCTTCAGCAGCTTGAGGATCGCAGCGGAGGTGGCCTCGACGGAGCCTTGATCCGCCACGGGAACCAGAACGCCGCGCGAACGGTAGAAGTCCTTAAGCGGCTCTGTCTCCTTGTGATAGACCGCGAGACGCGCTTTCACGGTCTCGGGGGCATCATCCTTGCGGGTGATGAGCGCGCTGCCGCACTCGTCGCACACGCCCGCCTGCTTCGGGGGCACGGCGGCGACATGGTAGCTCGCGCCGCACTTCGGGCAGACGCGCCGCCCGCTCATGCGCTCCATGATCGTCTCGTCGGAGATTTCCATGGAGACCACGCGGTCGAACACGACGCCGTTTTTCTCCAGCGCCTCCGCCTGACCGAGCGTGCGGGGCACCCCGTCAAGGATATACCCGTTCGCGCAGTCGGGTTCGGCAAGCCGGTCGCGGATGATGCCGATGATGATCTCATCGGACACCAGCGCGCCACGCTCCATGCAGGCCTTCGCCTGCTTGCCCAGCTCGCTGCCGCCGGCGACCGCCGCGCGCAGGATGTTGCCGGTGGAGATGGCAGGAATGCTCAGCTCCTTGGCGAGGATAGCAGCCTGTGTGCCCTTGCCTGCGCCGGGAGCGCCCAACAAAATCAATCTCATCTCTTCTTCTCCTTATTCAAGGAATCCCTTGTACTGCCGCATCAGCATCTGGTTCTCGAGCACCTGCACCGTCTCCAGTGCGACGCCGACCACGATGATGACGGACGTACCGCCGATGGCGAGCGCGTTGTTGTCAATCGCCTTGCCGACGATCAGGGGCGCGATCGCAACGATACCGAGATAGATGGCGCCAAACAGCGTGATCTTCGAGAGCACCTTCGAAATGAAGTCGCTCGTCGGCTTGCCGGGGCGGAAGCCCGGGATGAAGCCGCCCTGACGCTTCAGGTTGTTGGAGATCTCAACGGGATTAAACTGGATGGTGGCATAGAAATAGCTGAAGCCGATAATCATCAGGAAGTATACGAACAGATACAGCACGGACTTCGTGTCGATGGCGTTCAGGAACGCCGCGCCGTCGCTGCCCGCAGCGGGCGCCGGCAGGAACGCCGCGATCGTCGCCGGCAGGGACGCGATGCTCTGCGCGAAGATGACCGGGAGGACGCCGGACATGTTGACCTTCATGGGAAGGGTGGACGCCTGGCCGCCGTACATCTTGCGGCCCACCTGACGCTTGGCGTACTGGACCGGGATGCGGCGCTCCGCGCCGCTGACGTGCACGATCAGGATGATGAGCGCCAGCATACCAATCGCCAGCAGGACCATATACAGCACGGCGAGGCCGGTGTTCTCCGACGAGGCGATGAAGCTGCGCGCCGCGCTGACCATGGTCGGCACGCGGGAGATGATGCCCGCGAACAGGATGATGGAGATGCCGTTGCCGATCCCGAACTCATTGACCTGCTCGCCCAGCCACATGACGAAGGAGGAGCCCGCCACAAACGACACGATGATGACCAGCGCCTGCCAGAGGCCGGACTGTTCGAGAATGCTGTAGTTGCGCATGAGCATATAATAGCCGAAGCCCTGGAGCAGGGCGATGCCGACCGTCGCGTAGCGCGTGATGGAGGCGATCTTCTTCTTGCCGGCCTCGCCGCCGTCCCGCGCGAGACGTTCGAGCGCGGGGATGGCGATGGTCAGCAGCTGGATGATGATGGAGCTGTTGATATAGGGCTGGACGCCGAGGGCGAACACCGTCGCCTGCGCGAACGCGCCGCCGGACATCACGTTGTAGAGGCCCAGCACCGTGGTGCCCATCCCGTCCAGATACTGCTGGAGCAGCTCTGTGTTGACATAGGGAACGGGAATCGCGTTACCGAGGCGGAAAATGAGCAGGATCATGATCGTGAAGATGATCTTCTTCCGCAGCTCGGGAATGCCCCAGGCCCTGCGAATCGTCTGGATCACTTAGACCACCTCTGCCTTTCCGCCGGCCGCCTCGATCGCTTCCTTCGCGGACGCGGAAAACGCAGACGCCTGCACGGTGACCTTCTTCTTGACGGAACCGTTGCCGAGGACCTTGAACCCGTATTCGCACTTGGAGAGGACCCCCCTCGCGAGCAGGGTCTCCGCGTTGACGGTTTCCCCGTCCTCAAACCGGTTGAGCGCGCTGAGGTTGATGATCTCGTACGGCTGGGCAAAGATGTTGTTGAAGCCGCGCTTCGGGGTGGTGCGGGTCATGGGCATCTGGCCGCCCTCGAACCCGATGCGAACGCCGCCGCCGCTGCGGGCCTTCTGGCCCTTGTGGCCGCGACCGCCGGTCTTGCCGTTGCCGCTGCCGTTGCCGCGGCCCTTGCGATACGCCTCTTTGGTAGAACCGGCGGCAGGAGACAGTTCATGAAGTTTCATTTCGACTTCTCCTCCTTACTTCACTTCGGTGACCTTGAGCAGATAGCCGATCTGGGCGATCTTGCCTCTGGTCTGGTCGTTGTCGGGCTGGACGCTGCTGTCGCCGATGCGGCGCAGGCCCATGGAGTTGGCAGTGGCAATGTGCTTGTCGTGTCTGCCGTTCAGGCTCTTGACGAGCTCAACATTCAATTTAGCCATCTTGGAGCCTCCTTAACCTTTGATCTCTTCCACGCTCTTGCCGCGCGTCTGCGCGACCTGCTGGGCGTTGCGCATGGAGCGGAGACCCTCGAACGCCGCGCCGACGACGTTGTTCGGGTTGTTGGAGCGCAGGCACTTGGTGCGGATGTCCTTGATGCCGGCCGCCTCGACCACCGCGCGCACCGCGCCGCCGGCAATGACGCCGGTACCGGGCGCGGCGGGCTTGAGCAGCACGCGGCCCGCGCCGAACTCGCCGATCGTCTCGTGGGGGATGGTGGTCCCCTCGAGCGTGACGGTAATCATGTTCTTCTTCGCGGCCTCGAGACCCTTGCGGATCGCCTCGGGAACCTCGGAGGCCTTGCCAAGGCCGTAACCGACCTTGCCCTTCCCGTCGCCGACGACCATCAGCGCGGAGAACTTCGCCACGCGGCCGCCCTTGACCGTCTTGGAAACGCGGTTGAGGAAAACGAGCTTTTCCATGAATTCGCTTTGTTCTCTTTCAAATCTGGGCATTTCTCTTTCCTCCTCCCTCAGAATTCCAGACCGCCCTCGCGGGCGCCCTCGGCCAGCTCAGCGACGCGGCCGTGATACAGGTAGCCGCCGCGATCGAAGACGACCGCGTCGATGCCCTTTGCCTTCGCGCGCTGCGCGATCAGCTTGCCGACCGCGCGCGCGGCGGCCTTGTTGCCGCCGTTGCCCTCGATCTCCTTGTCGAGCGAGGACGCCGCGACCAGCGTGTTGCCGGCGACGTCGTCAATGATCTGGGCGTAGATGTTCTTCTCACTGCGGAATACGTTCAGGCGGGGTCTTTCGGGGGTGCCGGAGACCTTGGAACGGACTCTCTTATGACGCTTTAAACGCTGCGCCTTGGTATCGGGTCTTCTTATCATTTCGGCACACCTCCTTATTTCTTCGCGCCGGTCTTACCGACCTTGCGGCGGATGACCTCATCCGTGTACTTGATGCCCTTGTCCTTGTACGGCTCGGGCGGGCGCTTCTCACGCAGCTCGGCGGCGAACTGGCCGACCTTCTGCTTGTCGCAGCCGGACACGACGATGTGGTTGGGGTTGGGGACCTCAGTCTTGACGTCCTCGGTGTCCGGGACCTCGACGGGGTGAGAGTAGCCGATGGTCAGGACGAGCTTGTTGCCCTCCTTGGCGGCACGGTAGCCGACGCCGTTGATATCGAGTTCCTTCTGATAGCCCTGGGTCACGCCGACGATCATGTTGTGCAGCAGGGCGCGGGTGAGGCCGTGCAGCGCGCGGTTCGCCTTCTCGTCGTTGGGACGGGAGACGTGGAGCTCGGCGCCCTCCTGCTTGATGGTCATGGTGCTCTCCAGCTGCTGGGTCAGGGTGCCCTTCGGGCCCTTGACGGTGACAAGGTTGCCATCGGCGATGCTGATCTCAACACCGGCGGGGATGGCAACGGGCATTCTGCCGATACGACTCATTGTTCTCTGCCCTCCTTACCACACAAACGCCAGGACTTCGCCGCCGACATGGTTCGCGCGAGCGGCCTTGTCGGTCATGACGCCCTTGGACGTGGAGACGATGGCGACGCCGAGCCCGCGCAGCACGCGGGGCATCTCGTCCGCGCCGACGTAGACGCGGAGGCCCGGCTTCGACACGCGGCGCAGGCCGGTGATGACCTTGTCCTTGCCGTTGTACTTGAGCGTGATGTGGATCATGCCCTGCACGCCGTCGTCCTCGATCTGAAAGCTCTTGATATAGCCCTCGTCCAGCAAAATTTGAGCGATGCTCTTTTTCATGTTGGAGGCGGGAACATCAACGGTATCGTGTCTTGCGTTGTTTGCGTTGCGGATGCGGGTGAGCATATCCGCAATGGGGTCTGTGATATGCATTTCGTGGTTCCTCCCAATTCAGAGTTACGGGATGTTTCTCCCGTTTCGGCCGCGAGGTATCTCCTATAATTGGGGAATTACAGGAGACCTTTCGCAGTCCACGCCCCATATCAAAGGCGCGCATTTCTTATCATCAGAACCCTGCGGGTTCTGTTTTCCTTCTGAAGGATTTTGTTCGCAGACAAGTCGCGCCGCCGTACCTTGTGCACGGCACAGCCTATAGCCAAAGCCCCGCAGGGTTTCGCGCCCGCAGGCGCGAAAGGAACCTGATCCCTTTTTCTGACGACATGCGCGTCAGAAAAACACCTTGCGCGGAGCGGAAACAGCCGAAGCGCCGCCGGCGGCGGAGCAAGCGAGGCTGTTTCGAGGCAGCGCCCCGTTTTCCGCGACCGAAGGGAAGCGGAAAACGGCCGGCGCAACGGTGACTCGTGCGCTTTGTCCGCGAACGCGGACAAAGCGTGCGAGAAGCGGAGCGAAAACCCCCTCGTCGGCAAAGGCTTCGCCTTTGTCGACGATTTAAGCCGTCCGCGACGAAGTATGCGGACAAAAGAATCAGAACGAGGCTTTGCGGACGCCGGGGATTTCGCCCTTATAGGCGAGCTCGCGGAAGCAGATGCGGCACACGCCGTAGTCACGCAGGTAGGCGTGGGGGCGGCCGCACAGCTTGCAGCGGTTGTAGCGGCGGCTGGAGAACTTGGCAGGGCGGGCCTGCTTGATCTTCATAGAAGTCTTAGCCATGGGTTCCTCCTCCTTAGCGCTCGAACGGCGCGCCGACCAGCGTCAGCAGCTCGCGAGCCTCTTCATCGGTCTTGGCGGTGGTGCAGATGACGACGTCCATGCCGCGAATCTTGTCGACCTTGTCGTACTCGATCTCGGGGAAGATCAGCTGCTCCTTGATGCCGAGGGCATAGTTGCCGCGCCCGTCGAAGGCGTTGGCGCTGATGCCGCGAAAATCGCGCACGCGGGGGAGCGCCACGTTGAAGAGACGGTCCAGGAATTCCCACATCTTGTCGCCGCGAAGCGTGACCTTCGCGCCGATGGGCATGCCCTCACGAATCTTGAAGTTCGCGACGGACTTCTTCGCCTTGGTGATGACGGCCTTCTGGCCGGTGATGGTGCTCAGGTCGCGCACGACGGCGTCGAGCACCTTCGCGTTGTCGCGCGCCTCGCCGCAGCCGACGTTGACGACGACCTTCTCAATGCGGGGCACCTGCATGGTGGACTTGTAACCGAACTTCTTGAAAAGAGCCGGCGCAATGTCCGCCTTATACTGTTCCTTTAATCTGGCCATTGCAGCATACTCCTTTCTTACAGCGCGGCGCCGCAGTGCTTGCACACGCGGAGCTTCTTGTCGCCCTCGAACCGGTGGGCGACGCGGGTGCCCTTCTTGCACTTCGGGCAGACGACCTGCACCTTGGACGCATAGAGCGCCGCCTCGCGCTTCACGATGCCGCCGGTCTCGCCCTGGCGGCGCGGCTTGATGTGGCACGTCACCATGTTGATCTCCTCGACGACGACCTTGTCCTCGGAGGGGATGGTGCCGAGCACCTTGCCCTGCTTGCCTTTGTCCTTGCCGGACAGGACGACCACGGTGTCGCCCTTCTTGACGTTCATAGCCATTCTTTCAAGCCCTCCTTACACAACTTCCGGAGCGAGGGACAGGATCTTCATGTAATCCTTGTCGCGGAGCTCACGGGCGACGGGCCCAAAGATACGGGTGCCGCGGGGGTTTTTATCGTCCTTGATGAGGACGGCGGCGTTCTCGTCGAAGCGGACGTAGGTCCCGTCGGCGCGGCGGACGCCCTTGGCGCTGCGCACGATCACCGCGCGGACCACCTCGCCCTTCTTGACCTGCCCGCCGGGGGTGGACTTGCGGACCGACGCCACAATGACGTCGCCGATGTTGCCGTACTTGCGGCTGGAGCCGCCCAGAACGCGGATGCACTTGATTTCCTTGGCGCCGGTGTTGTCAGCGACCTTCAGGAAAGTTTCCTGCTGAATCATGGTTCCGGTACCTCCTTACTTCGCCTTCTCGACGATCTCGACCACGCGCCAGCGCTTGTCCTTGGACAGGGGGCGGGTCTCCATCACCTTGACGGTATCGCCGATACCGCACTCGTTGTTCTCGTCATGCGCCTTGAGCTTGTAGGTGCGGCCGACGATCTTCTTGTACAGCGGATGCGCGACGCGGTCGGCGATGGCGACGA